>JAJYHG010000068.1 GCA_021784895.1 Actinomycetes bacterium
GGCTGCTGGCGGCGGGTGAGGCGAGACTCGCGGGGTGAGTGCGCCTGCGGCTAGCTGGCCGCAGGCGGCGGCGATCTCACGCCCGCGGGTCAGGCGCACGGTGGCGCCCAGGCCGTGGCGCTCGAGCTCTGAGCGGAAGGCCTCGATCGCGCGCGGTCCCGAGCCCTCCAGGCCGGCCGCGGTCGGGTTGTAGGGGATCAGGTTGACCTTGTAGATGCGCGGGTCAAGCAGCGCCGCCAGGGCGCGCGCCTGCCCGACCGAGTCGTTGACGCCAGCGAGCATCACGTACTCGACGAAGATCATCCGCCGTTTGCGCTCGTAGAAGCGCTCGCAGGCGGCGAGCACGTCGCCCAGCGGGTAGCGGTCGTTGACCGGCATCAGCTGCGAGCGCAGCGCCGGCTCGGCGGCGTGCAGTGAGAGCGCCAGGCGTAGCGGCAGCGGCTGGGCGGCGAGGCGGTCGATGCCGGGGATCCAGCCGACCGTCGAGACCGCCGTGCGGCGGTGCGTGATCCCGGCCTCCGGCAGGCGGGCGCAGGCGCCGAGCACCGCGTCGAGGTTCATCAGCGGCTCGCCCATGCCCATGAACACGCAGTGGTCGACCGCGTGGGTGCGGCGGAAGTGGAGCGCCTGGTCGAGGATCTCCCAGGCGGTCAGGTTGCGGGCAAAGCGCATCTGGCCGGTGGCGCAGAAGCTGCAGGTGAGCGGGCAGCCGGACTGCGAGGAGAGGCAGAGCGAGCGCCGTCCGTCGCGGTAGCGCATCAGCACCGCCTCGACCGGCCGCCCGTCGGCGGTGCGCATGAGCGCCTTGATCGTGCCGTCGCTCGCCTGCAGCTCCTGCTCCACGGTCAGGGTCGAGAACGGCACGGTCGCGGTGAGCCGCTCTCGCAGGGTGCGGGGAAGGTCGCTCATCTCGTTGTAGGAGCCCGCCCCGGCCGCGGCCCAACGGAAGACCTGGCGGCTGCGGTAGGTGGGCTCGCCGAACGCCTCCAGGGTGCGTGAGAGCAGGTCGAGATCCATCGCGAGCGCCTATGGTGACAGGCGCATGCGACTGGCAAAGTTTCTCGCCGAATCGGGCGTCGCCTCGAGACGGGCCGCCGAGGAGATCATCCGCGCCGGGCGGGTGACGGTCGGCGGCGAGGTCGTCACCGACCCGGCCCGCGGCGTGGACGCGTCGGCCGCTGTCGGCGGCGGGCGCGGGCCGGCGCTCGTCCAGGTCGACGGAAGAGCGGTCGGACCGGGGCGGGCTGAGCTGGTCGTCTTCGCGCTCAACAAGCCTCGCGGCGTGGTCTCGACCGCCAGTGACCCGCAGCGCCGGCGCACCGTCGTGGAGCTGGTGCCGGCGCCGGCACCGGCGCGCCTTTACCCGGTCGGCCGGCTCGACGCAGACAGCACCGGGCTGATCCTCCTGACCAACGACGGCGATCTGGCCTACCGGCTGACCCACCCGAGCTTCGAGGTGGAGAAGAGCTATCGGGTGGTCGTGGACCGGGCGCCAGTTTCGGCGCGGGCGCTGCGGTCCCTGCGCGCGGGGGTCGTGCTCGACGACGGGCTGACGGCACCCGCGCGTGTCCGCAGGCTCGCCCCGGACACGCTCGAGATCACAATCCATGAGGGCCGCAAGCGGCAGATCAAGCGGATGTGCGCCAAGCTCGGACACCGCGTGGTGGAGCTCGAGCGGGTGCGGTTCGGGCCGCTCGAGCTGGGCGATCTGGCTGCCGGCTCCCATCGACGCCTCAGTGAAGCGGAGGTTGCGGCGCTCAGGGCCGCTGGATCAGGGCTCAGGGCCGCTGGATCAGAACGCCGTAGAGCGGCGAGCCGGCCCGGCGCATCGCCCGCAGGATCTGGCCTTGGTAGACGCGGCGGGGGCGGGAGGCGACCAGGCGCAGGATCGTGAACTGCGCGACGTGCGCGCGTCCGGTCGGACGGAAGCCGGGGATCGCGTAACGCGCCGCCAGGGTCGACGGCTCGAGGTTGCAGCCCGCGCCCCACCAGCACAGCCAGTGCGCGGTCGACAGGGACGGCCGGCTGGCGCTGGTGGGCGCGCTGTTGGCAATGATCTCGATCTCGCTGACGTCGTGGGGCTTGCCGTGGCCGAGCTTGTGGGTGGAGCTCATGTAGACGCTGGTCAGCGGCTGCAGCCAGACGTTGCGCTGGAAGACGAGCAGCCTGGTGGCGGTGGGCGGCTGGCCGCGCGCCGGCCAGGGGCCGAGCGCCCTGGCGACGGCGGGCCAGTCGGGGCGCTGCAGGGCCGGATCGGTGGTGACGCTGATGGTGGCAAAGAGGCCCAGCGCGCACAGGGCGACGGTGACGAACGCCCCGAGCCTGCCGGCGCGGTGCAGGCCGAGGCCGGCGCCGAGTGCGACCGCCGCCGGCAGCCACAGTGCGAGCAGGTTGCGGGTCAGCACCGTGTCGGCGCCGGCGGCGTCGACCGCCATGACCAATGCGAACCCGGCCAGCGCAAGCGCCGCGGCAGCGGCCGCGCGGGCGCGCTGCGGGCGCTCGCCGCGGATCGCCAGCAGCAGCAGGGCGCTCAGCGCGAGCGCGAACGCGACCCAGGTGAGCGTGCTGTAGCCGCGTGACCCGGTTCCGAGCAGGAACTGCGGCAGGATCTGCCCGAGGCGCGCGCGCAGCGGCGCCTTGCTGATCCAGGCGGCGTTGTGCTCGCCGGCCTGCTTGATCAATAGCGGCAGCAGCGCGCCGCCGCTGGCGGCCACGAACAGGACCGCAAGCCAAGCGGCGGGACGCCGGCGCTCGCTGGCCAGCAGCCAGACCGCTTCGGGGAGCACCAGCAGCGCCGCGTCGTAGTGGGTCGCGAGCGCCAGGGCGCTGGCCAGCGCCCAGGCTGCGAGCCGTCTACCGGTGGGGAGCTCGCGCGCGCGCGCAAATGCCAGCAGGCTGATGGCGCTCGTCAGCACCAGCAGCTCGTAGGCGCGCGCCTCCTGCGAATACCAGATCAGCAGCGGGTTGAAGGCGGTCAGCGCCGCCACCGCAAGCCCCGCCGGGCGGCTCTCAAGCAGCGCCTGTGCGGCCAGGTAGGCGACCGGCACGACCGCGACCCCCGCCAGCGCCGACAAGGACCGCAGGCCCGCGGCGCCGGTCCCGAACACGCGCGCCCACGGCCAGGCGAGCAGGTAGTAGAGGTAGGGAGTGGACTCGGTGCGCGGGATCGTCTGCAGCATGCGCGCCAACGGCAGCTTCACGAGCATCACGGTGTAGGCCTCGTCGAACCACAGGCCCTGGTGTCCGATTTCGTACAGCCGCAGCAGCGCCGCGGCGGCGGTGAGGGCCGCGACGATCGCCGCGGCCGGGGCGTCGGCGCGGGCGGGACGAGAACTCAGCACGCCACGGAGGGTGTCAGAGCCGGCCGATCGCGAGCTGTCGGAGGTCACACGATGGGCTCGTGCGCCCCTATGCCTGCTCGATCAGCTGGGCGTCCTGCAGCGGTGAGTGGCTCGTCGCGACGAGGTGACGGTGCCTGCGATGCCGGGCCACGGGCAGGTCGCTGCGCAGCACCGTCACCGGCCGCACGGATCGCAGCTCCAGGATGCCAAAGTCGTGTATGCGCTTGCGTGCCACCACGTGGAAGCCGGGGATGACGTAGCGGCGGTTCAGGCGTGAGGGCACGAGGTTGCACTCCGAGCCCCACCAGCAGAACCCGCCGAGGCCAGGGTGCGGGAGCGCGGCGATGACATCCAGCTCGGTAACCCGGTGCAGCACCGGGGTCTTGATGAAGTTCAGGTCGCGCAGGTAGATGTCGAGCGGCAGGATCCCCGGGTTGTCCTGCACGATCACGATCCGCCCGTCTGCCGCTGACTGGCCGGGCGCCGGCCAGGGTCCGAGGGCGCGGGCCACCGGCGCCCAGTTGGGCCGCTGGAAGGCGTAGGTGGTGTCGACGCTGATCACCGCCGTGACGCCGATCGCGCACATCAGCACGGTCGCGGCCAGTCCCACCCGGCGGGCGCGTGCAGCGCCGAGCCCGGCCGCCACGAAGATCGCGCCCGGCACCCAGATCGGCAGCAGGTTGCGGCCGAGGAACGTGTTGTAGCCGGGGCCAGCGCTCAGCAGAAAACCCGCCAGCGCCAGGCCGCCGGCGATCAGCGCGCCGCGGCGGTCGCGCCCGCGCACCTGCCAGAAGAGCAGCACGACGGCGAGCGCGAACACGCCAAAGGACAGGAACTTGACCAGGATCCGCAGGTGCGTCTCGGGCCCGATCAAAAACAGCGCCGGCACCTGTCTGAGCCTCAGCAGGTAGGAGGAGTTGGCGATCCAGTTGTTGTTGCGCGTGGCGATCTGCGCGAGCGCCAGTGGTGTCAGCGCCCCACCGACCGCGGCCACCCCGGCGAGCGCGGCATATACACCGCGTGAGCGGCGGTGGCGGTAGAGCAGCCAGGCGCCCTCGGGCACGACCGCGATCACCGCGTAGTAGTGGGTGGTGAGTGCGAGCCCGCAGCTGAGCCACCAGAGTGCCAGCGTCCGCGGCCGTGGGTTCTCCAGCGCGTAGGCGAAGGCCACCAGCGTGCAGGCCGACAGCAGCACCAAGAGCGCGTAGGCGCGGGTCTCCTGCGAGTACCAGACCAGCAGCGGGCTGGTGGCCGTCAGCGCCGTCAGCACCATCACCGCGCGCCGGCTCTCCAGCAGCTTGCGGGCTGCCGCGTAGGCGACCGGGATCGTCAGTGTCCCGAACACCGCTGAGAGCGACTTCAGCGCTGCCGGGCTGAAGCCGAAGATCCGTGCCCACACCCAGGCGATGCAGTAGTACAGCGGCGGTGTCGACTCGAGCTGCGGAATCAGGCCGAGCATCGTGCCGGGCCCGTGCTTGACCAGAAAAACGGTGTAGGACTCGTCGTACCAGAAGCCCTGGTGGCCGATCTCAAAGAAGCGCAGGAAGGCGCCGAAGGCCGTCAGCAGCACGATTGCCACGCGCGGCAGGATGTCAGGCCGAGATAAAGCAGAGCCCCGATTGGGCCAGGACTCAGACGCCCGCCGCGGGCGGCCAGCTAACGGCCGGGTTGCCATGCAGCGTAAGTATCGGCGCTCTGGCAGACTCCTGCGGCCATGCAGCGATTGTTCGCGCTCCGAGGGGCCAACAGCGTGGCGCGTAACGACGCCGCGTCGATCCTCGCCGCCACCGACGAGCTGATGCGCGAGCTGATCGCCCGCAACGGCCTCACGCCGGACACCATGGTCAGCTGCATCTTCACCCTGACCGGGGATCTGGACGCGGAGTTCCCGGCGGTGGCGGCCCGGCAGCTGGGGCTGAGCCGGGTGCCGCTGCTGTGCGCGCGGGAAGTGTCGGTGCCCGGGTCGCTGCCGCGGGTGGTGCGCACGCTGCTGCACTACTACGCCGAGGATGATCACGTGCCCGCGCACGTTTACCTCAACGAGGCGAGGGTGCTGCGCTCCGACCTGGACGCCGCCCAGTAGTCTCGGTCCGGTGGCACTTCGAGTTCGCAGCCAAGACCAAGCGCATCCCGGTCTATCCGGTGGCCGCCGGCTACAGCCTCGGCGCGGGCGTGGCGATGCTCGCCTCCAACGAGGCCGCGTTCGCGCCGCTCGAGCCTGTGGTGGAAGCGGCCCGGCGGGCGGCGATGGGCGCAAACCGTTACCCCGACCCCGGTTACACGCAGCTGCGCGAGGCGCTGGCCGGGCGCTATGGGGTGCCGGCGCAACGAATTGCGCTGGGCGCCGGCTCCTGTGATCTGCTGCTGGCGGCCGGTGAGGCGCTGCTCGAGCCCGGCGCCGAGCTCGTCTACGGCTGGCCGTCGTTCAGCATGTACCCGCACCTGGCGGCCGCCTCCGGCGCCCGCGCGATCCAGGTCGCGCTCAACGAGCAGGCCGTACACGATCTGGACGCGATCGCCTCTGAGGTCACCGTGGCGACGCGCCTGGTGATCATCTGCAATCCGACCGGCACGGCACTGCGCCTGGAGCAGGTGGAAGCCTTTCTGGCGCGCATCCCGGACTACGTCTGCGTGATCCTCGACGAGGCTTACGTCGAGTTCTCGCTCACGGTCGGCGACCCGCTGGCCTCGACGGAGCTGCTCTCGCGCTACCCCAATCTCGTGATCCTGCGGACCTTCTCGAAGGTCTACGGCCTGGCTGGGCTGCGGGTCGGCTACGCGCTCTGCGGCAGTGAGTCGTTCCGCGTCGCTGTCGATCAGGTGCGCCAGCCCTTCTATTTGAGCGGCGCGGCGCAGGCTGCCGCCGTGGAGGCGCTGCGCTACCAGGACGAGGTGGAGCGCCGCGTGGCGGCGACGGTCGCGGCCCGGATCGAGCTGAGCGAGGCGCTGCGCGAGCGTGGCCACTGGGTCGCCGACAGCGACGCGAACTTCGTCTGGGTGCGGGTCAGCGACGACCGGCAGGAGACCGCTGGGGACGAGACGCCGGTGGTGGAGGCGTTGCGTGAGCGTGATGTGATCGTGCGGGGCGGCAGCGCCTTCGGCGGCCGTGGATTCGTGCGCGTGACGCTCGGGACAGAGGCGGAGAACGACCGTTTCCTGCGGGCCCTGGACAGCGCCTGTTAGGCTTGGGTGTGAAGCGCATGGTCGACTCACGCCCAAATACCTTCGGCTGGTCCACCTACGCGCGCTATTACGCCTGGCGATTTAGCTAGGCGCTCGGCTGGCACGCCCTCCTGCTCCGTCTCATGGCGCGCGGAGCTCACAGCAGAGGAGCCGAGCGCCGTAAGCAGCGGCGCCAAGGCGCGCGGCGTAACCCGCGGCCGCCCTTTGCGTAAAGTCAACCGGGCAGCACCCGAGAGGAACGAAACGATGAACCGCGATTGCAGGAGAGCACCCCGATGACCGTGATCCGCGCCAGCCAGGCCGATGCGGTCCGCGACCAGAGGATCGAGCGCCTGGTGCCGCTGATCACTCCCCAGGAGCTCTTTGACGAGCTGCCGCTCGACGACGAGCGCGTCTCCGTGTTGCTGCGCGGCCGGGCGGCGGCACACGCCGTGCTGGATGGCGCCGATGACCGGCTGCTCGTGATAGTCGGTCCCTGCAGCGTGCACGACTTCGACGCTGCTCACGAGTACGCGGAGCGCCTCAGCGCTGAGGCCGAGCGGCTGGGCGGCGAGCTGCTGGTGGTCATGCGCGTCTACTTCGAGAAGCCGCGGACCACGATCGGCTGGAAGGGCCTGATCAACGACCCCCACCTCGACGGCTCCGGCGATGTCAACACCGGCCTGCGCTTGGCACGCCGCTTCCTGCTCGAGGTGCTCGGCCTGGGCGTGCCCGTGGGCTGTGAGTTCCTCGACCCGATCACGCCGCAGTACATCTCTGACCTGGTCTCCTGGGGCGCGATTGGTGCGCGCACCACCGAGAGCCAGATTCACCGCCAGCTCGGCTCCGGCCTGTCGATGCCGGTCGGCTTCAAGAACGGGACCGACGGCAACGTCCAGGTCGCGGTCGACGCCGTCCGCGCCGCCGCCGCCCGCCACGCCTTCCCGGGCATCGACGCCGACGGGCGCTCGGCGATCCTGCACACGCGCGGCAACAGCGACTGCCACATCATCCTGCGAGGCGGCAAGACCGGGCCCAACTACGACCCCGAGTCGGTCGCCGCCGCGGGAGCGCTGCTGCGCCGCTCCCACCTGCGCGAGCGGCTGGTGATCGACGTCTCGCACGACAACAGCGGCAAGCGCCCGGAGCGCCAGCCGGAGGTGGCACGCGCGGTCGCCGCTCAGGTGGCGGCCGGTTCGGAGGTGATCATCGGCGTGATGGTCGAGTCCTTCCTGGTCGAGGGCAAGCAGCCGGCCGGCCCGCCCCACACGCTGACCTACGGGCAGTCGATCACCGATGGCTGCATCGGCTGGGAGACGACCGTGCAGGTGCTGGACGACCTCGCCGCGGCGGTGCGCGCGCGCCGCGCGAAGAACAGCTGAGCGCCCTTGCAGCTCGCGATTGCCGGCCTTGGTCTGATCGGTGGCTCGATCGCGCTGGCGGCGCGAGAGCGCCTCGGCGCCCGGGTGGTCGGCTGGGACCCCGACCCCGGCGCGGTCGCGGCCGCTGAGCGGCTTGGCGTGATCGCTGACGGCGCTGGCTCGCTTGCCAGCGCCGTCGCAGGAGCGGATGCGGTTCTCGCCGCGGCGCCTGTGGGCGCCCTGCCGGCGCTGGTCGCCGAGCTCCTTGCGCAGGCGTCCGAGGGCTGCGTTGTCACCGACGTCGGCTCGGCCAAGGGCTCGCTCTGCGAGGCGGTCAGCGATCCCCGGTTCGTCGGCGGCCACCCGCTCGCGGGCGCCGAGACCAGCGGCGTGGCGAACGCGCGCGCGGACATGTTCGACGGCGCCGTCTGGTATCTGACCCCGTCGGCGGCCAGCTCCCGCGCCGCGCTCGAGCGTGTGCGGGAGCTGGTGTGCGGGCTCGGCGCGGAGCCGGTCGAGGTTGGTGCGGGCGAGCACGACCGGCTGATGGCGACCGTGTCGCACCTGCCGCACGTGTTCGCAAACGTGCTAGTCGGCCAGCTGGCGGGCCTGGACGCGGCCGCCCGCCCGGGCCCGAGCTTCCGCGACGCGACCCGCGTGGCGGGCTCAAACAGCGCCATTTGGAGCGGCATCTATCTGGAGAACCGGGTTGCGCTTGGCGCCGCAGTCGACGACGCGATCGCGCGGCTCGAACAGGTGCGCGCTCTGCTTGTGTCGGCTGACAGCGTGGCGCTCGCACGCTGGTGCGAGCAGGCCGCCGCCGATCGCGCGAGGCTCGAGCGGTGAGCGCTCACGCGCGGATCGCGCCCGGGGCGCCGCCGGCGGCGTGGACGGTGCGCCTGCCAGGCTCAAAGAGCATCACCAACCGGGCGCTGCTACTCGCGGGCGTGGCTCGTGGGCGATCGATCATCCGGGAGCCTTTGGTCGCCGACGACACGCTCGCGATGGTCGCTGCGCTCGGCTCGCTGGGGGTGGCGGTCAGCACCGTGACCGGCGTCAGCGGGGGGCCGGACTGGGTGCTGGACGGTCTGGGTGCGCCCCCATCCGGGCCGGCTTCGGTGTACTGCGGGATGGGGGCGACCGTCGGCCGTTTCCTGGTCCCGATGGTGGCCGCGGGGGCGGGGCGCTTTGCGCTTGACGCCCACGAGCAGCTGCGCCGCCGTCCGCTCGGGCCGGTGCTCGCGGCGCTGCGGGCTCAGGGCGCGGTGATCGCGGGCGAGTCCTTCCCGCTGGTGATCGATGCCTCGGGCTTGGATGGCGGCGAGCTTGCGGTCGACGCCTCGGTCTCGAGCCAGTTCCTGTCCGGCCTGCTGATGGCTGCGCCGCATGCCAGGCGCGACACCAGGCTTCGGTTCGGCAAGCTCGTGAGCGGGCCCTACCTGGACCTGACCCGGGACGCGATGCGCGCCTTTGGGGTCGAGACGCGGCTCGAGAACGGGGCGGTCGAGGTCAGGCGAGGCGGCTACCGTGGTGCTGAGTTCGCGGTCGAGCCGGATGTCTCAACCGCCTCCTACTTCCTTGCCAGCGCGGCGCTGACCGGCACGACGGTGACGCTGCCGGGCCTTGACCGGCGCACCACCGCGCAGGGAGACATCGAGCTGGTCGGCCTGCTCGAGCGCATGGGCTGCAGCGTCGCTGACGGCGCCGCGCTGTCGCTGCGCGGTGCGGGCCGCCTGCAGGGCATCGAGGCGGACATGGAGCGTAGCTCCGACGTCTTCATGACGCTCGCCTGCGTCGCCGTGTTCGCCGACGGCCCGACCACCATCAGCGGCATCGGCCATGCTCGCGTCAAGGAGTCAGACCGGATCGCGGCTTGCGCCGAGAACCTCCGCCGCCTCGGGATCGAGGTCGATGAAGGACCAGATCATCTCCGCGTGCATCCTGGGATCCCGCGCGCCGGCGTGCGCCTGCCGACCTACGAG
>JAJYHG010000019.1 GCA_021784895.1 Actinomycetes bacterium
CTCGAGCTGCTGGCGCCCGTCGACTGGGTCGTGTCAGAGGAGCACGCGAGCAGTCCCGACGCGATCCGTGAGAGCGTGTACGCCTGGAACGACCGCAAGCTCCAGTTCACGCCGGAGCAGATCGATCTGGCGGCTGATCGGCTCCGCAGCGCTGGGTTCTGACAGGAGAATAGCCGTCGCATCCAGCGAACAGTGTTAGCCCTGAATCAGGTGCGGCGGCGTGATTCTGACCTGCACCGAGCGGCGCGGGGTAGCGCATGGGTTGCCCGGCGCGGCCTGAGCCAACGCCCGGACGGGGCCCGCCGGTAGGCAAACATGCGGGTGTTGATGATCACGCGGTCGATCAGCCGGGAGCCGAGCCCCTGCGCCAGCCAGTTCAGGTGACGGGCGTCCCGATCGCTGGGCGCTGGGCCAAGCTTCACCTCCACCGCTACCACCGAGTGCTCGCCGTGCTCGACGATCAGGTCCGCCTCGTGCTCGCCACCGCGGGTCCGCAGATGCCCGACGCGGGCACCGGCCGGGCGCCTCTCAGCTCGGCCAGGGCTCACGCATGCGCGCACCGGACGGGTCATAGAGCGGCTCGTCGGAGACGGTACCGCCGATCCACTGGCCGAAGATGTCGATCTCGACCGCTGTGCCGGCCGCAACGCTCGCGGGAACGTAGGCGTAGGCGATCGAGCGCTGCACCGTGTAGCCGTAGCCGCCGCTGGTCACCCGGCCGACGACCGTCCCGGCGAGCCTGACCGGCTCGTTGCCCAGCGCCACGGAGCGCGGATCGGCGAGCACGATGCACCGCAGCTGAGGCTTCTCGCCACCGGCGTCAGCGGCGCGCAGCGCGGCCGCGCCGATGAACTCCTTGTCGTCACGGACGCAGAAACCGAGCCCCGCCTGCAGTGGGGTCTCGTCCGCCGTGATATCGGACGCCCATGCGCGGTAGCCCTTCTCGAGCCGCAGTGAGTCGATCGCCCGGTAGCCGCAGGCCACGATCCCGTGCTCCTCACCTGCCCGCCAGAGCGCCCGCCACAGACCGGCACCGTACTCGCTGGGACAGTAGAGCTCCCAGCCGGCCTCACCCACATACGTAACCCGCAGCGCACGGACCGGGATGTCGCCGACGGTGATCTCGCGCATCCACATGTAGCCAAAGTCCAGCGGCCCTGAGGTGAGCGGGCGCAGCAGGTCGTGGGCGCGGGGACCCCAGAGGCCGAAGCATGCCCAGCGCGAGGTGACGTCGGTCAAGGTCACCGACCCGTCCTGGGGCAGGTGGCTGCGGATCCAGCCCGCGTCGTGGCCGCCAAAGGCCGTGCCAGTGACGATCTCAAAGACATCTTCGGCCAGCCGGGTCACGGCGACACCGCACTCGATCCCGCCGCGGCTGTTGAGCATCTGCGTGTATGTGATCTGCCCCACCTCGCGCGCCACGCGGTTGTCGCAGAGGTGCTCGAGCAGCTCAGCGGCACCCGGGCCGCTCAGCTCGAGCTTGGCAAACGACGACTCGTCAAACAGCCCCACCGCCTCGCGCGCGGCACGATGCTCGACGCCGATCGCCGGCGACCAGTTCATGCCGGCCCAGCCGCGCGGCCGCAGTGACTCGTCTCCCGCAGCGGCGTTGCTCTCATACCAGTTCACGCGTTCCCAGCCGGACTTCTCGCCGAACACGGCCCCGTGCTGGCGGTGCCACTCATAGGCACTCGAGACGCGGAGGGGCCGACCCGCCTGGCGCTCATGGCCTGGGTAGCGGATGTCATAGTAGGTTTCGTAGTTCTCCCTGGCACGCTTGAGCGTGTAGGAGGGAGAGCGGTAGTGTGAGCCGAACCGGCGGATGTCCATCTCCCACAGGTCCATCGATGGCTCACCGCCATGGATCCACTCGGCCATCACCTTGCCGATCCCACCGGCACCGGCAAGCCCGTGGGCACAGAACCCGGCGGCCACGAAGAAGCCCCGCACGTCGCTTTCACCGAGACAGAACTCGTTGTCCGGGGTGAACGCCTCGGGTCCGTTGATCAGCTTGGTGACCGTGATCTGATCCATCGCCGGCACGCGGCGGCGCGAACCCTGGATGATCTCCTCAAACCGCTCCCAATCCTCCTCCAGCAGGCGGCCGTTGAAGTCCGGCGGGATCCGGTCGAGCAGGTCGCCGTCGAGCGCCCACGGGGCGCTGTGACGCTCATAACCGCCCATCACCAAACCGGCACCCTCCTCACGGAAGTAGACGAGATTATCCGGGTCCCGCATCGTCGCCAGGTGGGTGCCGTCACGCTCGCGAAACGGCTGCGTGACGAGGTACTCGTGGGCAAACGGCACGATCGGAATCCGCACCCCGGCCATCCGGCCGATCTCGGCTGCGAACATGCCACCGGCGTTGACCACGACCTCGGCCTCGATGTCACCCCACTCGGTTGAGACTGCGCGGACCCTGCCGTCACGCACATCAATGCCGGTGACGCGCGTGTGGGTGAAGATCTGGACACCACCGCGGCGCGCTCCATCGGCCAGCGCGTAGGTCAGCTGCGATGGGTCAAGGTACCCATCGGTTGGCAGGAAGGAGGCGGCACGCACGCCGTCGGTGACCATCAGCGGGAACAGCTCCTGGGCCTCCTTGGCAGAGAGCCGCTCGAGCGGCAGGCCGAAGGTGCGAGCCCAGGCGACCTGGCGGTCCAGCTCCTGCTCGCGCTCAGGCGTGCAGGCCAGACGCAGCCCGCCACACTCGACCCAGCCCGGGTCGGTGTCGGTCTCCTGGGCCAGGGTCCGGTACAGCTCGACGCTGTACATCATCATCGTCGTCAGCGTTACCGAACCGCGCAGCTGCCCGACCAGCCCCGCCGAGTGGAAGGTGGAGCCGCTGGTCAGCTCGTTGCGGTCGACCAGCACGACGTCACGCTCCCCGAGCTTGGCCAGGTGGTAGGCGATCGACGTTCCGCCGACACCGCCGCCAATGATCACGATCCGGGCGCGATCGGGAAGATTACGAGGACGCGCCATCATGCCCGCCTTTCTCTTTTAGCCCGCGGGCCCTCAGGGTTCCCGCGTAACGTCGGGATGAGATGGATGAGCTTCTCATATTGGTATATGCCATCCGTAGCACGGAGACTATGCGACGGTGCCGCGCCGGTCAAGTCGGCGATCGCCTGAAGGCGCTGGCAGGCGGGCAGCGGCTAGGCTTGGCCTATACCACTCCGTGGGAGGAGGCGATGCGCGCGGGAGAAGCGGCGCAGATATGAGCATCGACACATCGGTTGAGGAGATCATCGCGCTGGTGCCCGAGCTGGCACGGCCCGAGCGGGTCGTGTCCGGCCTGCCTGGCGGCTTGACCAACGTCAACCACAAGGTCACCACCGACCGTGGGGCCTACGTCGTGCGGCGCTGGACTGATGACTCGACTCTGCTGTCGATCAGCCGCGACAACGAATACGAGAACTCACTGCGCGCCGCCGAGGTTGGCGTCGGCGCGCCGCTGGTCGCCTACCTCCCCGAACACAGCGCGATGGTGTTCCGCTTCCTCGCGGGCGAGGTGATGAGCCCCCGCAAGCTGCGGCGCGGTCGCCACCTGCCGGAGGTCGCGCGCAGCTGCGCCAGGCTGCACACCGCCAGGCGATTCCATCAGGACTTCAACATGTTCGAGCTGCAGGCGAGCTACCTGGAGCTGGTGCGCGCGCGGGGTTTTCGCCTGCCTGATCGGTATGAGGAGTTCAGCCCTCACGTGGTGGCGATCCGGGACGCCCTCTCGGCTCGCGATGAGGGCACAGTTCCGTGCCACAACGATCTCCTGGCGGAGAACCTGATCCGCGGCGGGGATTACGGCTTTTACCTGATCGACTACGAGTACTCGGGCAATAACGATCCCTGCTTTGAGCTCGGCAACCTGTGGAGCGAGTCCGACCTCTCTGCGGCACAGCTCGAGGAGCTGGTGAGCGCCTACTACGGGCGTCCCCTGCGCCACAAGGTAGCCAGGGCGCGCCTGTGGGGATTGATGTCAAAGTACGGCTGGACGCTCTGGGCTTCGATTCAGGGCGGCCTGTCGAAGCTCGACTTCGACTTCTGGGCTTGGGGGATGGAGAAGTACGAGCGGGCGCTGAGGGAGTTCGACAGCCCGGAGTTTGAGCGCTGGCTCGAGGAGGCCAGGCGCGCCGACTGAGGCTGGGGCAGGCTCTGGACGGGCGTCAGCGGCGAGTCCGGCGGAGCCCCGGATCCAACGGCGGCGCGGAGAATCGCGTCGCAACGTCCACCACAAAGCGCGCCCGGTCACCGCGGTGGTGGTCATGGGCGAATTCCACCGGGGCACCGTCGGCAGCCCGGGCGACGCGAGTGACCAGCATCAGCGGCGATCCGGCGCAGACCTCGAGTGCCTCAGCCTGGACGGGGTCGGCGAGCACCGCCTCGAGGTGTTCCTGAGCACGGACCGGCGGCGAGCCGTAGACGTCGCGCATCAGCTCATAGAGTGAGCCACGCAGGTCGCGGTCGAGCAGATCCGCGAACCGCTGGGCCGGAACCCAGGAGTCCTCGAGGGTGATCGGCTGGTCGTCGGCGAACCGCAGCCGCTCGATCCGGAAGACGGACGCGCCGGGGTCGATCTCCAGTGCGCGCGCAACCGCCTCCGGCGCGGGCACACAACCCAGCGACCTGATCCGTGCGTTGGGTGCGCGGCCCTGCCTGCGCAGCATGTCGGTGAAGCCAGCGAAGTTGCCGAGGTCGTGCTCGAGCTTCATAGCGGCAACGAAGGTGCCGCGCCCCACATCCCGCTCCACCAGGCCGCGCTGTGCCAGGGACGCAAGCGCCGCGCGCGCGGTCATCCGGCTGACACCGACCCATGATGCGAGCTCTCGCTCGGCCGGCAGCCGGTCGCCGGTGTGCAGCCGGCCCGACTCGATCAGCGATGTGGCGCGCTGCGCGATCTGCTCATAGGCGGGCACGGCGGACCCGCGGTCAATCACCCAGCGCCCGGTGAAAATGCTCTGCAGAGATTCGGCCATCTTCCAGCCCTCAGGTGCTCGCCAGCAGGCTCATCCCTGTCGCAGCGTAACCGCCAGGGTAGTATGCGCACGGGCGGCCGGCCAGCGACTCACCGGCTCCACGCTGATGCTGCTTGTGGCCTGGATCGCATACCCGCTCGTGCTCGCTGCCCTGGGAGCCGGCTGGGGTGTACTGGTCGAGCGGGCCGCTGGCACCGACCTGCACTCCGCGCTCCTGATCCCCGTCGGGCTGGCAGCCGTGCTCACGGTTGCCGCCATGCTCACCGAGATCCGGCCGCTGGTTCCCGCCGCCGTGCCGGTGTGTGCGGCAGGGGCGCTTGCCGGCCTGGCCTGGGGCCGGCCGTGGCGGCGGCTGGAACGCTGGTCACTAGTTGCGGCGGCAGCCGTCGTCCTGGCCTATGGGGCGCCCGTCATCGGCTATGGCCACGCCACCTTCCTCGGCTATTTGCGCCTGGATGACACCGCCACCTGGTTCGACCTGACGAGCATCCTGTTCACGCATGGCCACTCAGTGGCGGGCCTGCCGAGCTCGACCTACCGGCTGGTGTACGAGGCGTATGTGGGTCACGGCTATCCGGTCGGCGCGTTCATGATCTTCGGCGTCGCGCAGGGGCTGCTGGGTTCAAGCCTTGCCTGGGTGCTGGACCCCTACATGGCCTGCTGCGCCGCGTCTATCGCACTCAGCGTCTACGCGTTCGCCAAGCCCTTCATCAGCTCGCCCGCGCGCCGCGCGGCGGTGGCCTTCTTCGGCGCCCAGTCTGCCCTGCTCTACGGCTACTACCTCTGGGGCGGCATCAAAGAGCTGACCGCCGCGTACCTCCTGGCGCTCGCCAGCGTGCTTGCCGCGGCCGCGCTCGAGCACCGGTCATCGGGCCGGCAGCTGCTGCCGCTTGGGCTAAGCACCGGCGCTCTGCTCACGACCCTCAGCTTCGGCGCCGGTCCCTGGATTGTTCCCGGCCTGGTGATTCTGCTCGCTGGGCGGTGGATGAAGAACCGGATCGCGAGTACAGGCGCACGGCTCCGCGACGCCGCCAAGACCACCGCATGGCTGGCCGCCGTCACCTGGCTGTGCGCGGTTCCCGCGTGGCTCGGGCTGCCAGCCTTCCTGCGTGGCGCCGGCTTTCTCTTTGCTTCAGGCAAGGATGCACACCACCGGCAGTCGCGCTCGGCAACCTGCTGCACCCGCTCAGCGGTTTGCAGCTGGCGGGCATCTGGACCGTCGGGGACTTCCGCCGGACCGCGCCGCTGCTGCCCACAGCACCACTGATCGCGATCGCACTGGCCGCGGCGCTGGCCGGCCTTTGGCTCACGCTCAGGCGCAGGCAGCTCACGCTGCTGGTGTGGGTAGCCGTGTCAGTTGGCGGCTGCGTGCTGCTGACGCTCGCCGGTACCTCCCCGTGGGCGCTCGGCAAAGGGCTTGCGATCTCCTCCACCGCCGTGCCGGTGGCAGCGCTGATCGCCGCGGCGATGCTCTGGGTCCGCTGGCGCCCAGCGGGACTACTGCTGTTGGCCGTCGCAGCCGGAGTCTGCGTCTCTAAGGGCTTGTAGATAATTAAAGTTTCGGTTTGATGGTGTAGTTCCATTCCGGGTGGAACTCATCGCCGGTGAGATCGACGGCGTCGATCTCGGCGCGGGGGACCTTGATCTTGTCGGGGTAGACGCCGTCGTCGAGGCGGGCGTAGACCTCAAGGCCAGAGCTGTTGGTCGTCGCGCCGATCAGGCTGATGATCGTTTCCAACGAGACCAGTGGCTTGCCGCGCCAGTTCATCGTGATGTAGCTGAAGAGGCGGTGCTCGATCCGGTTCCACTTCGACGTGCCGGGCGGGAAGTGGCACACAGCGATCTGCAGGCCGGTGTCGTTTGAGAGCTTTTGCAGCTCGACCTTCCAGAGGTGCACACGGTTGCCGTTTGAGCCGCCGCAGTCGGCGGTGATCTGCAGCGTCGTGGCGTCGGGGTAGCGGTCGTGGCCGAGGTGCTGCCACCAGCCGCGGATCGAGCTGACGGCGAACTGCGCGGTGTCGTGATCGATCCCGACGCTGACCCAGCCCGTGTTGGCCGCGATGTCGTAGACGCCGTAGGGGATCGCCTTGCCGAGGTTCTTGTCCTTGAAGTCGTGCACGCGGACCAGCTCCGGCTCGCCCTTCGGGCGCCATTCACGGCCGGTGTTCTTGAAATCGCCGACCAGCTCTTTCTTCTTGCAATCGATCGAGATCACCGGCTGGCGCTCGGCGATCCTCCGTTTCGCGATCGCGTTGATATGCACAAACTGCGCGTCGCGGTCAGGGTGCTGGGTACCCTCACGCGTCTTGGCGTTGGCCTGCAGGCTGTAGCCCAAGCCGTGCAACAGTCCAGCGACCGTCGTGTAGTGCACGTCGTGGCCGAGATCGCGCAGCCCGGCCGCCAAGTGACGCACGCTCTTGGACGTCCACTGCAAAAGCGACTCCGGGTCGCCACGGCGATCACTATCAACAAGCCGCTCCAGATCAGCCAAAAGCGACCGGTCGACATCCGTCAAGAGCTTGCGCCCGCCACCAGCTCGGCGGATCCGACCGGGCGCCAAGTGCTCGCCACGCTCGATCTCCACGATCCCCTTACGGATCGTCGGGACCGAGATCCCAGTCGCCCGCGCCGTCGCCGAGATCCCTCCCCTGCCAGCTGCACGCGCCTCGCTTGCCGCCCACAACCGACGCTGGCGCTCGTTCAGCTCAGCAGCCAAGCACCGGAACCTCTCACCAATCGCGGCCTCATCGATCACACCACACGATTCGACCCCAACCAGACAGCACCTGCAAGCTTATTTATCTACAAGCCCTAACTTCCTCGCCTACCACGACGCGACGCTGGCGCCACACGATCGCATGGCCGAACTGGCTCGTATCGGTGGGCTCGTAGCCGGGAAGGGTCCGACGTTCGTCAACGATTATGAGATCTACGCCGACCGGTACTTCCTCGGCAGCGGCGCTCCGGTCGAACCGGCCGAATACCGCAGTGCCGACCTGCCGACCTCCCGCGGCATCCTGCTGACCAAGACCGCCTACGCCGACCTCGAGTCCTTCTCATTGCCGACGCTGCTCCCCTACCGGTCGATCGTGATCCGCGACTCACCTGTTGAGAGCCGGCCCCATCGGTCTACCGCCTGATCTGGAGGGGCCGCTATTACGCCCTCTACCAGCGCCCGGCACGGCCTGCGGTCACGATCGTCACCCAGGTGCCCCTTGGTGACCAGACCGCCTACCCCTACTGCGGCAACGCCGAAAACGGCCCGGCGCTCGCACTCTGCTCAGTCGCTCCCGCCTCGGTGCCCCCCTGCGCGCTCGTGCGTGGCCTTGGGCGCGAGGCCGCGGCGGTGGGCGGGAGGCTCGTCGCCTACTCGCAGCCGGACCCGATCGTTGTACGTGCAGACCAGCTGCTCTGGCCGGCGGCCTGGTACCACAACGCAGCCGCGCACACCCTGACGCCAGACTCGCCCGGCACGGCGCTGGCACATGTGCGGATCACAGCTGCCCGCACCTTCGAGCTCTGGCTCGGCGGAAGCTTCGCCCGCGGCTTCCGGGTGAGCGTCGACGGCCATCACGTGGGCTCAGTCAGCAATGAGATCTTCGACATCAACGACTATGCGCCAATCGCTCGCGTACGGCTCAGCGCCGGGGTGCACACGATCGCCATCACCTACCCGCCTGCCGACGTGTGGCTGCCAGGCAGCGGCAACAACAAGCTGACAACGCTTTCCGCGATCCTGCTCGAGCCGGTTCGCTGGGCGCACGCCGGCATGGTGAGAGTTCCGCCTGCGCGGGCTAGGAGCCTCTGCGGGCGGTCACTCGATTGGATCGAGGTCGTCCGGCCGGCCTGAGGTGCCGCTCACCGCGCCCGCCGCACGGCGCCCACGCACTCCGCCGGCAGCCGTGCGCGCGTTCGCTGGAGCAGCCCAGCAGCGGCGCCACGGCGACGAGGGACGCCACTCGCGCTGGTAAGGTACGCGACCGTGGCTTGCACCCAATCCCGCCCAGGCGGGCCGCCGGTGACGGCGAGAACCAGACGCCTGGTTGTGAGCGGAGCGGCTACCGCCCTAGCCTGCATCCTGATTGCGGCTTGTGGCGCAAGCACGCCGGCCAAGACGGTGGCGGTCGGTCCGCTCGCGCGTGCGATCGCGCAGTCGGTGCTGACACAGCAGCACGTGGCCGCGAGGGTGAGCTGCCCAGCTGGCGTCCAGGAAAGAGCGGGCCATACGTTCAGCTGCTACGCCTTGCTTCAGGTCGGCCGCTACAAGATCCCCGTCACGCAGGTCAACAGCCGCGGCGGCTTGCGCTGGCGCACGCAGGAGCCGATCACCCTGCTTGACATCGCCAAGGTCGAGCGCCGGATTGCCCTGTCGATCCGGGAGCAGCGCAAGGTAACTGCCAAGGTCACCTGCCCACAGCAGGTGCTGCAGGCTGCCGGCGTACGCTTCACGTGTATGGCGACGACGCGTGGTGGCCGCACGGTCAAGGCGGGCAGATACCCATTCGCGGTGACCGAGGTCAACAACTCCGGTTACGTCACCTACATCGGCAGCTGAACCCACGCTCAGATCAGCGCGGCGGGCCAGCAGCCCGCGCGCTTACCGAGCTCCCAAACGCAATTGCGGGGCGGTGGGCGTCAGCCGCCCTGTTTCCACGCGCGGATCGCGACCGCTGCCGAACTCCTCGCGCAGCGGCCCCTTGCTGATCTTGCCCGTCGCAGTCTTGGGCAGCGTCGCCCGCGTGACATAGGCGCGCGGAAGCTTGTACTTCGCCAGCCGGGAGGCCGCGAATGCCTCCAGCTCGCCGATGTCGAG
>JAJYHG010000128.1 GCA_021784895.1 Actinomycetes bacterium
GTTCGTCGAGCTGCACGACACGATGCTCGCGCTCACGCCGCGCGGGCAGGAGTGGGAGCTTCACCTCAATCTGCTGCGCCACGGCCGGCGCACCTGCCAGGCGCAGCGGCCGGCCTGCGGCGAGTGCGCGCTGGCGCGCATGTGCCCGAGCGCCGGCCTCGCGGGGCGCGCCGGGTCGTGATGCGGCGGGTGGCGGTCGTCGACGCCCGCCTACCCGCCGATGGCGCGTGGGTCGCGGACGGCAACTATGAGAGCAAGGGCGGTGACCTGGTGTGCGCGCGGGCCGACACGATCGTCTGGCTCGATTTGCCGCGCAGTGCGCGAGCTGCTTCGCGGCGCGGACCGGCGCGGTTCAGAGCGCCGCGATCGCACCTGAGACGGCCGCGTGGATCAGCGCGAAGTGCTCGGGCGTGGCGGTCAGCGGCGGCGAGACGGCGATCCCGGCGCCCAGCCCGCGCACCAGCACGCCCCGCTCGCGCGCGCCCATCACGACCTCGCCGACCGCACCGGGACGGCTGCGCAGAAGCTCGGCGCTCAGCTCGACCGCGGCCAGGGTACCCACGCCGCCGCGTACCTCCGCGACCCGGTCGTCTGCCGCCAGCGGCGCGAGCGCATCGAGCAGCACGCCCTCCAGCTCCTGTCCGCGCGCCACCAACCCTTCGCGCTCGAGCAGCCCGATGTTCGCCAGCGCCGCTGCGCAGCAGGCCGCGTGCGCGGAGTAGGTGGCGCCGTGGCGGAGCGTCGGTCCGCCGGGTGCGCTCCAGAAGGGCGCTGCGACCCGCTCGGAGACGACCACCCCGCCGAGCGGCAGGTAACCGCTGGTCACGCCCTTGGCGAAGGTGATCATGTCCGGCTGCACGCCGAAACGCTCGACGCCGAACCAGGTGCCGAGCCTGCCGAAGCCGCAGATCACGGAGTCGGCCACAAACAGCGCGCCGCTGCGGCGGCAGATCTCGGCCACGCCGCTGATGTAGCCGGGCAGCGGCGGGTAGACGCCGCCAGCCCCGATCACCGGCTCCACGAACACGGCCGCCACGCGCTCGGCCCCGGCCCGCGCGATCGCGTCCTCGAGCGCCTCGAGTGAGTCGTGCGGGACCTGCACGGTCTCAACCAGTGGACCAAAACCCTCGCGGTTGGCGGCGATGCCGCCGAGCGCCGTGCCAAAGCCGTTGGTGCCGTGGTAGCCGGCGGTGCGGCTGATCAGCAGCGTCCGCTCGCTCTGACCGCTGGCCGACCAGTAGCGCACGGCGATCTTCGCGGCCGAGTCGATCGCCTCACCGCCGCCGGTTGTGAGGAAGATCCGCGACGGCATCGGCGCGAGGTCGGCGAGCGTGCCGGCCAGCTCGCGCGCCACCGGCGTGGCGAAGTCACCAAACGCCGAATACGCCTCAATCTGCTGGAACTGCGCTGCCACCGCGGCAGCGATCTCCGGCCGGCCATGGCCGATGTTGGAATACCACAGGCTGGCGGTGGCATCGAAGTAGCGCCGGCCGTCGCGGTCATAGACCCAGACGTCCTCACCGCGCACGATCACCAGCTCGCGGTCACGGACCGCGCCCATGTCGGCGAACGGGTGCCAGAGGCGGGTCTGCTCGCCCTTGTCCATCGCGCTCTCACCCATGCGAGTGACTGTAACCGCGGCGGCGTTGGACGCCCCTGCCAACCGCCCGGGCCGCGGCTCGCCAATCCGGTCGCTCGCCGAAGGTGGTTGACTGGTGCGGTGCCCGATGCGGTCAGGATCGCGTGCTGCCAGCTGGTGCCGGATATCGACCACCCGGTGGCGAGCGCCGCGCAAGCGCGCGCGGCGCTCGCGGACGCGATCCGGGCCGGTGCTCAGATCGTGGTGCTGCCCGAGCTCTGCACCAGTGGTTACGCGTTCAGCTCGGCCGCCGAGGCGCGCGCTGTCGCCGAGCCGGCCAGCGGACCCCTGCTGCGCTCATGGGCGCAGGAGGCCGCCCACACCGGCGCCGTCGTCATCGGCGGGTTCTGTGAGCTGGCTGACGACGGCCGCGTGTTCAACAGCGCCGCGCTGGTAGACGCAAGCGGAGTCCGGGCGGTCTACCGCAAGCTCCACCTCTGGGATCGCGAGCCACGCTGGTTCAGCCCTGGCGAGGACCCGGCTCCGGTGGTGCCGACGCGCTTTGGCAAGATCGGCATCGGCGTCTGTTACGACATCGAGTTCCCGGAGCTCACGCGCGGCCTGGCGCTGGGGGGAGCGCAACTGATCGCGCTGCCGGCAAACTGGCCCCGCGAGCCCCCGCCGCCGGGCCGCCCGATGCCGGCGCTGCAGTTGCTGGCCCAGGAGACCGCGTCCATCAGCCGCGTCTACGTGGCCGCCTGCGACCGCGGCGGCAGCGAGCGCGGCCTCGCCTTCCAGGGCGCGAGCGTGATCGCGGCGCCAGATGGCGCGATCCTGTCTGCGGCCGAGCCGGCGATGGCGGACAGCGAGACCACGGCGCAGCGGCTGCTCGCCGACTGCGACCTGACCACGGCTCTGGACAAGCGCACCGGGCAAGCGGGGTTGTGACGGCGCCGCCCGGGGCGTTAACATCGCGTTAACCTTGGCGCGTGGGAGTGCCGAGAGCGGATTGGAGGGATTGTGGCTGACGCAACAGGAAGTTCCGCAGCGCAACGGAGCACATCGGCCAAGCTGTTCGTGAGACAGTCCTCCGGCTTGGTGCGTAACGTCAGCGTCACCAACGCGCTGTTCTTCAACGTGGCCGCGTTTGTCGGCGTCGGCCTGACGCTCTACCCGATCTTCTACTCGCTGGCCGGGGTGCCGATGTGGAAGGCCGGCCCGTTCTCGACCTACGGCTGGGCGGCGATCATCGCCGGGCTGTTCTGCATCCTGCTGGCGCTGATCTTCGCGTCACTGACCTCGGTCATGCCCCGTTCCGGTGGCGACTACGTGTTCACGAGCCGGATCATCCACCCGTTCCTGGGCTGGCTGGAATCCTGGACGCTGGTGATCGCCTCGGTGCTGATCATCGCCTTTGAGGTGCCGCTGGTGCTGCGCAACCTGCAGCTCACCGCGCGGATAATCGGCATCGGCGTGGGCGGCTCGTTCTTCACCGGCGCCAACAGCTGGTTCACCAACGCCTCGGGCGCGATCACCGGCACCCCCGGGTTCATCGGCTCGATCGTGGTCCTGCTCGGGATCGCGGTGATCTGCGTGCTGCCCACCAGGACCTTCCACAAGGTGGTGACGGCGCTCGCGGGCTACGGCGTCATCTGCTTTGTGGCGATGTTCATCTTCGGCCTGTTGCTCACCAGCAAGAGCAGCTTCAACGCCCACCTGCCCCAGTACGACGGCGGCGTCACCGCCGCGCAGCTGGCGGCTGCGGGACGCAAGGGCGGTGAGATCGCGACCACCGGCGGCAGCTTCCTCGGGCGCATCTTCTCGACCTCCGCCTTCCCGCTGGTGCTCTCGCTGCTGCTCTTCCAGTACATCGGCTTCCAGTACTCGGCCTACATCGCCGGCGAGGTCCGTGGCAACGTCCGCCGCGGTGTGCTGATCGCGCTGCTCGGCGCGCTGGCGATCGGCGTGTTTGCCAACTCCGTCTACGTGGACGCGATCTCGAGCCACTTCGGCTTCGACACCCAGGTCAGCTGGGGGGCGAGCTACTGGGGCTTCCTCGCCAAGCCCGCGCTGCCGCTCGGCCAGCCCAACTCGATGGCGCTCTTGGCGGTGATCGCCAACAAGGGCGCCTGGCCGCTGTGGGCGCTGATCAGCCTCGGCGGCACGGTCTTCCCGTTCCTGCTGTGCCCGGTCTACATCAACCTGATCAGCCGCATGCAGCTCGCCTGGAGCCTCGACCGCCAGGTGCCGGAGTGGTTTGGCGAGGTCAACGAGCGCCTGCGCGCTCCGCTCAACGCGATCCTGGCGACGATCGGGCTCACGGCGCTGTTCCTGCTGCTGCAGAGCTTCCCGCTGCTGCCGACGTTTCTGGCCAACGGCGACCACAAGCTGAACCTCGCCGGCACGGCCTGGTTCTCGATCGCGATGGCACTGCTCAGCTGGTGCCTGCCGGGCCTCAACGCGATGCTCGTGAAGGTGCGCCGGCCCGACCTGGTCCGCAACGCCCCCTTCCGCCGGGCGCTGCCGTGGCTCGGCCTGGGCTGGCTGATCTTCCCGGTCTGGATCTATGTCTTCGCTGTGATCAAGCCGATCATCAACGGCGTCCAGGGCGGCAGCGCGCTCACCTACCTGGAGACCAACGGCATCATCGACGCGATCATCTTCTACCTGCTCGGCGTGGTCGTGTACTACGTGATGCGCTCGCGCACGCGCGCGGCCGGCGTCGACACGAAGATGCTCTTCACCGAGCTGCCGCCGGATTAGTCCCGTGGCGACCCGCATCTACATCGCCAGCGACCTGCACGCCGCTGAAAAGGCGTGGCGCAAGTACGTCAATGCGATCAAGGGCGACGTGTACCGCGCCGACGTGGCGCTCCTGGCCGGTGATCTGACCGGCAAGGCGATCGTCCCCATCCTCGAGCAGGGTGATGGGTACGAGACCGAGCTGCTCGGGGTGCACCGTCGTGCCCGCGACCAGCAGGAGCTCGCGACCCTGCGCCGCGACATCGCCGACATCGGCTTCTATTCGTTTCTGACCAGCGCTGCCGAGGCCGAGCGGCTGGCGGACGACGAGGCCGGCCGCGACGAGCTGCTCGAGCGGCTGATGACCGAGCGCGTGCACGAGTGGATGGCGCTCGCCACCGAGCGCCTGGGCGGCGGCTCGGTGCCGCTCTACCTGATTCCGGGCAACGACGACGAGTTCACGATCGATCAGGCGCTGGACACGCCCGGCTACGCGCCGGTTAACGCCGACGGCCGCGTCCTGGATATCCCCGGGGGCCTGCAGCTGCTGGCCAGCGGCTGGTCGAACAACACGCCCTGGAACACGCCCCGCGAGGAGTCCGAGGACGAGCTCTACACGCGGCTCGAAGCGCTGGCCGAGCAGGTCCGCGACCCGCGCCGGGCGATCTTCATGATCCACGTGCCGCCCTATGACTCCGGGCTCGACGAGGCGCCACTGCTGGATGAGAACCTGCGCCCGACGATCTCCGCCGGCGACGTGCTGCGTGGCCCGGTGGGCTCGACCGCGGTGCGGCGGATCCTTGAGAAATACCAGCCGGTGCTGTCGGTGCACGGCCACATCCACGAGTCCGGCGGCGAGCGTCGCATCGGCGAGACGCTCGCGATCAATCCCGGCAGTGAGGCCAACCACGGGATCCTGCGCGGCTACCTGATCGACATCGGCAAGCGGGGCGTCGAGCTGGCGCAGCGCGTCGAGGGCTAGCCCGCTCAGGCCAGGCCGCAGAAGCGCATCGCCGCGACCGCCAGGCCCTGGGCGCAGCTGACGAGGCCGTCCACGGGAACGTACTCGTCGACCACGTGGGCGACGCTCACGCCGTCCGGGTCAAAGCCCGGGGGGCCGTATCCGACCGACGGGATTCCGGCCAGCTGCGTGAGCGTGGCCCCGTCAAACCAGGAGTCAAGACCGCCCAGGGCGCTCGGGCGGCCGATGTCTGAGCTGGCCGTGTGCAGCGTCGCGACGATCGGCTCGTGCTCGGAGATCTCCATCGGCATCACCGCGTTGGGCCACCACTGAAAGCTCGGTGGGTGCTCGGCCAGCCAGTCATCCTGCGCGGCGCAGAACGCCAGCACGTGCTCCTGCAGCTCGCGCCGGACGAGGCTGCCGCCGCCCTGCGCGTCGGCCTGGGCGCCCAGGAACATGACCGCGACCGTGAGCTCGCAGGATGCCGGGTAGGTCACCGGCCACTCGCCGGCTCTCGCCATGGTCGCTATCACGCTCGGCGGCGACAGGTGCGGATGAGCGAACTGCGGGCGCACCGCCCACTGCTCGCGCAGCGCCGCGATCGCCTCGAGCACCACGGCCGCCTCATCGATCGCGTTGACGGCGCCGCCCTCACGCCAGCCGGGCTGACGGATCTCGGCGTGGCCAGGGCGGCCGGGGACCGTGATGACGCCGTACTCGGAGCCACGGCAGGCGACCCAGGTGCGGAAGCTGGTCGGCTCGGTGACGATCGCGGCGTCCGCCCGCAGGCCGCGCTGCACGAGCGCGGTGCCGCCCGCGCCGGAGGATTCCTCGTCGGTGTTGGTGGCGACGATCAGCTCGCCACGGAGCCGGACGCCCAGCCGCGCGAGCGTCTCGGCGGCGAACACCATCGCCGCCACCCCGCCCTTCATGTCGCAGGCACCGCGGCCGTAGAGCCTGCCGTCGCGGACCTGGGGCGCGAACGGGTCGCTGGCCCAGGCCTCGCGCGGCTCGGCCGAGACCACGTCGATGTGGCCGTTGAAGATCAGCGAGGCGCCGGTGCCAGCGCCGGGAAACGTCGCGATCAGCTGGGGCCTGCCCTCGAAGCCGAGTTCCGGCGGCACCATTGGCATCCCGGCCAGGGCTTCAGCGTCCGGCTCCCAGAGGTCGATCGTCGCCCCGGCCGCCTCGAGCCGCCCGGCCAGCAGCCGCTGGAGCTCCGCCTCCTGGCGGGGCACCTCGCCAACCGTGCGCGCGGTGGTGTCGAGCTCGATCAGCGCGCACGCCAGCGCGACGAGCTCGTCTGAGCGCGCGTCGATCTCCGCACACACCAGCTGCTCCTGCGCGTCCAGGGCCATCGCCGCCACCGTAGCGCAAGCCCTCTCCCCATGAGGATCTGCGGGGCGGCGGCCGTCAGAGCGAGGCGGCTGGTTCTGAGCGGTGGATGTCGCGGCGGTGACCGACGGCGAGCACCAGGACCAGGCGTGCGTCGTCGTGGATCTCGTAGACCACGCGGTAGTCGCCAGTCCGCACGCGCCACTCGCCTGAGCCACCAGCGAGTTTCTTGAGCTGTCGGATGGCCGCTGGCGCGAGCGTGACGCTGTAGGTCAAAGACCCAGATCCGCCTTGACCTGCTCCCATGGAACCGGAGCCGCGCCGGCGGCGATCTCTGCGCGGGCGGCCTCGGCAGCCTTGATGTCGTCGAGATCCTCGGCCGCCGCAAGCAACCGCTCCAGTGCGTCAGCGTCGATAACGGCAGCGACTCGCCGGCCACGCCGGGTCAGAAAGACAGGCTCGTGCTTGTGACGCGCCGCGTCGATGACGTCGGCGAACCTCGCGCGCGCCTGGCTGAGGGTCATCTCAGTCATCGCTCGTATCTCGGTCACCGCAAGTCTCATAGCGCGAAAAGCGCTGAAACGTACGATTCGGGCAGCCGCTGAATGCCTCCGCTGGACGGCCCTGCCGGTGGGTCTTGCGGCCCCACTGGGCTGGCCGCGACGGCGAGCCTATCGCGGCCTACAGGCCGAGCAGGGGCGGGATCTCCCCCGGAGCACGGACGACTTCCGCGGCGCCCGCCTCGCGCAGCTCCGTTTCACTGCCAACGCCCCACAGCACGCCGATTGCCGGCAGCCCGTGGGCATGGGCGCCGAGCACGTCGTAGAGGCGGTCGCCGACCATCACGGCGCTGATCACGGGCGTGCTGGCTGAGAGTGCGGCCAGGGCACGGCCGATGGTCACCGCCTTGGACTCCTTGACGGTCTCGGGGTCCGGGCCGCAGATGGTCTCGAACAGCTCCGCCAGGCCGAGCCCCGAGAGCAGGCCCACCGCCGCGGTCACCGGCTTTGACGTGGCGACGCCCAGGCGCACCCGCCCGTGCAGGTGGCCCAGCAGCTCGCCGATCCCAGCATAGACCTGCGTCTCCGCGAGCCCATGCTCCGCAAAGCGCGTGCGGTAGCCGGTGACGATCGGCTCGACCAGCTGTGGCGGAACGCGCATCTGCTCGAGCGTTTCGTGGATCGGCGGGCCGAGTTGCAGGTACAGCTCGGCGTCGGGTCGCCGGGGAAGCCCGGCCGCCACGAGCGCATGGTTCATCGAGCGTGCGTACGCGTCGCGGGAGTCCACGAGCGTTCCATCGAGGTCGAAGAGCACAACATCTGGGCGTTCCATCTGCGTCCATTGTCGCCGAGGCGGCCCGCTGGCCGCGTCGGCACCACACCGTGCGTCCACTCCCGAGCCAAGCAAACGGCCGGCTGCGATAAATCTGCTATCTTCGCGCTTAGATTTTCACGAGCTAACAGGAGCAAAGAGAAAACGATGGGCAAGACAATCGGAATCGATCTCGGTACGACCAACAGCTGCATGGCCGTGCTCGAGGGCGGCGACCCGACGGTGATCGAGAACGCCGAGGGCGGGCGCACCACCCCTTCGGTGGTCGCCTTCACTCAGGCGGGCGAGCGCCTCGTCGGCACTGTCGCCAAGCGCCAGGCCGTCACCAACCCGCAGAACACGATCTTCTCGATCAAGCGCTTCATGGGCCGCAAGGAGGCCGAGGTGCACGACGAGGAGGCGATCGTCCCCTACAGGGTCGCCTCCGGCCCCGGCGGCGACGTGCGCGTCGAGGTTGAGGGCAAGCAGTACTCGCCGCCCGAGATCAGCGCGATGATCCTCGCCAAGCTCAAGGCCGACGCCGAGGCCTACCTCGGTGACACGGTTGACAGCGCCGTGATCACGGTTCCCGCCTACTTCAACGACGACCAGCGCCAAGCCACCAAGGACGCGGGCACGATCGCCGGCCTCGAGGTCAAGCGGATCATCAACGAGCCGACGGCGGCGTCGCTGGCCTACGGCCTGGACAAGGAGTCCGACCAGACGATCCTCGTCTTCGACCTCGGCGGCGGCACCTTCGATGTGTCCGTGCTGGAGATCGGCGACGGTGTCTTCGAGGTCAAGTCGACCGCCGGCGACAACCACCTCGGCGGCGACAACTTTGACAAGGCGATCGTCGACTGGCTGGTGGCCGAGTTCAAGCGTTCGCAGGCGATCGACCTGTCCGCCGACCCGATGGCGCTGCAGCGTCTCTATGAGGCCGCCGAGCGCGCCAAGATCGAGCTCTCGACCACCCAGGAGTCGCAGATCAACCTGCCGTTCATCACCGCCGACTCAAGCGGGCCCAAGCACCTGGACATGCGCCTCACGCGCGCCAAGCTCAACGAGCTGACGGCCGCGCTGGTCGAGCGCACCGTTGCGCCCGTGCGCCAGGCGCTCGACGACGCCAAGGATAAGGGCGCGCGGGCGATCGACCACGTCGTGATGGTCGGCGGCATGACCCGGATGCCCGCCGTGCAGGAGAAGGTCAAGGAGCTCACCGGCAAGGAGCCGCACCGCGGCGTCAACCCGGACGAGGTGGTGGCCGTGGGCGCCGCGATCCAGGCCGGCGTGCTGGCCGGCGACGTCAAGGACGTGCTGCTGTTGGACGTGACGCCGCTGACCCTCGGGATCGAGACCAAGGGCGGGGTGATGACCAGGCTGATTGAGCGCAACACGACCATCCCGACGCGCAAGTCCGAGGTCTTCTCGACCGCCGAGGACAACCAGCCGAGTGTGGAGATCCACGTCCTGCAGGGCGAGCGCGAGATGGCCAGCTACAACAAGTCGCTCGGCAAGTTCCAGCTCACCGGCATCCCGCCGGCGCCGCGGGGCGTGCCGCAGATCGAGGTGGCCTTTGACATCGACGCCAACGGCATCCTCAACGTCTCCGCCAAGGATCTCGGCACCGGCAAGGAGCAGAAGATCGAGATCCGCTCCGGCTCGGGCCTCTCCGACGAGGAGATCAAGCGGATGGTGCACGACGCCGAGTCCCACGCCGACGACGACAAGCGCCTGCGCGAGCTGGCCGAGGCGCGCAACGAGGCCGAGCACTCCGCCTACCAGGCCGAGCGCCAGCTCAAGGACCTGGGCGAGCAGGTGGATGAGGGT
>JAJYHG010000064.1 GCA_021784895.1 Actinomycetes bacterium
GCACACCGTGGCGAGCGCGTCGTCGCCGACGGCCCGGGGGGCGGCGCTGGCGCGTGGCACCGGGTTGATCGACTTGTTCCTCGTGCTCGGTTTTGTCTTGGGGGTGTGGGCGGTGGCGCGATACGGGCGCATCCGCATGCAGCTCATCGGCTTTGCTGGCATGGCCGCAGGCATGGGGGCGTTGTGGGTGAGCACGCAACTGACCGGTGGCGCGCAGGGAAACAAGGCACTGGTCTGGTCGGGGTTCGTCGCCTTCAACCTGTTCATGAACATGGGCCCCAACAGCACCACCTACATCCTGCCCACCGAGCTCTACCCCACGCAGGTGCGTGCCACCGGCGCCGGTTTTGCGGCGGCGGTAGCGAAGGTCGGCGCCACCCTCGGGGTGTTCACGCTGCCACTGGTCAAGTCGGCGTTGGGCGTTCCGGCCGTGCTCGCGCTGCTGGCGGCAACCAGCGTGGCTGGTCTGCTGGCTACCTGGGTGTTTGCGCTGCACGGCCACGGCCTGACGCTCGAGCAGCACCAAACCCCGACCGGACTTCCGCGCAAGCGGGGCACGCGCATGGCCGGCAAGATGGTGTGCTAGCAGGACTCCTGCGGGTTCCGGCGGGTTGAACCCGTGTGTCTACAGGCTGCGGCCACGCGGCGGCGGGGGTGAAGTCGTAGAACTGTGGTGGCTCCGGGCCTGTGGAGCATGCGTCTCGCGGGCTGGTTGGATCACGCGCTCGCCGTTCTGATCGGGCACGCACACGCGCCAGCCCCGGCTGGCGTCACCCAGGGGCTCGCGTAAGCGCGCGCTCGATCAGCTCGGCCGCGCGGGTGGCGCCGTCGTTGGCTTCAGCCCAGGCTGCCAGCCGGGCGGCGTTGGCGGCCAGGCGCCGGTGCTCGCCGAGCGCATGAAGCGCCGCCAGGCGGACGGTCGCCGGGCGCAGCAGCCGCCACGGGAGCCGGACACCGGTGCCCGACCAGTCGAGTCTCGCCGCGTTCTCCGCCATATCGCCGCTGTGGGGAACAGCCAGCACGGGGACGCCGCGCTCGAGCGCCCTGGCGATCGTCCCGTGGCCGCCGTGGCAGATCACGAGCGACGCCTCACTCATCGCCTGCGTGTATGAGATCCAGTTGACCAGGCGGGCGTCGAACCCCGCGCGGATCGGCCTGGCGGCGGGGCGGTTGTCAAGCGCGGCGAGCACCTGCAGCCTGCGGCCGTGCAGCTCGAGGCCGCGCAGGCCGGTGAGGGCGGCGCGCACCAGCCGGTGGTCGGGGTCATGGGAGGTGGATGGGGCGATGAGGGCGAGCGGGGCGCCGGTGCGCAGCACCGGCGCCCCGCTCGCCGGGGGCTCCCACAAGATCGGGCCCACGACGTGGACGTGCTCGGGCCAGATGCGCGGGTACTCGAGCTGGGGGAAGGTCGCAACCAGGCAGAGCTGGGTGCTGAGGCCGCCGTGCAGCTCACCGGTGGCGGGCAGGCCCACCTCGCGCCGGGCGGCGTTCAGCTGTTCGCGACCGAGCTCGAGACCGCTGCGCAGCGGGCGCTCGAAGAGCCACCAGAGCCGCCTGCCGGCGCGTGTCCGCGGCAGTCGGGCACCGCTTGAGTACGGGGCGAGCCCGGGTGCGCCGACCGGGTACAGGTGCGGAACCAGCGTGGCCGCGGGGATGCCCTCCAGCTCGGCGGCGAAGGCGGGCGCGAGCGTGAGGATGTCATGGACCACGATCTGGGTGTGGCTGGCGCGGATTGCGGCGAGGGTGGACGGCGCGGCGCGCGCTGCCGCTTCGTAGGCGGTGATCGTCCAGGCCCTGCCGGCCGGCGTGGGGTACTCGGGCGCCGCGACGAACTCCATTCCGGCAGCCACCACATGCGGGCGCCAACGCTCCCAGGTCTCATAGCTCACCTGGTGGCCGCGCTGTACCAGGCGCCGTCCGAGCGCCAGCATCGGGAAGGCGTGGCCCGGCTGGCCAAAGGCGCCCAGGTAGATCCGCAGGGGCGCCCGGGTCGCTGGCAACGGGGTCGCGCTCAAGCGGCGAGCTCCGCGAGCATGCGCAGCTGACTCAGCCGCACCTCGCGGGTGGCGCCCAGTGGTGAGACGAGCAGCGTGCCGACGCCCGCGTCGCGGTAGGCGGCGAGCCGCTCGGCGACCCGCTCGCGCGGCCCGACCAGCGACACGAGGTCAACTAGCTCGTCGGGCACGGCGCCCATGGCCCGCTCGCGCTCGCCGGCCAGGTACAGGTCCTGGATCTCACTGGCGGCCTGGTCGAACCCGTACTCACGCACGAGCGCGTTGTAGAAGTTCTGCTCGCGCGAGCCCATGCCGCCGACGTAAAGCGCCAGCGCTGGGCGCATCAGGTTGCGTGCCGCGTCAAGGTCGTCACTGATGTGGACATTGACCTGGGGGGCGATGTCAAAGCCGTCGAGCGTCCGTGCCGACCGGATGGCTCCCTGCTCGAGCCGCGCGCGGAACAGGCCCACGTGCTCGGGCGAGAAGAAGGTCGGCAGCCAGCCATCGGCGATCTCACCCGCAAGTGCGGTGTTGCGCGGGCCGATCGCCGCCAGGTAGATCGGGATGCGCTCCTGGACCGGAGCTATCGTCAGCTTCAGCGCCCTGCCCGGGCCGTCGGGCAGGGGCAGCGTGAGCGTCGGCCCGTCGTAGAGCACCCGCTCGCGGCGCAGCGCCATGCGCACCACCTCGATGTAGTCGCGCGTGCGCTGCAGCTGGTGGGCGAAGCGCTGGCCGTGCCAGCCCTCTGAGACCTGCGGTCCGGAGCTGCCGAGCCCGAGCACCATGCGCCCGCCCGAGAGCTGGTCGATCGTGGCGGCGGTCATCGCGGTCATCGCTGCGCTGCGGGCTGGGATCTGGAAGATCGCCGCGCCGAGCCTGATGGTGGTCGTCTGTCCGGCCAGCCAGGCGAGGATCGTGGCGGCGTCCGAGCCATACGCCTCGGCTGTCCAGACCGAGTCGTAGCCGAGCGCCTCCGCCTCGCGGACGGCGGCGAGCTGCTCGCGGGCGTCGCCCCAGAGCCCCCAGTAGCCGATGTGCAGGCCGAGTCGCATCGCTTCGCGTCAGCCTACAGACGGGGGCCCGCCTGCGATGCTGTCAGCATGCCAACCAGCAACGAGCGATCCATCAGATACGGATACAAGGCTTCGGCCGAGCAGTTCGCACCGCGTCCACTGATCGGCTACGGCGTCAGTGCCGAGCGCCACGGCTTTGACATCGTGGCGGTCTCCGACCACTTCCAGCCGTGGCGCCACCATGGCGGCCACGCGCCCAACGCGCTCGTGTACCTCGCGGCGCTGGGTGAGCGCACGCAGCGCGTGACGCTCGCCACCAGCGTGCTGACGCCGACGCTGCGCTACCAGCCGGCGGTGATCGCACACGCGTTCGCGACCCTCGCCTGCCTGAGCCCGGGCCGGGTGCTGCTTGGGATCGGGACCGGCGAGGCGATGAACGAGAACCCCTCGATCGGCATCGAGTGGCCGAAGTTCAAGGAGCGCTCCGAGCGGCTCGGGGAGGCGGTCGCGCTGATCCGCGCGCTCTGGAACGGCGAGCGAGTCAGTTTCGATGGGCGCTACTACCGCACGGTCAACGCGACCATCTACGACCGTCCGGACCAACCAGTTCCGATCTTCATGGCGGCCGGCGGGCCCAAGGCGGCGGCGCTGGCCGGTGAGATCGGCGACGGGCTGATTGTCACCAGCGGCAAGGGGGAGGAGCTCTACCACACGCTGCTCGGCGCGCTGGCAGAGGGGGCGGCTAAAGCCGGGCGTGAGCCCGGCGCGGTCGGCAAGTTCATCGAGGTCAAGGTCTCATACGACCACGACGCCGCCTACGCCAAGGCGGCATGCCGTCCCTGGGCGGCGCTCGCGCTGAGCGCCGAGGAGAAGGGCGGGACCGAGGATCCGCTCGAGATGGAACGCCTCGCGGAGGGCGCCGCCGACCGTGCCCACACCCGCTTCATCGTCTCAGACGACCCCGATGAGGTGGTCGAGCAGGTCGCCTTCTACGCCGGCCTCGGCTTTGAGGACCTGGTCTTTCACTTCCCGGGGGATGACCAGGAGCGGGCGCTGAGCCAGTTTGCCGCGGACGTGCTGCCGCGGTTGCGCGAGCGCTTCGACTGACGCAGCGCCCCCGGGGCGGCCCAGCGGGGCCAGCCCCGGGGCAGCTCAGGTCAGCTCGTCAAAGTCGCCGCGCACCCAGCTCACGTAGCGCTGCGCCGAGCGCTCGACGGCAGCGGCCGCCCCGTGGCTGGGGCCGTGTCCGAAATTGTCGTAGAGCCGGTCGAAGGTGAGGTCGGCAACCATCGCTGCGAGGCGTGCGACCACTGGCGCGGATAGCGGGATGCGGTTCGGGTAGCTGCGCATGAAGGTGACCGTCTTGCCGTCCGGGTTACCGTGGATCGTGTCGGAGCTCAAGAGGACCCCGCCGCCGGCGGCGCCGGCCGCCCAGTGCAGCACGCTCGAGCCGGCGAAGTGGCCGCCGAGCTCGTGCAGGACCAGGCCGGAGGCTAGCTCGAGGCTGCCGCGCCACGGCGTGATCGCCGCGTCAGGGCGCCTGACCCACTCGAGCATCGGCTCGCAGACCAGGATCGGCGCCTGGCCAAGGGCGTGGCTCCAGGCGCTCTGCACGCCGAACATGTGCGGGTGGCTTGCGACGATCGCGAGCACCGGGCCGAGGGCGTGGATGCGGTCGACGGCGGGGCGGTCGATGAAAGGCGGGACGTCCCAGATCACGCTGCCCTGTGGGGTGCTGACAACGAAGCAGTGCTGGCCGATGCCGACCTCCGGGGTGACGACCAGCGACAGCAGCTCCGGTTCGCACTCGGCGACAGTGACGCGGTGACCGCGCCTGCGCAGCTCGCGCAGGCTCGTCCAGACCTGGCCGCCGGGGGGCATGTACTGGCGCTCGTCGGCACAGATTTCACACGTGCCAGACGCGACGGCGTGCTCGACGCCGCAGGTGGCGCACAGCACCACTGAGCCGGGGTGAAGGTCTATCTCTGCCATCTGCAGCCGCCAGCCGGCGCGCGAAAAGCCGATGCCGGAGGAGGGACTCGAACCCCCGACCTTGGGATTATGATTCCCCTGCTCTAACCGACTGAGCTACTCCGGCCGCGAACCGCATTGCGAGTCTATAAGCTCGCGCCTGGGTGCTGGCAGCCGGCGTCCGCGACGCGACTGAAGGCCGATGATGCTGGCGATCCCGAACTTCTCAGAGGGCCGCGACCGGGTGCGGATCGCGGCGATCGGCGAGGCGCTGACGCGCGCGGACGGCGTTAGGCTGCTGGACGTCCACAGCGACCCGGACCACAACCGCAGCGTCTACACGCTGACCGACGGCGCCTGGGTGGGCGTGGGTGAGGGGACGGCCGGGCAGGCGGCGGCGCTCGCGGATGCCCTGACGGCGGGCGCGGCGGCGGCGGTCGAGCTGCTTGACATCGCCAGCTACGAGGGACTGCACCCGCACGTTGGCACGCTCGACGTCGCGCCGATCGTCTACATGGACGACGCCGACCGCGGGGCGGCCTGCGCCCAGGCGCTGGTGCTCGCCGAGCGCCTCGGCGGTGAGCTTGGGATCCCCGTCTTTCTCTACGGCGTGCTGACCGAAGGGCGTGTCACCCGCGCTGCGATCAGGCGCGGGGGCCCGCCTGCGCTTCAGGCTCGGATCGACTCGGGTGATCTGGTGCCGGACTTCGGCCCGCGGCGGCTGCACCCCCGCGCCGGGGCAGCGCTCGTGGCCGCACGGCCACCGCTGATCGCCTTCAACGTCGAGCTCGCGCCACCCGCCACGCTTGAGACCGCGCGACTGGTCGCGGCGCTGATCCGTGAAGGGGGCGCGGAGGGCCTGCCCGCGGTCCGGGCGATCGCCGTCACGCTCCCGCACCGGGACAACGTGCCTCAGGTTTCGGTCAACATCGACGATTACCGCCAGACCGGCGTCGCGGCGGTCGTGCACGCGATCACCCGGCACGCCGTCCCGCTGCGCGGCGAGGTCGTCGGCCTGCCGCCCCGGGCTGCGTTTGACGGCTTTCCAGACGGCCTGCCGGTGTCAGGCCTGCGCTACCTGGAGGACTCGCTTGCGACCGCGGCCGCGGAGCTGGCCGACAGCGGCGCCTAGACCGACTAATCTGCGTCTCACAATGGCCCAGGGGAAGCGCAAGCGTCATACCAAGCACCGCGGTAACGCCGCGGGCGTGATCGAGACGCGCGGGCGTACGGGCCGGCCGCTGAGCGCGTCGGAGCGCAAGACAGCGAGTCGTGAGCAGCGCCGCGAGGAGCGGCTAAACCGCCAGCCCACCTGGCGCAGCGCGGCTCAGCGCGCGGCCATCGCGGGCGTGATGATGTTCGCGGTGCTGTTGTTCATCGGCCCCAAGCACAGCAAGGACCGTTTGCTCGCGGCGCTGATCTACGCGGTTCTGGCGACGGTTCTCTACGTGATGGTCGGTTACTACCTGGAGATGTACCTCTGGCGCCGGCGGATGGCCAAGAAGGCCGCACGCCGATGATGGGTAGCACGCCGACGATTGATGTCCGGGGTCTGACCGTCGGGCCGCTGCAGGAGAACGCCTACATCGTGCGTCGGCCGGGCGCCAGCGAGGCGGTGATGGTCGACCCGGGAGATGAGCCGGTACGCCTGCTGGACGCCCTGCGGAGGATCGAGGTCAGCTCGCTGGCCGCGATCCTCCTGACCCACTGCCACTTCGACCACGTCGGCGCCGTTAAGGCGGTTCACGATGCGACCGGCGCGCCCGTCTGGTGCCCGCAGGCGGAGACCGGCATGCTCGAGCACGTCAACTCCTACCTGTTCCCCGGGTTCGGGCCCTTTGAAGGCTATGTCGCCGACCACACGCTCGCCGGCGGCGAGACCGTCGAGCTCGCCGGGATCCGGTTTGACGTGCGCTTCACGCCCGGCCACAGCCCCGGCCACCTCACCTACGCGCCCCGCGACGAGGCCGTGCTGCTCTCCGGTGATGTGCTGTTCTCGGGCTCGGTCGGCCGCACCGACCTGCCGGGCGGCGACTGGCCCACCCTGCTGTCCTCGATCGAGTCGCTGATCGCCGAGTTTCCGCCCGAAACCGTGGTCTATCCCGGTCACATGGGGACCACCACGCTCGCGCGGGAGCTCGCCTCAAACCCCTTCCTTCGCGAGCTCCCGACACGCTCGTGAGCAGCTGCCCGGCGGAGGCGGCGCGGCGGTGATCCAGGCGCCCAAGGGAACCTATGACGTGCTGCCCTCAGATCAGGGTGCGAGGCGCACGCTGCGCGCCCATGCTGAGCGCATCCTCACGGCGGCCGGCTACAGCCGGATCGAGACGCCGGCGTTTGAGCCGACCGAGCTCTTCTCACGCGGGGTGGGGGCGGCCACGGACATCGTCCAGAAGGAGATGTACAGCTTTGATGACGGCGCCGGCCGTTCCCTGACCCTGCGCCCCGAGGGCACTGCTCCGGTCTGCCGCGCCTACATCGAGCACGGGATGCACAAGCTGCCGGCGCCCGTGAAGCTCTGGTACCTGTCGGCGTTCTTTCGCGCCGAGAACCCGCAGCGCGGCCGCTACCGGCAGTTCTGGCAGGTCGGCGCCGAGGTGATCGGCGCCGACAGCCCGGAGGCCGACGCCGAGCTGATCGTGCTGCTGGGGGAACTGCTCGAGGCGATGGGAGTGGCCAGCGTGCGACTGCGGCTCGCCTCGCTCGGCCAGCCGGAGACGCGCGGTGCGTACCGCGCCGAGCTGACGGAGTATCTGCGCGCCAACGCCGCGTCGCTCTCGGCCGAGGTGCGAGCCCGCATCGAGCTGAACCCGATGCGGGCGTTTGACTCGAGCGACCCGCAGACCAGAGCCGTGATGGTGGGCGCGCCGAAGCTGCTTGACCGCCTGGGGCCCGATGACGCCGAGCACTTTGCGTGCGTGCGTGAGCTGCTCGACGCCGCCGGGATCGGCTATGAGATCGACCCGACGCTCGTGCGCGGCCTGGACTACTACACCCGCACCCTGTTTGAGTTCACAAGCGACTCCCTGGGCGCCCAGTCAGGCGTCGGCGGGGGCGGTCGCTACGACCGCCTGATCGAGCAGCTCGGCGGCAAGTCCACCCCCGGCGTTGGCTGGGCGGCGGGGGTGGAGCGGATTCTCCTGGCCGCGCCCGACCAGCCGCGCGCTCCGGAGCTGGTCGACCTGCTGGTGATCACCGCCCCGGCGGGCGACGCGCCCGCGGCCGGGCCGGGCGGATCTGGGGACGACGCGCGCGCGGCGCGGCCGGCAGCCTTTGAACTGGCCCGCGAAGCACGCCGGGCGGGACTTGCAGCGCAGCTCGAGCTCACCGGCCGCTCGCTCAAGAGCGCGCTCAAGCACGCGGACCGGCTCGGAGCCCGCTACGTTGCGATCGTGAACGACAGCCAGCAGGCGACCCTACGAGACATGGCTGGCGGCGAGCAGCAGGAGCTCGCGACCGGCGCCGTGGTCGCGGCCATCCTGCGCGGGAAGCGCCTCTGAAGCCGATGAAGCGCTCGCCTCGCCCCAACTCCTACCGTGACGCCTGGGCGGCGGAGCTGACAGCAGCTCGCACCGGCTCTCCAGCGCGTGTCGCCGGCTGGGTTCACCGCCGCCGCGACCACGGCGGGCTGATCTTCATCGACCTGCGCGACCGCTCCGGGCTGGTGCAGCTCGTCTTCCACCCCGAGTCCGCCGCCGCGGCCCACGCGGCCGCCCACGGCCTGCGCTCCGAGGACGTGATCAGCGCCTCCGGCCGGGTCGTCGCCCGCGAGCCCGCGAACGTCAACCCGAACCTGGTCACCGGCGAGATCGAGCTCGAGGTCGCCGAGTTCGAACTGCTCGCCGACGCCGACACGCCGCCCTTCCCGGTCGACGACGACGGCCCCGTCGATGAGAACCTTAGGCTCCGCCACCGCGCGCTTGACCTGCGCCGGGCACCGATGCAGGAGGCTCTGGCACTCCGCCACCGGGTCGTGCAGACGATGCGCCAGGTGCTCGACGAGCGCGACTTCCTGGAGGTCGAGACCCCGTTCCTCACCCGCTCGACCCCTGAGGGCGCCCGCGACTTCCTGGTCCCCGCGCGCACTGCCCCCGGGTCGTTTTACGCGTTGCCGCAGTCGCCGCAGCTCTTCAAGCAGCTCTTGATGGTCGGCGGCCTGGAGCGCTACTACCAGATAGTGCGCTGCTTCCGTGACGAGGACTCGCGCGCCGACCGCATGCAGGAGTTCACCCAGCTCGACGTCGAGATGGCATTCGTGACCAGCGACGAGGTGATCGAGCTGACCGAGGCGGTGCTGGGCGCGGTCTTTGCGCGCGAGGGCTTCGCCGTGCCGGCGCCGCCCTGGGAGCGTTTGAGCTACGAGGAGGCGATGCGCCGCTACGGCTCTGACCGCCCCGACCGGCGCTTCGGCCTGGAATTGCACGACCTCTCAGGTGCGGTCCGGGACTCGGGCTTTCAGGTCTTCTCCGGCGCCCTCGCCGCTGCTTCGGGCGCCGTCCTGGGCGTCAACGGCGGCCCGCTCGAGCTGCCGCGCTCCGAGCTCGACGCGCTGACCGAGTTCGCCAAGGGCTACGGCGCCCGCGGCCTGGTCTGGGCGTTTGTCCAGGAGGACGGCTCGCTGCGCTCGCCCATCGCCAAGTTCCTCTCTGAAACTGAGATTGACGCGATCAAAGCGTCGCTATCGGCGAAGGCTGGCGACGCGCTCTTTGTGGTGGCCGACGCGCTCGGCACG
>JAJYHG010000148.1 GCA_021784895.1 Actinomycetes bacterium
AGGAGATCGCAGCGATCGCGACAGGCGATCGCCAGCCGGTTCTCGTTTAGAGGCGTGCTGCTCGGGCGGGTGGCCCGCTGGCCACCCGCCCGGCTCAGCCGTCACCCGTTCCCTCCTGCCGCGCCTGCCGGACCAAGCCGCGCGTCCGCCGCGCTACCCGCGGCCAACGCGGTGACCGGCTGAGCGGCGCTACTGCGGCCATGCCCTGGACCGAGTCTGAATCAGCTTCCTTTCGCGCCCGTCACGCATCCGCCAACACGGCCGACGCCGGGCGTGTGCTGCGGCTGTTGGAACGCACCCGCGAGCTGCTTGAGGCACAGCTCCCGCCGCTCGACGCCGAGCTGACCGTGATCCTCCACGACAGCCCGCAGGCACTTGCGCTGTCAAACCCGCTGCTGCCGCTCGTCTGGACGCTGACGGCGGGACCGGTGCGACGGTACGTGACCGGCTGGGCCGGGCGGCACGAGCTGCACGTGCTTTCACCCCGCGCGTTGCGAGCGCGCGCGACGCTGGTGCCAGGCTCGTTTGAGATGCTGGCGCTGGCGCCGGCGTCGCTCTACGCCAAGCGCGTGATCGCGGACGCCAACCGCGAGCTTCACGGAGCTCGGCTTCCCACCCGAGTGTGGACCGAGCTTCACTGGGCCTGGCTGATCGAGGGCGCAGCGCGCTGGTTCTCTGGTGAAAGCGGCCACGCCCGCGCCGTGATCGGAGACTACATGCGCTCGGGCCACCGCCCGCGGTTTCCGCCGAGCGTGCGCGACGCGCCCCTGCTGGCGCCGCCCCTGATCGACCTGCTGGCGCAGAGCGACGGCCCAACAGCCGTAGCCAGGCTGGTAGGCCGCCTGCACACAGCCGGAGCAGACGCTGCGCTCACGAGCATCGCTGGCGCCCGGAGCCTGGCTGGCCTGGAGCAGGAGTGGCGTTCGCGTCTGCGCCGGCTGGCAGAGGGCGGATGACTGCGGCTGCCTCAGACCAGCGTGAGCGGGGCTTCCTGCACGCTGCCGTCGCGGATCGTGTAAGCGCGCACGACCGGCTCCGGGGTCGCAGTCCCGACGATCAGGTACAGCGAATCGGGATAGAAGGCGAGGTTGATGTCGGTCTGCGACGGGTAGGGCGCACTGCGCGTGTGAGAGTGGTAGATGATCCCCGGCTCGAGCCCGGCCCCCTCGATGCGCATCATCGCGCGGTAGAGCTCCATGTTGTCCATCTCGTAGCGCAGCGGGCTGTGGGCGGTGTTCTCCATCCGTATCACCTCGACCGCCTCGCCGTCGCGGCAGGCCACCAGCCCGCAGCACTCGTCCGGCGCATCATCGAGCGCGTGGGCGATGATCTGGTCGCGAAGCGCGCGGGCGAGCCTCATGGGCGGCACGCCGCTCCCGGCGGAGCCCGCTACCACCAGACGGTCGAGTCGAGGTTCTCGAGCTCCTCGAGCGGACGCGTGTAGATGCCTGAGGAGAAGTACTTGCTGCCGTCGTCCGCAGCGATGAAGACGACGTTGCCCTCGTCGAGCTCACCGGCGATCCGCACGGCGACACGGGCGATGGCGCCGGTCGACACACCCACGAACAGCTGCTCCTCGTCGAGCAGCTTGCGCGTCCAGGTGATGGCGTCGCGGTTGGTCACGAAGATCTTGCGGTCGAGCAGGGAAATGTCGATGATCGGCGGGATGAAGCCGTCGTCGAGCGAGCGCAGGCCCTGGACCGGCTCACCCTGCATCGGCTCGGCCGCGACGATCTTGACCTTGTCACCGAGCTCCTCCTTGAGCCTGCGGCCGTTGCCCATCAGCGTCCCGCCGGTCCCCAGTCCCGCTACGAAGGCACTCACCTCGTCGAGCTCCTCGAGGATCTCGAGCGCGGTACCGTTGTAGTGGGCGTTCGGGTTGGCCTGGTTCCCGTACTGGTAGGGCATGTAGTAGCTCGAATCGTCGGCCGCCATCTGCAGCGCCAGCTCCACAGCGCCGTTTGAGCCCTTGGCGCCCTCCGAGTACACGATCTCCGCCCCGTACATGCGCAGCAGCTCGGTGCGCTCGGGCGTGACGTTGTCGGGCATGACCACCTTCAGGCGGTAGCCCTTGCGGGCGCAGATCATCGCCAGCGAGATCCCGGTATTCCCCGAGGTCGGCTCGAGGATCGTCTGACCGGGCCCGATCAGGCCCTTCTCCTCGGCGTCCAGGATCAGCGCGCGGCCGACGCGGTCCTTCACCGAGCCGGTTGGGTTGCGCGACTCGAGCTTGACCCAGATCCGGACCCCCGGCTTGGGGCTGAGGCGTTTGAGCTCAACCAGCGGCGTGTGCCCGATCGCCTGGATGATGTCGCCGTAGCTGCCGCCACAGGGCCTGTTGCGCACGTTGCTGGGCATCGCTTTACTTAGTATAGGGACGGTATGGAGGCTGGGTGGCCAGAGGGCTCCTGACCCGTCTGTCCCCGCTCAGCCGCCGGCCATGGCGGGGAGGATGACGAGTGTGTCACCCTCGCCAACGGCGGTGTCGAGGCCGTCCAGAACGCGCACGTCCTCATCGTTGAGATAGACGTTGACATAGCGGTTGAGTTCGCCGTCGGCGCCAAACAGCTGCGCCTGGGTGTCGGGATGCTCTTCCACGACGCCGCGCAGGATTTCGCCGACGCTGTCACCGCTGCCGGTGATCTCGCGCTGGCCGCCGACGGCGGGGCGCAGCACTGGAGGTATGCGGATGGTTGCCATGATCAGTTCTTCAGTTCCTTGGTTGCCGGGTTAGGAGAGCTTAGAGACAAGCCTCGCTGGTGGTACGGAGCGCCAGCAGTCCGCGGGCAGCGGTCCGGCGCCGGCGCTGTCAGTGAACGCCGGCGCAGAACGCCTCATAGTCGGGGAACACGCCGAGCTCCTCGTCAGTGATCTCGTCGGGATCGCGCGAGCAGATGGGGCAGTCCGGGTCACGCCTGATCTTGACCTCGCTCACAGTCGCGGCGAGTGCGTCATACATCAGCAGCCGGCCGATCGCGGGATTGCCAACATCCAGGATGAGCTTGATCACCTCGGTGGCCTGGAGCAGGCCCATCGTTCCGGGCAGCACTCCGAGCACGCCGTTTGCGCCACAGGAGGGCGCCAGCTCGGCGGGCGGTGGCACCGGGAACAGGCACCGGTAGCAGGGGCCCTCATAGGGCTTGAACACCGACAGCTGCCCGTCAAAGCCCAGAATCGCAGCCGATACCACGGGGATGCGGAGGCGCACCGAGGCGTCGTTGAGCAAGTACCGGGAGGGGAAGTTGTCAAGACCGTCAACGACCACGTCGTAGCCGGGAAGGATCCCCATGATGTTCTCCGGACCGAGGCGCAACCTGTGCTTGATCACCTTGACGTCCGGGTTCAGCGCCTGGATGGTCGCCTCGGCAGAGTCGACCTTGGCGACCCCGACGCGCTCGGTGCTGTGGATCACCTGGCGCTGGAGGTTGGAGATATCGACCACATCGTCATCGACGATCCCGAGCGTGCCGACCCCCGCAGCTGCCAGGTAGAGCGCCGCAGGCGAGCCCAGGCCGCCGGCGCCGAGCAGCAGCACCTTGGCGTCCAGCAGCTTCTGCTGGCCCTCAGCGCCGACCTCTGAGAGCAGCAGGTGGCGCGAGTACCGGTTGCGCTGCTCGGGCGTCATGGTGCGCGGGACCTCAACCTCGTAGCCACGGTCCTTCCAGAGCGTGAAACCACCAGTCATGGACGCGACGCGCTCATAGCCGAGGTCCTCGATCAGGGTGCGCGCAGCCCAGGCCGAGCGCACACCGGAGGCGCAGTAGAGGACTATCGGCGCGCTCCGGTCAGGAGCAGCTGCCTCGATCCACGACTCGAGGTGGCTCTTGGGGACGTGGCGCGCACCGGGGATGTGACCCGCCGCGCGCTCCTCGTCCTGGCGCACGTCGATCACGAGCACACCCTCCTGCAGACGCTCGCGCACGGCCGCGGGATCGACGTGCTCGATCCGCTCCTTGATCTGGCGTAGTACCTCGGCTCCAGACGGGCTCATCGAAAACTCCTCAAAAACAGTCGGGATTCTGGTTTAGAAAGTATAGTAGCCAGCGCTGCATGGCCAGCCAAATCTTGCGGCCCCCGCCCCGCCACGCTGCAACTCCGTAACCTCGAAGCCATCCGCCCCCCGGTCGACCATATCGCCGCCCCCGCATTCCCCCCGAGGCTGCCGTGGATCAACGTGTCCTCGCTGAGAATGGACCAGCAGTGGGGACGCCCCGTCCTGGTCGAGTTCTGGGACTTCTGCCGGCCCAACTCGATCCGTACGCTGCCCTACCTCGAGGCGTGGCATCAGCGCTACAGCGAGCTGGGGCTGCGGGTGGTCGGGGTGCATTCGGCTGGCTTCCCCCCCGCTGAGGACCCCGAGGCGGTCAAGGCGGCGGTCGCGCGCCTGGGGATCAGCTACCCGGTGGTGGTCGACATCGATCACCAGATCTGGCGCGACTACGCGAACCCGGGCTGGCCCGCGCGCTACCTCTTTGGCGGCAATGGCCGGCTGTTCGAGTACCACTTCGGCGAGGGCTGCTACGCGGAGACCGAGCTGGCAATCCAGGAGCTGCTCGGCGTCCAGCGCCAGACCGTGGCACCGCTGCGACCCGAGGAAGCGCCCGGGGCGGTCCTCGTGCCGCAGACCGAGGACGTGACCGGACCCTACAGCGGCCCCTACGAGGCCGGCGGCGTGTGGGGGGTCTTCAGCGGCTCCGGCGTGGCAACGGTGAACGGCGCGAGCGTGGCGATCCCCGCCTCCGGCGCCTACGAGCTGATCTCACACCCCCACCACACCGCCGGGTCGCTAGAGCTGACCACCACCGAGGCGCTCTCGGTACTGGCCGTCTGCTTCACGCCCGGGCTCGCCGGCCCGGGCGTGACCTGAGCGGGGCGGCACGCCGGTCCGCCCTCGAGCGACCCTAGCGCCGACCCGCCCAGGGTCGCTCAAGACTCGGGCCCTACACCAGGAAGCCGAGCTTGGTCAGCGTCGCAGCTGCCTGGCCGGCGGTGATCGCCTTGGGGCCGAAGGCCGGCAGGACAGCGTTGCCGTTGGGCAGGATCGCGTCAAAGAACGAGTAGTGCGTGGCCTCGTTGGCCGCCACACCCGCGGCGGTGACGCGCAGATCGGCGGAGTTGAACTCCTTGACGGCGCCCATGTAGGTGGCCACGAAGGCCTCCTCGAGCGCGACGCCGGTGCTCGCGAGCGCGTTCTTGCTGGCAACGTACTTGCCGGGAACGGTGAGCTTGAAGCCGGTCGGCGTGTACTTCTTGCCGAGCGCCGCCGCCCAGGCGTCGCGGTGCGCGACCTCGTCCCTGTAGGCCGCCTCAAAGTAGCTGCGGTTGCCCGGGTCGAGCTTGAGCTTGGCGTAGTAGGTCTTGAGGATCGCGCCGTACACGGTCACGGCGAGCGTCTCGGCGATGTAGCCGGTCTGCAGCACCGTGATGTCGGTCTTGGTCGTCTTGGCAAAGGCCACCCCCTCCATCGAGGCCAGCACGCCGCCGCCGGCGACGAGCATCACGCTGCCCTTGGCGGCGTTGCGGATGAAGCTGGCGCGGCTCATGCCGCCCCTCGCTTCGGCGACCTCAACGGTCTCGGCCACTTCACTCACTTGCGTCATAGCGGTCTCCCTGTTGATCGGCTGGATTTGCGCTGCTGAGAGGTCTTTACGCAACAGACGCCCTGCCGGATCAGTCAGTGCACAAAGTGGCGCCGGGAACTGAACTCCGCGCTCGTGGGAGCCACCGCCTCCGAGATACTGACGGTGGCGTATTTCGCAACGCGGGAGGGTCGGCATTGGACACCGGAGATCAGAGCGTCGCGGTCGATAGCCGGGGCGAGCACACCGCGACCGACGGCGCATTGGTGGGATGAGACCCGCCTGGTCGCGCCTCTGGCTGCGGGTGCGCAGCGCCTGGGGCGAGATGAGCTACGCGCAGCGCCGGATGCTCGAGCTCAGATTCGGGCAGGCGCTCACGCGCGAGAGCCGCAGCCGCGCCGCACGCGCGCAGATCGATCGCCTGAACCGGCTACTCGAGCTCGAGAGCACCTACGGGACCGTGGATCCGGACACAGCCGCGCCCCCGGAGAGTCGGTCGGCCGCTGAGGAGGATGACGAGGCGGCCGATTGAGCGCGATCGAGCTCACGGCCCGATCGGCACGTAGTGGTAGCTCGCGCCCGCGTCGGTCGTGTAGTACAGGCGCCACACCTGCTTGCGTCCGTCGCCGAAGAGCCCGATCGCGACCCCGTGGGTCGCGTCGGTGAAGACGAGGTAGGTCCAGGCCGCCGACGGCGCCTGCACCGGGGTCCAACTCGCGCCGGCGTCGGTGGTCGCATACAGCGGACCATGCCCGGAGGCGACCGCGACCGTGGCCGAGGACGCCGGGCACGCGGCAGTTCGGCGCAAGCAGCCATCGGCCGAGCCACCTCGCCCAGATCGTGCGGTCAGCCAGAGCGTTCGCGCCGCAACGGGCCCCATCAACCGCAGCGGATGGCCCCCAGCGGCCGCGTATGCAGGCGCAGCGGCTGCACAAGGCCGCCCGGTGCGCTGCCATAGGTCAGCCACCAGAGCCGGGAGCCGATCGCCGCGAGCGCCGTGGCCTGCTGGCCGATCTGTAGGCCCGCCGACAGCCCGGTGGCCGCACACCAGCTGCGCGCGCCCGGCTCTAGCAGCTGCGCGCTTCGGGTCTGGCCGCTCAGCAAGAGCGCACCGTCGGGCAGCACCGTGATCCCAGCCGGGGCAAAGAGGTTGAGGCCGCTGAGCCCGTTGGGCGTCTGCACCCCCTGGGGCGTCGGCAGGCCGAGGTTCTGCCAGCGCGCGCCGCCGTCGCGCGTCACCTGGACGGGGTACTGCGAGAGCGCGTCCACCAGCAGGGCCGTGCCGTGGCCGAGCGTCACGAGCGTCCCCTCACCGCAGGCCAGTTGCCCGGGGGTGAGCGTCGGAGCCGGCTGCCAGGTCCGGCCGCCGTCGGTTGAGCGCAGCACGTCCTGGGTCGAGATGCCCATATCGCAGTTGCCCGGATCAAACGGCCCGAAGGTCAGGCACGGGCCGTGCGAGGGGCAGCGCAGGCGCGAGGGACTCCAACTGCGCGCAGCATCGGTGGTCAGCTCTACCAACGGCCGTGCCGGATCTGGCAGCTGACCGAGCTGGCCCTCCGCAAGCGCCGCCGCAAACAGCGCCTGCGCCCCGCGTCCAGCGGCCCTGAAGCCGCCGAACGTGGTGATCGCGGCGCCAGCCGGCACGGGCAGCGCGGTCCAGGTGCGCCCGCCGTTATCAGTCTGCACGGGGTAGTCGGCGAAGATCCCGGTGCTGTTTCCGGTCTGGCCCTGGAAGGCGGCCAAGAGCGTGCGGCGGCCGAGCGGCAGCACATCCTCGCAGCCTGACTGCAGCGGCTCCCCCGGCTGATACATCCCCTCGCCTTTGAGCACCGGGGCGGCGCTGGCCGTGGGCACCGTTACGCGGCGCCCGCCATCTGCGAGCACGATCGAGTTGGTCTCGCACCAGGCGACGATCCTCGGGTCGGCCGGGTCGGCTGCGATCGGCGTGACGCGGTTGTGCGCGAGACCAGCCCCCTGCAGGGACCCGACGCTCGCAAGCTGCGCGCCGCCAACCACCCGCAGGGCCGCGTGCCCGAACGTGGCGCTCACCTCGGTGCCCTGGCGCGTGAGCGAGACCTCGGGCCCTGAGTGACTGCCGCTGAGGATGTTGACCGTGCCTGCGAACAGCCCGACGTTCCCGACCGCGTCGAACGTCACCAGCGGCACGTAGCCGCTCAGCCGCACCAGCGTGCCGGGGGGCACGGACCGCCGGGAGATGCTCAGCGTCGCGCACGCGCTCTGGCGCCGACACCAGCGCGGAGCATGCGCGTCCACGAGCCTGAAGCTGGCGCCGCCCTCGGGCTTGACCGGCTGCGAGCAGCCTGCCGCGCCGGTGACGCACGTGACTGAAACCGGGTAGCTGCCGCTCGTGAGCGGGACCACGCGGTCCGCATCTCCCTCGAGCCAGGGGGCATCCGGGACGCTGACCTCGGTCACGAAGGTTCGGCTCGACGTCCAGCGGACGTGCGCCGCGCCGCCGAGATCGAGACCCGTCAGGCACCCGTCCCAGCAGATCTCGAACTGACCGCTGCGGTGTGCCACCGCTCGGCCCAGCCTGCCCGTGACCCGCACCCGCGTGCCTGGTGGCCCGCTGGCCGGCGAGAGCGTGACGGTCACCGGCGGCTGGGGTGCGCGCGCCTGGCGCAGCATGCGCACCAGTTGTGGCGGCACTGCCTTACGCCCCGCCGCTTTCGCCACCTCGCGCAGCTTCGCGCGCATGATCGAGTAGTAACTGGCTGAGTCGAGCCCATCGTCGATCTCTGCGGTGTAGCGGCCAGCGCCGAGCAGGCCGATCAGCAGGCAGCCGCTGACCTGCCCCGACGGTGACTGCGTGACGGGCGTCTGGGTGATGCACGCCTTCTGCGCCGGCGCTCGTTTGGCGGCGCGTGGGAGCGGCTGGCGTGCGGCGCCGCAGCCGGCCAGCGCGAGCGCCGCGGCGAGCGCCACCAGCGGCAGGAGCGCTGCTTGTGGCCTTGCGCTCACGGCCCGATCGGCACGTAGTGGTAGCTCGCGCCCGCGTCGGTCGTGTAGTACAGGCGCCACACCTGCTTACGGCCGCTGCCGAAGAGCCCGAGCGCGACCCCGTGGGTGGCGTCGGTGAAACCGAGGTACGCCCAGCCCGCGGACGGCGCCTGCGCCGGGGTCCAGCTCGAGCCACCGTTGGTGGTCACATACAGCGGGCCCTGCCCGGAGGCGACCGCGACCGTCGCCGACGCGGCCGCGAAGGCGTCAATCGGTCCGTTCGGCACCTGCGCGGCTGTGGTGAAGCGCTGGCCACCGTCGGTCGAGCGCAGGATGAGGTCGGGCGCCATCCCGGCCGAGCAGAGCGCCCAGATCGCCGCCGGGCCGGAGACCGCGTCGTAGGCGCAATCTCCCAGACCCTTGGGAATGCCTGCGACCGGCCGGAACGGCGCCAGCGGCGCCGGGGAGACGAACAGGCGGTTGCCGATGCCGACGAGCACGGTCGCGCCCTGCACCCACAGCGCGGTGGGCGGCGTCTGTCCCAGCCGGTACGCGCGGCCGAAGCCGCCCACCGGCTGCCAACGTTGGCTGCCCACTACCGCACGCATCAACTCGGCCGGCCCGCCGTTGTAGGTGATCGCGTACACGTAGCCGTCGGCAGCCGCCAGCTCGACAGCGCCAAAGAGCTCATCTTCAGACCACCTCCGCCCACCGTCGGTGGTGGTCCACAGCTGCGGCCCGTAGGCGTAGCCGTCGCGGGCGTTGGCAAAGCGCACCTGGCTCACGCCCCGGGTCGGCGGCGCCCCGACGCGCGTGAACACCGGACCGCCGTCGGTCGTGTGCACGATCGCCGTGCACATCCGCCGCCCGCACGGGGCGCTGCCCAGAAGCCACCAGTCGGTCTCGCTGATCGCGGTGAACGAGCGCGGCTGGAAGCCTGCGGGCACCGCGCCCGCGGTCGTGTAGCTGCCGGCGCGGGCGGCGAGCGCGGCGGCGCGGGCGGCGGTGAGCACAGGTGCGGGGGCGCGGCGCAGCGGCAGTGTCAGGGTGGCCGCGAACGCGCTCGCGGCGAGCACCGCCACCACAGCCGCGGCGACGCCGGCGGTGGGCGCGCGCACGGACGCGCGCGCCAGTCCCCGCGC
>JAJYHG010000279.1:0-790 GCA_021784895.1 Actinomycetes bacterium
GACCTCGCCGCTCCATGGGTCATGCTGCCAGTCCTCGGCCGCGGCCAGCACCGTGTCGACGTGGCCCAGGAAGACCAGCGTGGGGCCGTCCTGCGAGTGGCCGGGCAGCGTCGCGATCAGGTTCGGGCGGTCGGGCTCCGCGGCCAGGAGCTCGGTCTGGAAGCCGGCCGCCCGCACGTATGCCTCGAGGTACTCGATCGCCTCACGTTCGTTCCCGGGCGGGTTGACGGTGTTGAAGCGCACCAGGCGCGCGAGCACCTCGGTGGTCTCAGCCTGGAGGTCGGGGGGCGTGACGCTGTCGGTGGTCATAGGTGCGAGCGTACTAGGATGCCGACGCGTGAGCACACCCTACGACGACGACCTGAAGCTCGCCTTCGAGCTCGCCGACACGGCGGCGGCCATCACGATGGCGCGCTACCGCGCAGCCGACCTAGCGGTCGAGACCAAACCGGACATGACACCCGTGTCGGAGTCGGACAAGGCCTGCGAGCTGGCGCTGCGCGAAAGCCTGGGGGCGGCGCGGCCCGCAGACCGGATCATCGGTGAGGAGTTTGGTGGCGCGGAACTGGCCGGAGAGCCCGGACGGGCCTGGGTGATCGACCCGATCGACGGGACCAAGAGCTACGTCCGCGGCATGGACACCTGGACGACGCTGATCGCGCTGCTAGAGCAGGGTGAGGTGAAGCTCGGCGTTGTGTCGATGCCCGCGATGGGCAAGCGCTGGTGGGCCGTGCGTGGTGGCGGTGCCTATGCCGACGGGCGGCGGCTGCGCGTCGAAGGCATTCGCGAC
>JAJYHG010000279.1:800-9602 GCA_021784895.1 Actinomycetes bacterium
GGAGTGGGACGCGATTGGCGGCTTTCAGCGGGTGGTCGACCTCGGCCGGCGCTGCTGGCGCACGCGCGGGGTGGGTGACAGCTGGCAGTACATGCTGGTGGCTGAGGGTGCGGCCGAGATCGCCACAGACCCCGAGGCGACGCTGTGGGACATGGCGGCCGTGTCGATCGTGGTGGAGGAGGCCGGCGGGCGCTTCACCGGACTGGACGGGACCGCCGGACCGGGCGCGGGCAGCGGCCTGGCCACAAACGGCCTCTTGCACGAGCAGGCGCTGGCGGCGCTCGGCGCGTAGCGGTCGCCGCTCGAGCGGGCATCCAGGCCGGCCGCTCGCTCACCAGCGCGAACTTTGGCGATGCGCTGCTCATCCTGCGCCCTGCATCGCCAAAGCACCGGGGCCGTGGCCGGTCGCGCAACCCGCGTTGCGTAACCGCCGGGTCGCGCGTGGGTACCTATGGCAGAGCGCGACCGGCGATCGGACCGGCCAGAACTCTCGATTGACCCTGCACGAGCCGATGCACCATCGGCCGCTAATGACAACTTCGTCACTTCTTAGGAAGGACTTACGCATCACTGCGCCGCATTGAGTGTTCTGAAAGGGCGAAGCGGGAATCAATAGCACGACCCCCCGCACGGACCGGTCACCGGCGCCCGGCGCGGCCCGCAGGCGGAGCCTGGTGTGCACCCGCAGCAACTTGACAAAAGCTTACGTGGACGTATAATTCGATTACCTTCAAATAACTAGTGAAAACGAGTCGTATGACAACCAAGACCCGCATACGGGGTGAGCACAACGAAAAGGAGACGGCCCGCGGCACTCGCCGCAGCAGCGCCGCGAGCGCCACGCGCGAGCGCCGGGGCGCGCCGCTGAGCGCGCGGGCGCCGCGTCGCCGTGCCGCGACGCCGGTGCTCGATGGCTCCATGGAGTCACTCGAGATCTTCTTCCGTGAGGCTCGCACCCATGAACTGCTGACAGCCGCAGAGGAGATCGAGCTCGCCAAGCGCATCGAGCGCGGCGACCTCGAAGCCAAGACCCGCATGATCAACGCCAACCTCCGCCTGGTGGTGGCGCAGGCGCGCCGCTACCAGGGCCACGGGCTGCCGCTCGAGGACCTGGTCCAGGAGGGCATGCTCGGCCTGATCCGCGCCGTCGAGAAGTTCGACTGGCGCAAGGGCTTCAAGTTCTCCACCTACGGCACGCTCTGGATCCGCCAGGCCATCCAGCGCGGGCTGCAGAACTCCGGCCGCACGATCCGCGTGCCCGTTCACGTCGCCCAGCGCCAGGTCAAGGTCCGCAAGGTCGAGTCTGAGCTGGCCCTCAAGCTGGGCCGCGAGCCCACCGACGAGGAGGTTGCGGCGGTGGCTGACCTGCCCATCGACCAGGTGACCGAGGTGCGCGAGCTGTCGGCGGCGATCACGAGCCTCGACCAGCCGGTCGGCGACGACGGCGAGACCGCGCTCGGCGACCTGCTGCGCAGCGACGAGCGTGGCCCCGAGGAGCACGCCGCCGACAACTGGCGCGACGCGCAGGTGGCGGAGGTCCTTGCCCGCCTGCCGGAGCTAGAGCGCAACGTGCTCGAGCTGCGCTTCGGCCTCGGTGGCGACGAGCCCCGCACGGTCCGCCAGACCGGCGCTGAGCTCGGCATCACGACCTCGCAGGCCGGCGAGCTGGAGCGCCGTGCACTCAGCGCGCTGGCCCGCAACCCCGAGCTGGCGGCGCTGCGCCAAGCCGCCTGAGGCCGCGGCGGCGGCCCGAGGGGTCCCGAAATCGGCAGCCCCGGTCCCGCTGGACCGGGGCAGACCGGGCCGCGCCGGCGCGACTGCCGGTGCGGCCCGGCCGCGTTACCAGGCTGGCGGCAGAGCCGCTGAGTGGGCCGGCGCTGAGTGGGCCGGCGCTGAGTGGCCCGGCTGCGGGGCCTCTGAGCTCAGGCAGCCGAGCCGGCGGCCACGGGCGCCGGTGCCGGACGGGGAGTCAGGGTGATCGTTTCCCCGGAGGAGTCCTCGAGCGTCCTGCCCATCGGCTCGGGGAGCGCGACGAGGGTGAGGACCATCCCGACCACCGAGACGACGGCCATGATCTCCATCACCCCGGAGATCCCGATCGACACCAGCAGGTGCGGGACGATCAGTGCGCCGAGGAACGCGCCGAACTTGCCGCAGCCGGCCGAGATCCCATCGCCGATACCCCGTACCGCGGTCGGGTACACCTCGGACGGATAGACGAAGGTCGTCACGTTGGGGCCGAACTCGGTGAAGAAGTAGCTGATGCCGAAGAGGACGAGGAACGGGGCAGTGTCCTGCGCTACGCCGGGGATCAGCCCGATCGCCGCAAAGGCGAGAGCCATCACCAGGAAGCCCTGCCACTGGATCCGCTTGCGCCCGATCCGGTCCATCAGCCTGACGGCGACCCAGTACCCGGGGAAGGCAGCGATGGCGAAGATCGCCAGGGCGGTGAGCGTGTGTGCGAGCAGCGTGCCCTGAGGCTCGAGCTGCTTGAGGATCAGCGGGCTCGAGACCGAGTTGCCGTAGAAGGCGACGTCGAGCAGGAACCACGATCCCGCCGTGCCGATCAGGCGCAGGAGGAACGGCCGGCTCGTGAGCGTTCTGATCCCGGGGCGCCGGTGGGCGGTGGCGGCCGCCGCTGGCCGCAGGACGCCGGCGCTGTTGGCGGCTGCAGGCTGTGAGCCGGCACCCAGGGTCCAGCTCACAGCCTCTGCCGCGCCGGCGATGTCCCCTTGCACCGCGAGCCGGTAACGGGGTGTCTCCTTGATCTTGCGGCGCAGGTAGACCACCGACACGGCGGGGATCGCTCCGAGGCCGAGCATCAGGCGCCAGGCGACGTGGTCAGAGACTCCCGCCCCGAGGAAGATCGAGGCGATAGCCGGGCCGGCGATCAGGCCGAGGCCCTGCATCGCGAAGACGGTGCCGACGAGCCGGCCGCGTGACTTGCGGTTGGCGTACTCGGCCGTGATCACGGCGGAGGTGGCGTAGTCTCCGCCAACTCCGATCCCGACCACGATCCGGAAGAGGAGCAGCGAAGTGAAGCTCCAGGACAGCGCTGAGAGCACCGCCCCGAGGGAGAGCAGCGCGACCTCGAGCCCGTAGACGCGCTTGCGTCCGAGGCGGTCCATGAGGCGCCCGAACACCAGCGCGCCGAACACGGACGCGAGCAGCGAGATCGAGTTCAGCAGCGAGATCTGGCCCGTGTTCAGATGGAAGATCGGCGTCAGCAGCACGGTGACCGTGCCGATGATGAACAGGTCGTAGGCATCGGTGAAGAAGCCCATCCCCGCGGTGAGCACGGTCAGCCAGTGCCGCTGGCTGATCTCGGCTTCGTCGAGGTCCCGGAAGACCTCTGCCCCTGTTGCCTGCGCCGCCATTGCTGCTCCTTTCCGCCGCGCCAGAGGGCGGGCGTTGATGCCTTCATCCACGCGTTGCAGCCGCAATGATGAGGGCGGCAGGGCGCGCTCGTGTGTACGAGTTGTGAACTTTCTGTGCGGGACTCAGGCGGTCCGTGGGAGCAGCGGCCGGGTGATTGTCACAACCTCGAGGGTCGCTTCCAGGCCAAGAAAGTCGTCGGGATTGGTTGTGAAGAGCGGTAACTCCGCAGCTACGGCGGTGGCTGCGATCAGCAGGTCCGCGATCCTGCGCCGCGGGCTGTGGCGTGAGGCGAGGACCGCCGCGGTGACCCGGCCGAAGATCCGCGCTGCCTCCGCATCGAAGGGCACGGGATCGAACTCGTTCTCGGCGCGCTGCAGGATCTCGAGGCGCCGCGCCCGCTCGGCGTGCTCGTCGTATGCGTCCTGTTCCCGGCTCGAGCGGACCTGGTGCGGGCCTGCGGACAGCTCCGCCAGGGTGATGGCGCTGATCGCCATCTCCTCAGGCAGCTCGTCCGGATCGACCCACTGGCGCAGGATCACGACGTTCGTGTCGAGCATGCCACGCGCTGGGCGCTCAGCGGCCGTAGGCATCGCCGGCCCGTTGGTCTACGGCCGCGTCTTGGTCGGCGCGGAAGGCGCTCAGGTCCACGGCTGGGGCGTTGCGCGACATTGCCACGAACTCCTGCTTGGGTACGAGCCGCCGCCGGTGCGGCAGGGGGATCAGCTCCGCTATGCGACGGCCGTCGCGGGTCACGGTGAAGGACTGTCCGTGCTCGACCGCATCCATGATCTCGCGTGAGCGCATCCGCAGGTCGCGCTGGGTCACCTCGGTACGAATGCCCACGCCTCGATGGTAGCACAGGATGCTACTGCGTGGCACGCGGGGCCGCTGGTCAGGGCCCGACGCGTGCCGACATCGTTATGAAGTCACGCGCCCAGGATGGCGTGAAGAAGGTGGCGGGACCCTGGATGCTGGCTTTCAGCAGCTTGGAGCCGTTGGCCGGCGTTGCCTCGCCCAGCGGCGTCGCGGGGCGGTAGGTGACGAGCACCGGCCAGTAGGGGTTGATGTCCAGTTGCATGCCGCGGATGACTCCCGCCCTGACCAGCAGCTGGGCCACCTGCAGCGGATCCAGGCCCGGTCCCTGAACGTAGACCAGCGCGCCGTCTGCGGTCACGCCGACGCCGGAGCGCCACTGGTGCTCGATCCCCGGCGTTGTCGAGGCGCAGTTGGTGGCACCGCAGGTGGCCCCCCAGAGCAGCCAGTTGGAGGTGTAGGCGAGCGCTGTCGGGTGGCCCGCGGCCACCAGCGGCACCAGATTCTGGCGTACCGCAATCACGTTCCTGGTCATCGAAACGTTGCTGCCCCAGGCGCCGACGTTGACCCAGCCACCGCGGTAGATGACCAGTGACGCCGCGCCCGTACGCAGCGGGTAGACCAGCTTCCCCTCGGTGTAGTAGCCACCCTCGGCGGCGCTCATGTAGAAGCCGCCGTTGAAGGCGGCGACCAGCGTCTTCGCGGCCTGCGGCAGGATCGGAGCCGTGTACTTGTAGGGGCCGCCACCCGGGCTGCCGGACCCTGAGTACAGGCGAGCGGCCAGCAGGTGCGTATCCATCCAGGCGATCCCGGCTGGCTGAGTGCCGCCCGGCGGGACCAGCGTGGTCTCGTACACCGCCGGGATGCCGCGAATCCGGCGGCCGGCCGCGTGCCAGACGCCCTCGCTGGCGATAAGTGCCTTCTGGAAGGGCTTCAGTGCCGCCGGCCTGGGAAGTGGGGCGCGACGCCCAGTCAGGGCTGGTGCGCGTCTGCCGGACCGGGTCGAAGCGCCACGCGCTGCGCTCGAGTCTGTGGCTGCCTGGCCCGCATGGGTGCTGGCCCGTCCGTTCTGCGGGGCCGCCGCGTGCCCGGCGTTCAGGGCGGCCACAACCACCACGGCGGCCGCGATGGTCAGCACCGCGGCAGCGAGCCACGACAGTGCACGGGCAGATCGCAAGACCGTAACTATCGCGCGAGAAGCGAAAGGTTTTTCTAAGAAGCTTCCGCGACTGCGGCCGCCGCGCCGGGCGCACCGGTACTGGACCGCCTGGTGGAAGTGACCGTGACCTACGCCGCCAGGATCACCTCGCAGGGCGGCTGCGCCCGGGCCAGCCGGATGTCGGTGGTGAGCAGCGGGCAGCGCCTGCTCTCGGCCAACGCGACGTAGAGACCGTTCAGCATGCGAACTGATTCGCGCAGCGAGAAGGCCCGCGCCAGCAGCTGGTCATCGAGCGCAACGACCTCTTGCGCGAGCGCTGCGGCGTCGGCCAAGCCCCTCGCTGCCTGTGCCGGCGTGAGCTCGCCCGCGTGCGTGAGCCGCGCGATCGCGGAGGCCACCTCCGCCAGCTGATGGCCGGGCGCGCAGAGCCGCTGTGCGAGCTGGTCAAGCACCGCATCCCGGCTCGGGCGGTCGCAGACCACATCCACGAGCGCGGAGGCGTCGAGCACGATCACGCGCCGAACTCCTCGTCCACCTGCGCCATCAGCGCCTCGCTGGTGATCGCTGTGGGGCGGATCGGCCGGCTGCGCGCGGCCGCTATCCAGTCCGCGTTCGCGCCTTGCTCAATCGCCTCGGTAAAGGCGCGCTGAGCCAGCTGCGACAACGGCAGCCGGCGAGCGCGCAGCTCGTCGTAGATCGCGTCGGGAACGTAGATCGTAACCTTAGGTATACCCCTAGTGTACCCCCTTTTCTGCATGGTCGCCCCTGCCCAGTCCGCAGGGTCGCGATACTCCGGGGGATGGACAGCCTGTTCGGCGAGGAAGCGGTCGGTGGGTCCGCTGGCGCGCAGCCAGAGGCAGCGACGCCTGCTGCCGGGGCAGCGCACGCGACGGCGCCCGGGTCAGCAGCCCCGCTGGCTGCGCGCATGCGTCCGGAGAGCCTGGAGGCGTTCGTCGGTCAGCGTGGCCTGTTGGGTGAGGGCTCGGCGCTGCGGCGGGCGATCGAGTCCGGGCAGCCGCACTCGATGATCCTGCACGGGCCGCCGGGCTCCGGCAAGACAACGCTCGCGCGCATCATCGCGCACGCCTCGGGCGCGGCCTTTGAAGAGGAGAGCGCGGTGCAGGCCGGCCGGGCGGAGGTGCGGGCGGTGATCGAGCGTGCGCGTCAGCGCCGCAGGCTGGGTCGCGCGACGGTGTTCTTCCTGGATGAGATCCACCGCTTCAACAAGGCCCAGCAGGACGCGCTGCTGCCCGCGGTTGAGGAGGGGCTCGTGACGCTGATCGGTGCGACCACGGAGAACCCGTACTTTGAGGTCAACTCGGCGCTGCTGTCGCGGACGCGCGTGTACGAGCTCGAGGCACTCGCACCCGGGGATGTGCTCACGCTGCTGCGCCGAGCCGTCGATCGCGGTGAGGCCGGCGACCCCGACCGGATCGATGCGGACGCACTCGCCTACGCGGCCGAGTGGACCGGCGGTGATGCGCGCGCGGCGTTGAACGGTCTTGAGCTCGCCGTCCGGGCGGCGGGGCTGGCGGGCCGCGTGACCGTGGCGGGGATCGCCGACGCGCTCCAGGGCCGGCTGATCGGCTATGACCGCGCTGGCGAGCACCACTACGACACCATCTCCGCCTGGATCAAGGCCACGCGCGGCTCGGACCCCGATGGCTCGCTGTACTACCTGGCGGTGATGCTGGAGGCCGGGGAGGATCCGCGCTTCATCGTGCGGCGCATGGTGATCCTGGCCTCGGAGGACATCGGCAACGCCGACCCGCAGGCGCTCACCGTCGCCACTGCCGCGGCCGCCGCCGTCGAGCATGTCGGCCTGCCCGAGGCCGAGTTCGCGCTCGCGCAGTGCGCGATCTACCTGTCGCTCGCGCCCAAGTCAGACGCGGCCAAGCGGGCCATCAGGGCCGCCCGTGCCCACGTCCGCGAGCAGGGCGCGCAGGCGCCCCCGGCCCATCTGCGCTCCGCCAACCGTGCCGACGGCCACTACGACTACCCGCACGACCACCCCGGCCACCTCTCCCCGCAGGAGCTGCTGCCGCCGTCCGTGGCCGGGACGTCCTTCTACCAGCCCGATGACGCCGAGGCGGTCCAGCGGGACCGCCTCGAAGTGATCCGCAAGAGCCGCGGGCGCTGATTGCCGCCGCGACGGCGGCGCTGGGCTGTGGCGAAGTGGATCTCGTGGTACTCAACGACGCCCCGCCGCTCTTGCGCCGCCGGGCGTTGCGCGACGGGCAGTGCAACCTCCTGGTCCACGACTACCTTGCGATCGACGACCGGCGCGTGTTCGGCTCGCTCTCGCGGCTCGAAGATCTGCGCGCGTTCGCCGCGCAGGTGCAGCGCCTGCTGCACGCGGGCAGCTAGCCTTACCGGTGACGATGCCAGCCCAGGCCTACAGCGGCAAGGAGTGTGTCTGCCAGTTGCGCAGGGGGGTCTGCGATCAGTCGTGCGTGCGCGGCATGCTCGAGACCCCGTTCTACATCGCTTGCCTGCGGCTGAGCGGCCGCCGGGCGCTGGTGGTTGGCGGCGGTGAGGTTGGGCTTGAGAAGGTCGAGGGGCTGCTGGCGTGCGACGCCGATGTCACGCTGGTCGCGCCCGACGCGGTCTCTGAGCTGCGGGAGCTGGCGGCTGAGGGCTCGATCTGCTGGCATGCCCGAGGGTATGAGCCCGCGGACCTGGATGGCTGTCTGATCGCGATCGCTGCGACCGGCGACACGGACGTCAACATCGCGGTGTTCAATGACGCGGAGGCGCGGGCGATGCTCGTCAATGTCGTGGATGTGCCGCCGCTTTGCAACTTCATCCTGCCTGCGATCGTGCGGACCGGCCCGCTGGCGGTGGCGATCTCCACCGCGGGCGCGTCGCCGGCTCTGGCCAAGCGCATGAAGCGCGAGATCGGCGAGCTGTTCGGCGAGCCCTACGCGACCCTGGCGGTCCTGCTCAACGACGCGCGCGGCTGGGCGAAGGCGACCCTGCCGACCTATCAGGACCGCAAGCAGTTCTTTGAGGAGATCGTGGGCGGCGAGCCGGACCCGATCGCGCTCTTGCGCGATGGTGACGTGGCTGCCGTGCAGGATCTGATCGCCGCCGCCCAGAGCACCTACCAGCCGGTCTAGCCCGCTGGCAAGACCGGCTGCCCGACGTGGACCGAACCGTGAGCGAGCTGACCCACCTGAACGCGGAAGGCCGGGCTGAGATGGTCGACGTCTCCGGCAAGCAGGTGACCGCTCGCCGGGCTGTGGCGCGGGCGCTGGTCAGGGTCACGCCGCAGACTGCGCGGCTGGTTGCGGCCGGGGACGCCCCCAAGGGCGATGTGATCGCGGTGGCGCGGATCGCGGGCATCCAGGCCGCCAAGCGCACGCACGAGCTGATCCCGCTCTGCCACCAGCTGCCGCTCGCCTTCACCGGCGTTGAGGCGGCGATCGACACTGCCACGGGCGTGATCGAGC
>JAJYHG010000141.1 GCA_021784895.1 Actinomycetes bacterium
GATCGCCTTGCGATGCAGGACCGCGGCCTCGCACAGCCGCCGCATCGTCTCGCCGTCGCCGGCGTGAAAGCCGCAGGCGATGTTCACGCTCGAGACGCCCGCCATGATCGCCTCGTCGTCGGCCACGCCCACATCACCGGGCCGCTCGCCGACGTCGGCGTTCAGATCGATCGCAGGCGCCGGCTCGTCCACGCGCTCACGCTCGCGACAGCGCGATCCGCAGCGTGAGCCCGTCGATCGTGACCGGCTCGCTCGCCAGCTCCGCGTCGGCCACCGGCCCGTAGCTGACCGCCACCGCGAGCACCTCGCCCGCCAGGTAGCGCCCGTGCTCGCGCGCGGCGGCCAGGAGCTCAGGGGCGCCGTCCAGCCGCAGCATGATCCGGTCTGAGACCTCGAGCCCCGCCGCCCGGCGCGCGGCCTGCACCGCGTGTACGATCTCCCGCGCCCAGCCTTCGGCGCGCAGCGGGCCGTCGACCTCCAGCTCGAGCGCGACCGCGTGCGAGCCCTCGCGTTCGACCTGGTAGCCCGTCAGGGGCTTCATCGAGACCAGCAGATCATCAGCGGCGAGCGCGTGCTCGTTGCCGACCACGTCGATGTGGACCGCCTCGCCCGCGCGCAGCGCTGCGGCGGCGCGAGCCGCATCGAGCCCGGCCACGGCGGCGGCCACGAGCGGCATCTGCGCCCCGAAGCGTGGTCCCAGCGTGCGGTAGTTGGGCCTCACCTCAACCTCGCCCAGCTCGTCGGCCTCGGATACGAAGCGCAGCGCGCGCACGTTGAGCTCGTCGCGCACGATCTCCGCCAGTCGCTCGATCGCCGCCCGCTCCGCCCCCGCGGCGACGACCACGGCGGCGCGCAGCGGCTGGCGCAGCTTGATCTTGGCCTGCGCACGCGCGGCGAGTCCGAGGCGGACCGTCTCGCGCGCGACCGCCATCGCATCCTCGAGCGCGACGTCGCGCAGCGCCTCTTCCGCCTCCGGGAAATCGCAGAGGTGCACGCTCTCCTCCTCGCCCGACAGGTTCTCATAGATCTCGTCGGCGATGAACGGCACAAACGGCGCGAGCAGCTTCGACAGCGTGACGAGGATGTGGTGCAGCGTCGCCATCGCCGCCGGCTCGCCGTCCCAGAAGCGCCGGCGCGAGCGACGCACATACCAGTTGGACAACTCGTCCACGAACGCTGCGATGGCGCGCCCCGAACCGGTCGCGTCAAAAGCGTCCAGCCCCTCGGTCACGGTCTCGATCGTGGCCTGCAGCCGAGACAGCGCCCAGCGGTCCAGCTCGCCCAGCGAACCACCTTCGAGCGACAGCGACTCGCGCGCGACGGCGCCCGCGTTCGCGTAAAGCACGTAGAAGCCGTAGGTGTTCCAGAGCGGCAAGAGGAACTGGCGCACCGCCTCGCCGATCGCCTCCATCGAGAAGCGGTAGCCGTCCCACGGGTACTTGGAGGTGAAGAAGTACCAGCGCAACGCGTCGGCGCCAAATCTCTCGAGCACGTCCCAGGGCTCGACGATGTTGCCCTTGGACTTGCTCATCTTCTGGCCCTGTTCGTCGAGGATCAGCCCCAGGCAGACGACGTTGCGGTAGGAACTCTCACCGAACAGCAGCGTCGAGACGGCGAGCATCGAGTAAAACCAGCCGCGCGTCTGGTCGAGCGCCTCGCAGATGTAGTCGGCGGGGAAGTGCGCCTCAAACTCCTCATCGCCCCTCGCTGGCGCCGCCCCGCCGCGCGAGGGCATCGCCCCGTAGGAGGCAAACGGCATCGAGCCGGAGTCAAACCACACGTCGATCACGTCCGGCACCCGCCGCATCGTCTCGCCGCAGCCCTCCGTGCAGCAGCCGAACGTCACCTCGTCCACGAACGGCCGGTGCGGGTCATCGAGCAACCTGCCCGACAGCGCCTCGAGCTCCGCCAGCGAGCCGACCACATGGAGGTGCCCAGCGGGGCACCTCCATACAGGCAGAGGCGTCCCCCAGTAGCGCTCGCGTGAGAGCGCCCAGTCGACGTTGCCCGCAAGCCAGTTGCCGAAGCGCCCGTGCTTGACGTGCGGTGGCTGCCAGCTCACCTGCTCGTTGGCCGCCAGCAGCTGCTCCTTGATCTGGCTGGTGGCGATGTACCAGGAGGGCTTGGCGTAATACAGCAGCGCGGTGTTGCAGCGCCAGCAGTGGGGGTAGGAGTGCTCGTAGGGCTCCGAGCGCAACAGCAGCCCGCGGCGCTCGAGGTCCTCCAGGATGAGCGGGTCGGCGGCTTTGACACCCATCCCCGCCCACGGCGTGATCCGCTCCCCGTAGGTGCCGTCGGGCGCCACCGGGTTGATCGGCTCGAGGCCGTTTGCCTGGCCGAGGCGGAAGTCATCCTCGCCAAAGGCGATTGCCGTGTGCACCAGCCCCGTGCCGTCCTGGGCGCTGACGAAGTCGGCCGCGAGCACCGTGTGGCCCTTCTCCCCGTACTCGGCGCCGGGGATGAAGTCAAACGGCGGCTCGTAGCGCAGGCCGACGAGCGACGCACCTGGGAAGCGCTCGGCGATCGCCACCCCTTCACCGAAGAGCCGGCCCGCCAGAGCCTCGGCGACGATGTGGCCCTCGCCGGTCAGGACGTAGGTCAGCTCCGGGTCGACCGCGACGGCCGCATTCGAGACGAGCGTCCAGGGGGTCGTTGTCCAGACCACCAGCTTGCCCCGCTCGCTGGGCAGGGTCACGTAGGCGGAGGGGTCCACCACGTCCTGGTAGACACCCGGCTGACCGAGCTCGTGGCTGGACAGGGCTGTGCCGCAGCGCGGGCAGTAGGGCACGACCTTGAAGCGCTCGAACAGCAGGCCCCGCGAGTGGATCGTCTTGAGCGCCCACCAGACCGACTCGACATAGGAGCTGTCGAGCGTCTTGTAGGCGTGTTTGGTATCCACCCAGAAGCCGATGCGCTCGGTCAGCGCCGTCCAGTCGTCGATGTGGCTGAGCACCGAGGCGCGGCAGCGGGCGTTGAACTCGGCGATGCCGTAGCGCTCAATGTCCGCCTTGCGGCTGATCCCGAGTTCGCGCTCGACCGCCAGCTCGACCGGCAGCCCGTGGCAGTCCCAGCCGCCGCGGCGGTCCACGCGGTAGCCGCGCATGGTGCGGTAGCGCGGGAAGATGTCCTTGAACACGCGCGCCAGCACGTGGTGAGCGCCGGGGCGGCCGTTGGCGGTCGGCGGCCCCTCGAAGAAGCCCCAGCGCGGCGCCTGTGCCCGCCGCTCGAGCGAGGCGCGGAAGACGTCACGCTCACGCCAGCGCTCGAGCACGCCCTGCTCCAGCTGCGGGAACGAGACACGCGGATCGACTGGTCTGTGTGGCGTGGTCATCGGGACGCCGGATTCTAGGCTGCGTCCGGTCCTGGCCCGCTTGGCCAGGACCGGCGAGGGGCGTGGTCCGCCGCCGGCTGGGCGTCTGGCTGCCAGGTACGCCGCGGTGGAGGCCGTTGCGGCGGGTGGCGGAGCGGCGATACTGCGTGACGCAATGCGGCTGCGTCTCTACCACCACCATGACGGCGCGCGCGTGGCCTACTGGGAGGAGGGCACCGGGCAGGCGCTGGTGCTGCTGCACTCGCTCGGGCTCTCACACCGCGAGTGGGCGCCGGTCGTGGGCGCGCTGTCAGCCCGCTTCCGCGTCGTGCTCCCCGACCTGCCGCTGCACGGCGACTCCGAAGACCGTCCTCGCCACCCCTACACCCAGGCCTGGCTGACCGAGGTGATGGCCGGCTTCTGCGCCGACGCTGGCGGGCCGCGGGCGGCGGTCGCGGGCCATGACATCGGCGCCGAGCTGGCATTGCGGATGGCCGCCACCGGCGCCTACGGGCCAGCGCGGCTCGTGCTGATGGGGAACCGCATGCACCGGCCGGCACCGTTCGGCGGCTGGCGGACGCTGTGGCGCGTCGTCGCCGGCCTGGGCGCCCTGCCGGTGGCCGACCGGGCGCTCTCGCACGCCGCCCCGTTGCTGCTACGCCCGCGCCTGGGGGAGTACCTGAGCGCCCAGCGCATCCCGGAGAGCCGGGATGTCGTCCGCCATGCGCTGGCAGATGTCGGCGGCAACACCAACCGTGCGCGCGCCTGGGCGAAGTTCGCCCGGCGGTGGCCGTTTGAGGCCCAGCGTGACCTGCTCGACGCCTACCCGGCACTGCGCCTCCCGGTGCTGCTGCTATGGGCCGAGGAGGATCCGCTGGCACCGATCGACCTCGCTCGCGAGGCGATCGACCTGATCCCCGGGGCGGCGCTGCGGACGCTGCCCGGGGCGGGCTTCCTGGCTGCCTACGACGACCCTGTGGCGGTGGCGCGCGAGCTGATCAGCTTCTGCGGCTGAGCCTGTGGGTGGTGGTGAAGACCGCGGTCGAGCAGGTCGAGCAACCGCTCGTAGGAGTCCTCGGCCCGCTGCGGCAGGCGGAAGCCGCCGCCGGCCTCTAGCAGCACGAACCCGTAGATCGCGGCGCGAAAGGCCCGTGCCGCGTGAATCGCCTCACTGTCCGGCAGGGCGTAGCCGCGCATGACCGCGAGCAGCAGCTCGGTGACGCGGGCCGATGATGGCTCGTCGGCGGTGGGGACAAGCTGGAGCGCCGCGTTGCGGCCAGGGTGGGTCAGCGCCCAGCTGCGGTAGACGCGGGCGGCGGCGCGCAGCGCCTCGCCCCCGGCACGGCCGGCCACGGCCGGCGCCAGCGCCTCGGCCAGCTCGGCCTCCGCGAGGCTCGCCAGCCTTGCCCGCAGATCGCCGGCGCCACCCACGTGGGCGTAGAGCGACGGTGGCTTGACGCCGAGCGCGGCTGCCAGCGAGCTCATGGTCACGCCGCCCAGCCCGTCGCGGTCGGCGATCGCAGCGGCCGCCTGCACCACGGTATTGGTGGTCAGGCCCGCGCGCACGCTCAGGCCCCGGGCTGGGCGCGCCTGATTGCCGCGTCCATCGCCGCGGCGGGGGCGCTGAGCGCGCGGCCGTGCCCGACGGCCAGGAGTGCGGGCTCGAGCGCTCGCAGCGCGATCGCCGAGCGCAGCGCCTGCCGGCGGTCCCAGGTGGCCATGGCCGCGAACGGGAAGCGCAGGGTGGCGTGGCTTGGCACCTCGAGACGGCCGAAGGTGGTGAACGCGTCGCCGGCGATCAGGCTCCCCTCGCGCGTGTCCAGGTAGGCGACCTGCCCGGGCGTGTGGCCGGGGGCGGGGATCACCTCGAGGCTGCCGACCCGCTGGCCGGGCTCGAGCAGCACGTCCGGGCGGGTGGCGAGCTTCGGCCAGCTGCCGCGCTTGCGGCCGGGGAAGGCGTCGTGCTCGCCGTCGAGGATCCGCTGGTCGATCGCGGGCATCAGCACCGACACGCCCTCGCGGCCCAGCCGCTCGCAGAGCTGATCCAGCGAACCGACATGGTCGCCGTGGCCGTGCGTTAGTGCGATACGGCGGATCGGCGCCCCGAGACGGCGGGCCTCGTCGATGAGCTCGCCGGCCGCGTTCATGGCCGTGTCCACGAGTGTGAGGCCGTCGTTCTCGCGCACGAGGTAGGCGTTGACAAGGCCGAACTTCGTCAACTGGCTCAGGCTGGTGGTCAGCTGTACTGATCGCATCTGGCGGCGCCTCCCCGGCAACTAAGATGATTAGGCTAATACCGATGATACATAGTTCATCGCCAAGTGCCTGACTACGGTTCCCTGCTGGGGCTCCGGCGACACGCTGCCCGAGCAGCCGGTAGCGTTGAGGCCAAGCGATGAAGCAGTGAAAGGACGGGCCGTGAGCACGACTGAGCATGAGCAACTCTGGGGCGCTGAGACCGCCAAGGCGGTGGCGAACTTCCCGATCTCGGGCGAGCCGATTCCGGCCGCGGTGATCCACTGGCTGGGCCGGATCAAGGGCGCCGCCGCGCGCGTCAACGCCGAGCTGGGGCTGCTGGGGGCCGAGCACGCAGCGCGGGTCGCGGCGGCCGCCGACCGTGTGGCGGTGGGTGAGTTCGACGACCAGTTCCCGATCGACGTCTTCCAGACCGGGTCGGGCACGTCATCCAACATGAACGCCAACGAGGTGATCGCGAGCCTGGCCAACGGCTCCGAGCCGCCCACGCCGCCCGTGCATCCCAACGACCACGTCAACATGGGCCAGTCCTCGAACGATGTGTTCCCGTCGGCCGTGCACCTGGCCGCCCTGGACGAGGCCACGCACGACCTGCTGCCGGCGCTCGAGGCGCTCGAGGCGGCGTTCGCCGCCAAATCAGCAGAGTTTCACGACGTCGTCAAGTCCGGGCGCACGCACCTGATGGATGCCGTGCCGGTGACGCTCGGCCAGGAGTTCTCGGGCTACGCGGCGCAGGTACGGCTGGGAGCGCGCCGCGTCCGCGGCGCGCTCCCTCAGGTCGCACAGATCCCGCTCGGTGGCACCGCGACGGGTACTGGCCTCAATACCCATCCCGAGTTTGCGGCCCGCGTGCGCGCCCTGCTGAGCGCGGCGACGGGGCTCGCTGTAGCCGCCCCGGAGGACCCGTTTGAGGCCCAGGGCAGCCGCGATGCGCTGGTCGAGCTCTCCGGAGCGCTCAAGGTGATCGCCGTCTCCTTCACCAAGATCGCAAACGACCTGGCGCTGATGAGCTCAGGGCCGCGGGCCGGGATCGGCGAGATCTTCCTGCCGGAGCTGCAGAAGGGCTCGTCTATCATGCCCGGCAAGGTCAACCCGGTGATCCCCGAGGTGACGCTCCAGGTGGCGGCCCAGGTGGTCGGCAACGACGCTGCGATCACGCTCGCGGGCAGCCAGGGCAACTTCGAGCTCAACGTGCGTGTGCCGCTGATCGCCCGCAACCTGCTCGCCTCGATCCGCCTGCTGGCCGCCACCGCCCGCGTGCTGGCGGAGAAGTGCGTCGGTGGCATCCAGGCCAACATTGCCGGATGTGAGCGCTCGGCGGAGGCGACGCTCGCGGCCGCGACCGCGCTGAACCCCTACATCGGCTACGACCGCGCGACCGCGATCGTCAAGGAGGCGGCTGCCTCCGGACGGCCGCTGCGCGAGGTGGCCTACGAGCAGGGCGTCGATCAGGAGACCTACAGCCGGGCGATGGACCTGCGCAAGATGGCGCAGGGGAACCTGGGCTGAGCGTCGAAGGATCTCAGGCGGCGCCCGGCGCGGGCGCCGCCTATCGGTGGATGCGTCAGGTTCTGGAGAACACGTGCGGCTGACAGCGAGCTTGGCGCCCCGCGCGGGCGCCGTCACAGCCACTTTGGGAGCCGTCGCTGCCTTCGCGTTGCTGGCCGCTCCCGCAGGCGGTGCTCCCCCGAGCGCCGCTCGGTCCGGGACGCTCGCCAGTGCCTCCGGCCTCTACATCTCCGGCGCCGGATATGGCCACGGCGTCGGCATGAGCCAGTATGGGGCGGCCGGGTACGCGCTGCACGGCGCGAACTACCGCCAGATCCTGCTCGACTACTACTCGCAGACGGCGATCGGCCAGGTCAGCCCACGGCATACGGTCACGGTGCTGCTGCGCCCGGCCGGGACCCCGCAGTTCAGCGGTGCCACGCGCATCCGTGGGTCCACCCGCGCGCTGAGCGCGGGCGTTGTGTACGAGGTCCAGCCTGCCGGTCCGAAGCTGCGCCTGATCGCCAGCGGCCGGACGGTGGGTGTGTTCGCGGCGCCGCTTGCGGTGAGCGGCCGCGGCCCGCTAAATCTCGTCGGGCAGGGGCGCTACGACGGCGCTCTGGTATTCCGCCCGCGGCCAGGGCGTGACGACGGTCAACGCGGTCGCCCTGGACGCCTACGTGCGCGGTGTGGTGGCAGCCGAGATGCCGTCTGACTGGCCGGCACAGGCACTCGAGGCGCAGGCGGTGGCGGCGCGCAGTTACGCCTTTGCGTCGCGTCCCGTGTCGCCGTACTTTGACCTCTACGACAACACGCGATCGCAGATGTACGGCGGTGTGACGGCGCAGACCAGGGCCACCGATGCCGCCGTGGCCGCGACCAGTGGCCAGGTGGTCGAGTTCGACGGCATCCCCGTCGTCACCTACTTCTTCTCGAGCTCGGGCGGCGAGACCGAGAGCGTCCAGAACGTGTTCTCGCTCGCGCCGGAGCCGTGGCTCGTAGGCCGGCCAGACCCCTATGACGACTCGCTGGGCAACCCCTACTACCGCTGGAAGCTCCACCTGACCCTGCCGGCCGCGCGGGCCCGGCTCGGCCACCTGGTCAAGGGCGCGCTGCGAGGCATCAGGGTCCTGCAGCGGGGCGTCTCGCCGCGGATCGTCAGGGCCCAGGTGGTGGGCACGAGCGGTTCATCGCTCGTCTCCGGGTTGCGGCTCTGGAAGCTGCTGCAGACGCCGAGCAGCTGGATGGCCTTCACGACCGTGACCACACGGGGCGTGATCACCAGCGCCGCGCCCTTCCCGCAGCCGGTACCGGCAGCGACACCGCCGCCGGCTGCGCCGACCAGCACCAGCACGAGCGCAACCACCACCACAACCACCACCACGCCGGCCACCGGCGGCGGTGGCCTTGCGCAGGTGAAGGCCGAGCAGGCAGCGTCGGCGATCACGGGTGCAACCAGCGCGATCGCGCGAGCCCGGGCTCGGTCCCGCAAGCGCATCGTGATCGCGGGCAGCGTCTTCCCCGCCCGCCCCGGCGCGCGGGTGCAGATCCAGCACCGAGCCGGTGGCAGCTGGGCGACCGTGTCCACGGTGAAGCTCAGCCCGAGTGGGCACTACGCGGCCCGCGTGGCTCGCCCCGGTAGTTATCGAATCCGCTACCGGGGGATCACTGGGCCCGCGGTCACGGTGCGCTGACGGCGCCTCAGTTCGCCGCTGCGCGCCACCATGGGCTACGGTTGCGCGATGTCCGGCCCGTTGCTCGCCGTCGACGCACCGTTTCTCCTCTACCGGTCGTTCTTCGGCTTGCCGGAGTCGATCCGCGGTCGTGACGGCCAGCCGGTGAACGCGCTGCTCGGCGCGGCAAACCTGCTGCTGCGGGTGGCGGCCGAAACCGCGCCGCGGGCCGTGGTCGTGTGCTTTGGCGCTGAGCAGGCTCCATATCGCGTCGCGCTCCACCCCGGCTACCACGCCCAGCGCCCGCCGATGCCGCCGGCGCTGGCGCACCAGTGGGCGCTCGCCCCCGGGCTGTTTGGCGCCCTGGGCTGGCAGGTTGAGGACTCGCGCGAGCTCGAGGCCGACGACCTGCTCGGCGCGTTCGCGCGCTGCGAGACACGGGCGGGTGGCGAGGCGCTGATCCTGACCGGCGACCGCGACCTCTACCAGTGCGCCGGTGACCGCACACTCGTGCTCTACCTGCGGCAGGGCAGCGCGGGCTTTGAGCGCGTCGACAGCGCCGAGGTGGAGCGCCGCTACGGGGTCGCCCCGGCGCTGGTGCCCGACTTCATCGCCCTGCGCGGCGACCCCTCAGACGGCCTGCCGGGTGCCCCCCGGATCGGTGCAAAGACAGCCGCCGCGCTGCTCGAACGCCACGGTACGCTCGACTCGCTGCTCTCCGCCGTGGCCGACGGCGACGCCGGTGAACGGCCGCGCATCGCCGCGATCCTGCGCGAGCACGCGCCGGCGCTACGCGCCTACCAGCAGATCGCGACGCTACGCCCCG
>JAJYHG010000266.1 GCA_021784895.1 Actinomycetes bacterium
CCAGGTTGGGGATCGGCGCGACTCGAGGGGCCAAATACATGCCCGGGCATGTATTTGGCCCGCCCGGTCGCGCACCGGCGCCGGGGAGCCCTAAGCCGCCGCGCCCGCTGGGCGCCTGCCTTGAGTCAGTTTTCCCGCAGTGCCGCTGCTGCCGGCAACCAGAGCACGAGCAATGAGCACCGTCGTCGAAAGCCTGGAGCGCGCACAGCTCCGCGGAACGCGCGGGCGCGGGCTGTGGTCCGTCGTCGCTGTCATCTTGACCGCGATGTCCCCACTGCTCCTAACTTCGGCGGCGCTCGCGAGACCGCACCGTGCGCCGCGAGGTAGTGCTCAGCAGCTACTCCAGCATGCGGTTTCGTCGGGGGCGCTGGTGGCCGAGCCCACGAACTGACATCCGCATGAGCAAGCTGCAACAGAAGATCTCCGGCAGCTGGCCCATCCACGGCGGCGCCAGCAGGTCCCTCGCGACCGTGCCGACCTCTCGACTGCCCGCAAACACGGCCTCAAACCACTCGACGTCCCGCACCAACTCACCGCCGGGCGACCATGGCTCCCCGACCCCGCCTCAGCTAGAAGCACCGCAGCCCCGGCCACACGGGGCGCGATCGTGGGGTGGCGCCGGCCTGCTGCGAAGGATCAGGGGTTGGTGGAGCTTTGTGCCGCGCTGGAGCGCGGCGAGCCGCTGCGGCCGCTGCGAGGGCTTTGACGAGGACATCCTCGACCACTCGGCCAGCGATCGCGCCTCGATCGGCCGCTATGTCCCGGCTGGTGCCGCTGGTGTCGTTGGTGCCGTTGGTGCCTCCGGTGCCGCTGGTGCCGCTCTCGGGCCACCACGAGGAGATCCGGCGCTGGCGGCTTCAGCAGTCGCGGCTGCGAGGCTGACGGTTTTGCGTCCGGCCCGCGGCGGTGGCTCGGGCGCGACCCGCTACCATAAGCCGCCGCGCCCGCTGGGCGCGATTCCCGAGTCCGTTTCCCCGCAATGCCGGTGCTGCCGGCAACCAGAGCACGAGCAATGAGCACCGTCATCGAAAGCCTGGAGCGCGCACAGCTCCGCAGAGTTCCGCAGTTTGACGCCGGCGACCGCCTGCGTGTCCACTTCCAGGTGATCGAGGGCAGCCGCCGGCGCACCCAGGTCTTTGAGGGCGTGGTGATCAGGCGCCAGGGCCACGGCGCGCGCGAGACCTTCACCGTACGCAAGACATCCTTCGGCGTGGGCGTCGAGCGGACCTTCCCGCTGCACTCGCCGAAGATCGAGAAGATCGAGGTGGCGGCCCGCGGTGACGTGCGCCGCGCCAAGCTCTACTACCTGCGTGACCGGGTCGGCAAGCGCGCTCGCGTGCGCGAGCGGCGCAACACCGGGCCGGAGGTCGTGGTGGAGCGCGAACTGCTCTACGGCGAGGCGTTCGCCGAGCCCGCAGCGACGGCTGTCCCAGCCGCGGCAGACGAGGCCTAGCGCGCGGCGGGCGGTCGGGGACGCGACTCCCGATGACGTCCACGGCCAGGAAGCCCAAGGGCATCGTCGCGAGCGGCGTTGAGCTGATCGTCACGCTCGCCGTCGCGATCGGCCTGGCCCTCCTGGTCCAGGCGTATCTGGTCAAGCCCTACCGTATTCCCAGCGGCTCGATGGAGCCGACCCTCGCGATCGGGCAGAGGATCCTGGTCAACCGGCTGGATACGTACCCCGCTCTGGGTGACATCGTCGTCTTTCACCCGCCCACGGGCGCCACCGACGGGGGCGTCTGCGGCGATCCGCACCAGGGCGCGGGCCACCCGCAGGCGTGTGATAAGAACCTTCCCACGGAGGCCAGCGTGACCTTTGTCAAGCGCGTGGTCGGGCTGCCCGGCGACCGCCTGCAGATCCGCAACGGCTACGTCTATCGCAACGGGGTCAGGGAGCGCGGCCGCTACATCCAGAGCTGCGATGCGGTTCCCGGCGCCGACTGCAACTTTCCCAAGACGATCGTCGTTCCCGCCGGTGAGTACTACATGATGGGCGACAACCGTGGCGACTCGCTCGACAGCCGTTACTGGGGCCCGGTGCCGCAGAAGTGGATCATCGGTGTTGCCTTTGCCACCTACTGGCCGATCTCCAGGATCGGCTTCTTCAGCGCAGCGTGAGCGCTGCGAGCGCTCGCCCGCTTGGCGAGCGCTCGCGACGAGCGTGACCGCGGTATGAGACGCCCGGCCCCGGGACCCCGGCTGTTCGCTCACGATCGCGCCCTCGGTGCACGCTTCGTGGCCGGCGCTGACGAGGCGGGGCGCGGCTGTCTAGCTGGGCCGCTCGTCGCTGCCGCGGTGCTGTTTGACCATCAGCGGCTGCACCGCGCCGAGATCAGGGCGCTCGCGCAGCTGAATGACTCAAAGGCCCAGACCCCGGCGGCCCGCGCCGAGCTCTACCCGGTCATCCTGCGCGTCGCCAGCCGCGTGTCGATCGTCTCGCGCTGCGCGCGCGGCATCGACGCCCGCGGGCTGCATGTGACCAACCTTTCGGCGCTCCGCGAGGCGCTGGCTAACGTCGCCTGCGACGGCGCGATCTGCCTCAGTGACGGCTTTGCGCTTGGCGAGACCCCGTACGAGCATCGGGCGGTGATCAGGGGCGACGCCACGAGTGCGGCGATCGCCGCTGCTTCGGTGCTCGCCAAGGAGACACGCGATCGCTACATGCGCCGAGCCGACGAGCTCAATCCGGGCTGGGGCTTTGCCCACCACGTTGGCTACGCCTCGCCCGAGCACCGCCGCGCGATCGAGCGGCTCGGCGTCACGCCGCTGCACCGCCTCTCCTTTGACTCGGTCGCCTACCAGCAGCTGAGCCTGGGCTGATACTGGCCGCTGTGCGGTTGTTCAAAAGGCAGCCTCCAGATGGTCGAGGCGCAGCAGCTGGCCGTCCGGCGTGACCGTGACGCCGATCGCGTCGAAGCGCAGCTCGCACACAGACGGATGTGCCCGCTCCGCCAGCCAGCGGCTCGCCAGACGTCGTACCTGCCTGCGCTTGGCGGCGTGGACGGACTCCAGCGGATCGCGGGCGGCGCGCCAGGCCACCCGGCATTTGACCTCGCAGAAGACGATCCGCGAGCCGTCGCAGGCCACGATGTCGAGCTCGCCAAAACGCGTGCGATAGTTGCGATCGAGGATCGCAAAGCCTCTGCGGACCAGGTGCTCGGCGGCCATCTGCTCGCCCGATCTGCCGGTCTGTCTGCGCCTGTCGGTCGTCATGCAGACGACGTTAGGCGCGGACCTGTCACAGCTCTGTGACGGCGTGTGACGGCTCTGCAACAACTGCGTCCGCTGCGGGCAAGAAGTCACAGATTCGCCAGCTGGCGTGAGCATCGTGCAACACATTGGGGCCTAGCGTCGGTGGCGTGCTCGCTCGTGCCACCACATTCGCCATCGACGGAGTCGAGCCCCGCCGTATATCGGTCGAGGTGGATATCCGGCCCGGGCTGCCCAGCTTCACGGTTGTAGGGCTCGGCGATACCGCCGTGCGCGAGTCACGCGAGCGCGTGCGCGCGGCGATCCAGAACTCCGGTTACGAATTTCCCCAGCGGCGGATAACCGCCAACCTGGCGCCGGCTTCGCTGCGCAAGGCGGGGCCCGGCTTCGATGCGGCGCTGGCACTCGCGGTGCTGGCCGCCAGCAGCCAGTTCGACCCTGGCCGGCTGGCCGGCGTGGCGGTCTATGGCGAGCTGTCGCTCGGCGGCGCCCTGCGCTGGGCGGCGGGCACGCTCGCGGTAGCGGAGGGTGCGCGGCGCCACCGCATACCATCGCTCGTCGTCCCCGCCGTACAGGCCCGTGACGCAGCCCTGGTGGATGGCATTCGCGTGCTGGGGGTCAGCAGCCTGCGCGAGGCTGTTGACGCCGTCACCGGCAGAGCGATCCCGCCGCTGCCAGCGGCGGCGGCCGCGCGCACTCCCGCTTACGCCGCCAGCCCACCCGACCTCGCTGACGTGCGCGGTCAGGCGGTGCCGATCCAGGCCATGGAGATCGCCGCGGCGGGCGGTCACAACCTGCTGCTGGAGGGCCCTCCCGGGACCGGCAAGACGATGCTCGCACGCAGGCTGCCGACGATCCTGCCGCCGATGAGCAGATCGGAGGCGATTGAGGTGACGCGGGTCCACGGGGTGGCGGGCCTGCACACCGGGGGCCTGATCACGACGCGCCCGTTCCGGGCGCCGCACCACACGATCTCGGCCGCCGGGCTGGTCGGCGGCGGCAGTCCTCCCCGGCCCGGTGAGGCTTCGCTCGCGCACCGTGGAGTCCTCTTCCTGGATGAGCTCTCGGAGTTCCAGCGTGCCGCGATCGAGGCGCTCCGCCAGCCGCTCGAGGACGGCCGCGTGACGATCGTGCGCGGACAGCGGGCGCTCGCGTTCCCGACCCGGTTCATGCTGGTGGCGGCCACCAACCCCTGCCCGTGCGGGTACGCTGGCGCGGGCGAGCGCTGCAGCTGCTCGGAACTTGACCTGAAGCGCTACGAGCGGCGGCTGAGCGGCCCCCTGCTCGACCGCATGGACCTGCTGGTGAACGTCTCGCGCCCCTCGGAGCAGGCGCTGCGCGAGCGCCCGTGCACGACCTCCGCGGCCGCTCGCGACCGCGTAGCCAGCGCCCGTGAGCGCCAGCAGCGGCGCCTGCGCGGCACCGGCGCGACGGTCAACGCCGAGCTCGACGCCGGCCTGCTCCAGTCTCGGGTGCGGATCGACGAGGCGGCACACGCGGCGCTCGCCAGCGCCTACCGGAGCGGACGGCTCTCGGCGCGCGGCAGGCACCGCGTGCTGCGCGTGGCCCGCACCGTGGCCGACCTGGAGGGGCGTGAGCGCGTCAGCCGGGAGGACGTGCTCGTGGCGCTCAGCCTGCGACAGCAGATCGGCATGGGCTCACCGGAGGGGCTGTAGTGCCAGGGGCGTGCGACAGCTGCCTGCGGCGTACGTGGCTGGTCGGCCGGCTCGGCGGCCACCTGGACCACCAGCGCGGCCCGATCGATCAGATCCTCGGTCTCGAGGACCGTGCGCTGCTCGCGCTCTGGGGAGCGGTCGCCTCCAAGCGCGCTGCCCGGCACCGGGCCGGCGACCGCCAGGCTGGGGAAACGGTGCGGCTGGACCGTGAGTACACACGCTTCGGTGCCGGGCCTGCGCAGGCCATGCGCGATCGTGCCGCCGCCGCTGGACTCGAGCTGATCTGCCGCTGTGATGCGGCCTACCCGGCGTCACTGGAGCTGTTGCAGGGCCCGCCGGCGGTGCTGTATGTGGCCGGTGGCAGCGCGCGGTTGCGCGCGCTGATCGAGGGTGGCGCAGTCGCCGTGGTCGGCACCCGCAGGCCCAGTGCCTACGGCGTCGAGCTCGCGCGCAGGATCGGCCGCGGCCTCAGCGCCAGCGGGCTGGCGGTTGTCAGTGGCATGGCCGCCGGTATCGACGCCGACGCGCATCGTGGGGCGCTGGCGGCAGGCGGCCGCACGGTCGCGGTGCTGCCCGGGTGCGCGAGCGAGCCTTACCCAAAGGCCAATCGGCGGCTATATGGGCAGATCCTTGAAAGTGGCGTGGCCGTCAGCGAGCTGGGTGTCGGCGCGCCGGTGCGGCGCTGGTCGCTGCTGGCGCGCAACCGCATCATCGCCGCGCTGGCCCAGTTCACGCTGGTCGTCCAGGGGGCGGGACGCTCGGGGGCGCTCACGACTGCGGCGCTTGCCGCCGAGCTGGGGCGACCGGTGGGAGCGGTGCCAGGTTCGGCTCTGGCGCCACAGTCAGAGGGGCCCCACAGCCTGCTCAGGGCTGGCGCGGTGCTCGTGTGTGGCCCCCAGGACGTGCTCGACGCGGTCTATGGCGTGGGGGCACGCCGGGCTGGCGATCAGGCACGGGCGCAACTGCGGCCCGAGCAGCGGCTGCTGCTCGACGCGATCGCCGCCGGGGCCGACAGCGTCACCGCGCTCGAGCGGCGGGGCGGCGGCGAAGGCGGCGGTGGGCAGCTGCTCGTGGCGCTGGCAGAGCTGGAGCTCGCAGGATGCGTCCGGCGTGCACCAGGAGGCCGCTATGTGGTCTGCGCCTAGCCGCGCCGTGGCTGATGCCCGCCGTGCAGTACGCGGGGTCCGACGTCGCCGGGTGCCACCACCTTGAGGCCAAGGGCGGTTGCTGCATCGCTCATCCGGGAATCGTAGGTGAGTACCGCGTCTGTGTTTAACCGGATTGCGCTCGCCAGGTGCAGCGCATCGAGGCTGCGCAGAGAGGAGCCGGCGAGCAACCCGGCCTCGTGGAAGGTGCTGCGCGGTATCGGGTACAGGTCGATCCCGGCGAGCACGTCGCTCACCTCCGATTGGGGGCTTTCCTCCCAGAGTGCCAGGCGGCGCAGCTCCGTCTCGATCAGATCGGCGGCAACCAGATGTGTCTCGGGCTCGTTGCAGAGTTTCGTGAGCGCGACGGACTCCGCCTCGCGCAGCATCAGCTTTGCCGCCGCCGAGGTGTCGATGTAGAGCCTCAACGCTCGCCTCTCAGGTCGCCGAGTGCCGTGGCGGTGCTCTCCTTCGGCTTGCGGGCTGGCACCGTGAAGCCTCCCCGCCGGACCGCCGGACGGCTCGGCCGCAGCTCGGGGTCTGGCAAGCCGGCTGGTGTGAGCTTGCCCACCGGCCGGCCGTTGTTGGTGAGAATGAATGAGTCTCCGCGTTCGAGGTCGCGCAGGACCTCGGCGCTCTTGTTGCGGAACTCGCGTTGGCTGATAGTGCGCATGACAAGCGAATGTAGCACCGTAGCACTCTACCAGCGGCCAGCTCGCGGTGCTGCCCGGTCTGCTGACCGCCAAGCCGCGCAGCTCGCGCTCGCTTGGTGAAGCGCTGCGGCCTGGCGCAGCGGCTATGGGAGTATGGGACTGGACGTGTCTGCGAGAATGGGCGGGTGCGCTTCCTGCGGATGAAACCCGGTCACGGTGAGGTGCTGATTGCCGAGGGCGACGTTGAGCTGCCCGCGGATGAGCGCAGGCTTCTGGCCGAATTCCGCCGCCAGCTTGATGCCGGGCTCTGGGCCGCGGTGCCGCTCGCCGGTACCGACGGGCGCCGTCAGGCGGTCATGGTGCGGTCGTTTGCAGAGGTTCCCCGGGACGCGGAGCGCGTGATCTTCTTCCCGCGCGCCGCGGGCGGCTGACGCAGGCTGGCCCGTGCTGCTGCCGCTCAGCGTTTCTGCGATCGTGGCCCTGGCGCTGGTTTCAGACCTGCTGCTGCCACGCGTGGTCGAGCTGTGGCGCCGGCAGCGCTCGCACCGGCGGATCGTCTCTGAGCCGATGCTCGATCCGGGGCGCGAGCGGCGCGCTGAGCAGACAGCGCGTGAGTTGCTGCGCTCCTGTGTCGGTGAGGAGGAGTGGGCGATGTACCGCGAGCTTGGCTTCATCCGGGTGTGGGGCACACACAGCGGCGAGCTGGCCGGGGCCGGTGAGCGGGGCGGCGGCGCCGAGCATGCCTACCTGATCTATCCGCACCGGCCGATCATTGCCTACGCCCCCCAGACGGGCCGCCTGATCGGCGAGTACTGCGTCGAGTTTCCCGATGACACGCGGCCCTACGGGAGCGCCCGCCTGCCCGATTCAGACGACGTGCTGGCCAAGTGGATGGCGCTGACAGGAGACGAGCGTCGGCTGCTGGCGACCGCAAATCTGCACCTGCCGGGCCGGCAGGTCGATGTGAACCAGGTATCCAGGGACATCTGGCGCCTCTCGCGCTGGGAGCAGGCGCGCATGCGAGAGGTGGCCGCCGAGCTCGGCTTCCGCCCCGGCAGGCAGCCGGGGTAAGGGTCACGCACGCGGTCGCTGCGGGTCACGGTGTCCGGCGCTGGCGCGCGGGCGCCCGCGCGCCGCGATCGCCCGGGCGCGACATTCGCCGTTTGCTCGTGTTCTCTACCGTGAAGCGCATGACTGCGAACGGAACGCGGCTCACCGCGAAGGAAATCCCCAACCGGCCGACCGGGCGCCGCGGACGCCGGCTGCTGGCCGTGCTCGTGGGCGTGGTCGCGGTCGCGCTCACAACGGTTCTGGCCACGCCCGTGGCCTGGGCCGCTGGTGGCGTGACGATCACCACCAGCTTCGAGAACGACCCGATCAGCCTGAACACCACCGACGCGGTCGGCTATGCGCTGACCAACACCACCGGCGTCCCCCAGACCGTCACCTTCACCAACACCCTGCCCAGCGGCGTGACGCTCGACAACCCGCCGGCGGCGACGCTCAACAGCGGCACGAGCACGAGCTGCTCGCTGGCGACACCGGCGGCTGGGCCAGGCTCCTCGTCGGTGACGGTCACGGTGGGCGTGCCGCCCGCCAGCGGGACCGTCTGCACGGTGTGGTTTGACGTGGTTGCGGCGACCCCCAGCAACGACGTCGCGCTGAGCGATACCTATAGCGGTCTGTCGGCAACGACTGTGACCCCGACGGCGACGCCGGGCTCGCTGGTGGTGCTCTCGAATCCGGTGCTCAGCTTTACGGCGCCCGCCAGCGGGCAGACGTTCTACCTCGGCCAGCTGGTGGACGCCCAGTTCTCCTGCGCGGCGACGGATCCGCTCGATTCGATCGACAGCTTCTTCGGCACCGACGACGAGGGCAACCAGATCGAGTCGGGAGCGCCGATCGACACGCTCGACCCGGGAACCCACACGCTCCAGGTGGACTGCTACAGCGCTGCCGGCGGCGGCGCCGTCTCGCAGACGGTCACCTACACCGTCGGCTCATACGCGCTGGTGGCGGTCCACGCCGCCAAGGGAACAGACGTCGTCTCCTTCAGGACCAGGATCCCGGCCGGCAAGCTCATCACGAGAGTCTTCTATGGCCGCAAGGTGGTCGGCGTGCGCACGCTAACCACCACCGCGCTCGGCGTGGCGGAGGTGACCGTGAGACCGACCGCCGCGGGCCGCCACCTGCTGGCGCCGCTGCGTGGACGGTTTGCGACCCTGCGCCTGCAGGTCTCGTTCGACCCAGCGCCGCTCGGCTCGGGCGACCAGCAGATCACCGCCGCCGCGGCGACGATTCTGACGCGGACCGTGAAGCTGCCGCTGGGTCCGGCGGCGCCGCCGGGCCGGCGAGCTGCGCATTCACGCCGGGCGCGGCGTGCTTACACCACCGGCCATGTCGTCGGCTCCGTCGATGGTCTGCCACTCCGTGAACTCTAAGAGCAAGCTTAGGTTAACGCCGGTTTGGCGAAGTACGCTCTGTGGTAGTTGAAAAACCCCTGTGGTATCACAACAGGGACGAGCGCCACGGAACGAGGGTGGTTTGCCCGAACAGCTAGCACTGAATCAACGCAGGCAGGGATCCGCTCGGCTGCGCTATGTGCTGCCGGTGGTCGTAGCGCTGCCGTTCGCGGCAGTGATCGCCGTGTTTGCGGTGGTGGCGCAGGCCCGCCCGCAAATCACCACCAGTACTGCTGCGCTGGCGCGGGTCACGCTACCCACAGGAGGCGGACGCATCACCCGGGTGGTAGCGATCGGCGGGCGCGAGCGCCAGGTGATCCCGGTGCGGCTTCAAGGCAACCAGATCGTGCCGGCCGAGCGTCTCCCCGCCGGCGAGCGGCTGACCGTCCAGGTCACGGTCAA
>JAJYHG010000208.1 GCA_021784895.1 Actinomycetes bacterium
CCGCCTCCGGCCTGCTCTGGACCCGCGTCGAAAGCATCGCCGAGACCACCGCCGGCGGTGAGACCGAGCTGGTCGCGGGTGCGCCGCAGCTCGGGGAGGAGCTCGGCGGCCTGCGCATCGCCATCTCCGCCGGGGCGTTCTTTCAGACCAACACCGAGATGGCCGAACGGCTCTATGGGCTCGCGGTCCACTACGCCGAGCTCTCGCCCTTTGACCGCGTGTATGACCTCTACTGCGGGATCGGCACGATCGCTTTGCTGATGGCTCCGCGCGCCGCCGAGGTCTGGGGGCTAGAGATCGTCGAGGAGGCGGTCGCCGACGCGATCGCAGGCGCCCGCCGCAACGAGATCCAGAACGCCCACTTCTACGCCGGCGACGTGCGCCTGGCGCTGCGCGAGCTGGTGGAGCGCGCTGGGCGCCCTGAGGTGCTGGTCGTCGACCCGCCCCGCGCGGGCCTGTCGCAGAAGGTGGTGCGGCGGATCATCGAGGCGGCGCCGAAGCGGATCGTCTACGTCTCCTGCAACCCGACCACGCTGGCTCCCAACGCCGCCCAGCTGGTGGCGTCCGGGTACGAGCTCGTGAAGGTGGCGCCGGTGGACATGTTCCCGCAGACGCCGCACATCGAATGCGTCGCGCAGCTCGTGCGCCGCTCCGGTTAAGTAGGCTATTGGCTTCAGATGCGCGCGGTTGTGATCAGGGACGGGAAGATTGTGGTCGAGGACCGCCCCGATCCCGTGCCCGCCAACCTTGAGGTTCTGGTAGCGGTCCGCGCCGCGGGCCTGAACGGCGCTGACATCCTCCAGCGCGACGGCGGCTACCCGCTCCCCCCGGGCGTGCCGGCCGACCTGCCCGGGATGGAGTTCGCCGGCGAGGTGCGTGCGGCCGGGCCTGGGGCCACGCGCTTTGCCCCTGGCGACCGCGTGATGGGCCTGACCGCTGCCGCTGGCCAGGCCGAGCTGGTGGTGGCGCACGAGCGCATGCTGATGCCGGTGCCCGGGCGACTCGACTGGCCCGCCGCCGGCGGTCTGCCGGAGGTGTTCACGACCGCCCACGACGCGCTGTTCACGCAGTGCGGGCTGCAGGCGGGTGAGCGCCTGCTGGTGCACGGCGCCGCGGGTGGTGTCGGCACCGCCGCGGTCCAGCTGGGCCGGACCGCCGGCGCGCGTGTGAGCGCCACGGTCCGCAGCGCCAAGTACCGCGACGCGGTCGCCGCGCTCGGTGCCGACGTGCTCTCGCCCGATGGCTTCATCGACGACGGCCCGTTCGACGTGATCCTCGAGCTGGTCGGCGCCCCCAACATCCGCGACAACCTCAGGGCACTGCGCACCGGCGGCCGGATCAGCGTGATCGGCACCGGTGCCGGGGCGACGGTCCATGAGTTCCCGCTGGGCCTGTTGATGGCCCGCCGCGGCCGCATCCATGGCTCCACCCTGCGTGGCCGCTCGCTCGAAGAGAAGGCGCTGACGGCGCGCGCGATGGAGCGCAGCGTGCTGCCGCTGTTTGCCGCCGGCGAGCTGCGCGTGCCGCTGCACCGTACCTTCCCGCTCGAGCAGGCGGCGGCGGCCTACGACGCCTTTGCCGCCGGCGGCAAGCTCGGCAAGATCGTGCTGACGGTCTGACCATGGACGGATCAGCCAGCTCCGTGGAGGCGCCAAAGGTCGTCCATCTCGACGAGATCGAGTCGGTCCCCGGTCCCGGCAGCCTGGTCTGGCGTCCGGTCAGGCTGACGCTCGGCGTGCGCGCCTTTGGCTGCAACGCCTACACCGCCAGTGAAGCCGGCCAGGATGTGGTCGAGCCCCACGACGAGGTCTCCGACGACGGCTCCGCCGAGCAGCAGGAGCTGTACTTTGTGGCCGCCGGGCACGCCACCTTCACCATCGACGGTGCCGTCCACGACGCGCCCGCAGGCACCTACGTGTTCATCCCCGACCCGCGCTCGCACCGTCACGCGGTGGCGCGCGAGCCCGGCACCACCGTGCTCAGCTTCGGCGGCCCGCCTACCTTCGAGCCCTCCGCCTGGGAGTGGGCGTTCCGCGCTTCGCCACTGATCCGCAGCGACCCGCAGCGCGCCGCGGAGATCCTCGCCGAGGGCTTGGCGCTGCACCCGGGCGCGGCCGGCTTGCACTACAACCTCGCCTGCCTGCACGCTGTCCAGGGCCGGCGTGAGGAGGCGATCGCTGCGCTGCGCCGGGCGGTGGAGCTCAAGGCTGAGGCGGCCGAGTGGGCGCGCGCCGACGACGACCTCGCCGCCCTGCGCCACGATCGCGAGTTCGTGGCGCTGACTGGCCGCTGAGCAGCTGTCGGCGCGTCGTTCGCCGCCAGGGGTAAGCTGGGTCGGCTCACTTTGACGATCTGGCCAGGCCGCGTCCGGCAAACTGGTCAGTCGCCATGCCAGCAGGCGGCCTCGATTTCTTTGCCCACGGCGCGCTGCCCGCGCCGCGCGTGAGCGTGGCCGAGACAGAGCGCGTTACGGGCGAGCCGCTCGGCGTGCTGAAGCTGGCGAACCGGGCGATCAGCCTGAATGAGGTTGAGGCGCAGGTGCTTTGAGCCTCCAGTCCCGACTCCTCCAAACTGACGCAGCACCAATAAGCCGGCGTCTCGGAACGCACCCGGTTTCTGCGCTCCGAACTTATGACCGCAGTCCTAAGGGCCTATCCTGGAAGGGTTGTGTAGCGCGGCTTTGAACTCTTGATCGGCCGACAATCGTGCCACCCGATGAGGAGGGCGTGATGGGCTATATGGTGAGTCGTGATGATGGTTGCCGGATGCTGGACTGGTTGTGGGAGCGTGTCGAGCCGCTGTTGCCGTCAACACCGTTTCGTCCGTTGGGGTGCCACGCGCCGCGGGTGCCCGACCGCGATGCGATGGATGCGATCTTGCTGGTGTTGTGGACCGGGATGCAGTAGAACCCGCTCAACGCGACCGGGGTGTGGCCGTCATCCTAGGCGCTTCCAGGAGTGGGAGCAGGCTGGGGTCTTTCACGAGGTCTGGCGTCAGGGGCTTTTGGAGTACGACGAGGTCGTCGGGATCGACTGGTCGTTCTTGGCTACTGCCGGCGCGATGACCAAGGCGACTCTGGGCGGTCCCAAGACCGGCCCAAACCCCATTGGCAGAGCCAAGAGGGGGCGAAGCGCTCGGTCCTTACCGAGGCTGCGGGCGTCTCGATCAGGCTCGCGCATGAGGGCGCCAATCGCCACGACATGAAGCTCTTGGAGGAGACGCTTGAGTCGACTCCGATCGCGCGCCCGATCCCGGGCGACGAGCAGCTCCAGGGGCTGTGCCTGGACCGCGGCTACGACTATGACGAGATCCGGCAGCTCGCGGTCGCGCGGCGCTTGCAACCGCATATCCGCACCCGCGGGCAGGAGATCGCTGACAAGGTCCGCGACCCGTCCTAACGCGCCCGGCGTTGGGTCGTTGAGGCAGCCCACTCGTGGCTGAACCGCAACCGCGCGATCCCCATCCGCTGGTCCAAGTAGGACGAGAACCACCTCGCCCTACTCCAGCTCGCCAGCGGCCTGATCGCCTTCAAGAAGGCCCGCCTCGCGACACTCGCCGCCACCCAACCGGGATAGGCCGCAATGCATCCGAGACACGCGTGGCCACGCCCACAGGCCTGTGGTAACGTGTAGGCATCGACAAATCGGATCCCGCCGGTGGTCAATGGGCCCCGTATCCACGGCCAGCTCCTCGATGCAGCCGCAGCTCGGTACGCATTTTTCGTTTTGACTCCGGCTTTTCGGAGGAGCGTGCTGCGTGCGAAGAATCAATCGACTCCCGACACCGAACCTAAGGAGCGTCGACGCCAGGCCGGTGCTCGGGGCTCTGCACAGTCCGTTCCCTGACGGTGAAGCACCGCGGGCGCAACCGAACAGCTATTCCCGGCGGGATTTCTTGCAGGCTGCAGTCGTGGCCGCAGGCGTGACCGCCGGTGGCGCGTGGACTGCCAGCCCGGCGCTCGCCTCCCAGACGTTAGGCGGCGCTGAAATTGACGACCTGGTGTTCCAGGGCACGGTAATTGGCCGCTCGTCGGTAGCCGTCGACGTACAGATCGATGCCTCAAACGTTCGCCGCCTGGGATTCACCAGCGCGACGACCGTGTGGCGAGACGGGCCGGTTGGTCCAGCCCAGATAGCCGTGGGTGACAATTTGATTGTTCACACCAATCGCGCTTCAGAGCTGACCCGCGGCTGGGCGAACATCGCGAGAGTCCGGGGAGAGATAACCGCTGTTACGGAAAGCGGTTATCAGGTGACACCCAGCGACGCCGAGCAATCGGGATTTTCCGGACCGATTGAGCTGACGATTGGGTCAGGCACACCCGTCACCGACGTCTATACAGGCAGCCTGCTAGGACAGGCCCCGGTGGTTGGGGCATTGGTCGACGCTGTGGCCTACATGCACGACGCGGCAAGTGCTAACGGGACCCTGGTGGGTGTCGCACAGCCCGGTGCGATAGTAACAAAGGCCCCTCAAGCCCCCGGTCCAACGGTGACGCGCCAGACCGTCCAAGGCGCCACACCGGATATCACCTATTGCTACGTAACGTTCACGTATCAAGGCATTGCCTCAAACTACTCCTGTTGCAACGGATGCGGTCGCTGCGACTGCGGTGGGACTAACGCTGCTAGCTCTTTGGCTTGGCCTGCGCTTGACAGCTCCTGTTCCTGCTGCGACTTCACCTGCTGCAATTGCTCGTACGGGTGCACCAACCAGGTGCTTGTCAGCTGCGGTCAAACAGTCGTTGTCGAAGACATGTGCAATGGAACTACTATCGGCCTCTATGTCCGTGACTGTGGGCCGCGTCAGAATGGTGCGTGCATTGGCGGCGCGGTATGCGCGCATGTCTGCGATACCTGCGGTTACACGCGCAGTCACCCCGTCGTAGATCTGACGATGACCGCGTTCTCGAGGTTCCACGACCCGGCCAGCACGTACTGCTTTCCGACCAACGTTTCAGTGTCGGTACTGGAGCCGGAGTGCTAGGGCAGAGCGGAGGACAGCTTTGACTGGAGCAGCGGTCCTAGGCCTTCAATCGGTAATCGTTGGCGCGATCGCAGGCGCGGCGGCGGTCACCAAGATTGCAGACCGCGACCCAGAGCGCACGGTCGCCCGTACCGCCCTTGCACGGCTCATCGCTGATCGGCGGGCGTCGCTATGGACATGGTATGCGCTAGCAGGCGTGGAACTTCTCGCCGGCGTGCTCGCTTGCTCGCGAATAGCTGGACGCTGGTCCGCTGCGCCGGTCGGGATCCTCATGGTCGGTGCGCTGCTTTACGGCTCATGGGCTGTTCGAGCGGCGCCCGACAAATCGTGCGGCTGTCTTGGCCGTATGAGTTCTGCGAAGGTCACGCGCTTCACCGTCGCGAGGACCGGCGTCTTTCTCGCGATGGCCGCGCTCGGGACGACGTCGTCGGCCAATTGGGACGGGATAGTCGCTCACGGCGGTCTCTTGGTCGGTGTTGCCGGGCTCACAGAGTTCACACTGGCGGTGAGCCTCTTCCCTGAGGTCCGCGATCACTTTCGGCGTCGGACAGAGCCGTGCGAGACACGCCAGGAACCACTCGCGCAGACCCTCGCGCGTCTGCGGGCTGGGAGTCTATGGGCTGCCGTGGCCCAGCACCTCGAGGCGACTGAGCCCGCAGATCACTGGCGGCAAGCCTGTTGGCGCTACCTCGCGTTTGCGGCAACTTTTGAGGAAAGCCCTGCGATAGCCGTGTTTGCGGTCCGAATTGGCGGTACAGCCCAGAACGATGCCGTGGCCTTCGTCGATCGGGACGCCGATAAGATCCTCGGAAGGGTTGTCGCGAACGCGTTGAGAGACTCGGGTGCAACTTCGTGATTCCGGGTTGTGCCCACGTGCCGTAAGTTACGGAGGTGAGTCGTGGCAGCGAAACTGATCACACGCTTGGTGATGGCGTTTATGGTGGCGGGCGGTGTCTACTGGGGGATAGGCGGGTTATCGCCCGGAGACTCACTGGGAGCTAGCCACGGGAACTATGTCTATCCAGCGTCAATCTACCCGCCGCCAAGTAGCTGGCCGAAATGGGGCCCAGCGGGTGGCTGCGCGAGCCGGCGAGGCGTTGAACGCCTCAGTCCGAGCGCAGCTAGGTCGGCGGTAGCCGCTGTGAGGCACCTGGATGGCAAGTTCGCGAACGATCGTCGCTACAGCGACCGCGCCTACTGGCCCGTTCTCAGGGAGACGGACGGATTCGAAGCGGGCTCGAAGCAGAAAAGCCGCGGCACTACGCAGTCGCGGGTCGTTAGCGTCGTTCCAGCGGTGAAGTCGGTGTACGCTCGCATGGTCGGACACTGGTGCGGACGCGAGATCGTCCGGTTGTCTGAGAGCGTCACCGTCGGACCGGGCCGGTCGGCGCCTGCGCTCGACGCTGAATACTGGCTGGTCGACCGGCGCGGTCACTGGCTCGTCTGGTTCTCCAACCCATGATCGCCGACTGCCGGTCTGATAGGCACGCAGCTTCGATCCTGCACTACAACCTCACCCGAGGCCGCCGCCTGGGCTCGCGCTGACGACGACCTCGCCGCCCTGCGCCACGATCGCGAGTTCGTGGCGCTGACTGGCCACTGAGCGAGCAACCGGGAGCGGGTCGTTCAGGCAAACTTGTGCCCGCATGTCAGGGACCGGCCTCGACTTCTTCGCCCACGGCGCGCTGCCCGCGCCGCGCGTGAGCGCGGCCGAGGCGGAGCGGCTGGCGCGCGAGCACTTCGGCCTGGCGGCCGCCGCGGAGCCGCTGGGCAGCCAGCAGGATCAGAACTTCCTGCTCCGGGCGCACGACGGCGAGCCCGTGGGGGTGCTGAAGCTGGCCAACCGTGCGATTGGCCTGACTGAGATCGAGGCCCAGGCTCTGGCAGCCGAGCGCCTGGCACAGCGCCTGTCGCAGGTGCGCGTTGCGACCACGCTGACGGGACCCGACGGCGCGCGGCTGCTGGCCACGGTTGCGACCGCCGAGGGCGCCCTGGTGGCGCACGTGGTCAGGTACCTGCCGGGCCGCACACTAGCCGGTTGCGGGTACCTCTCGCCACGGGTGGTGTCGGCGCTCGGCACGCTCGCCGCGCAGGTCAGCGACGCGCTCGCCGGCTTCGCGCACCCTGGCCTTGAGCGTGTGCTGCAGTGGGACCTGCGCCACGGCGACCGGGTCTTGGCCGAGCTGCTCGGACACGTACCGGATGGGCCGCTGCGCGAGCGCCTGCAGAGCGAGGCCAAAGCTGCCTGGACGGAGGTCGCGGCGCTCGCCGGCGAGCTGCCGCTGGCGCCCGGCCACTTCGACCTGACCGACGAGAACCTGCTCAGCAACCGGCCCCACGGGATCCCACTCCCGGACGGTGTGATCGATTTCGGCGACCTGTCCGTCTCCTGGCGCGTGGCCGAGCTGGCCACCACGATCGCCTCGCTGCTGCACCACCCGGGCGCCGAGCCGCACACCCTGCTGCCCGCGATCCGCGCCTTCCACCGGCTGGCGCCGCTGAGCGCCGCTGAGGTGCAGGCGCTGTGGCCGCTGGTGGTGATCCGCGGCGCGGTGCTGACCGTCTCGAGCCACCAGCAGGTCGGCATCGACGGCGAGCACACCCATGCCTGGGGGGGACTGGAGCGCGAGGCCGAGATCTTCCGGCGCGCCAGCTCAGTGCCGCTCGCGGTGATGACGGGCCTCGTGCAGGACGCGCTTGGCTTCGGACCGCGCGCGCCGCGCCTGCCGGCTGGCGCGCGCCCGCTGCGCGACGGCCCGGCACCGGCGGTGCTTGACCTCTCCACTGTGTCGGAGCTGATGGACGGGGGTGCGTGGCTCGAGCCCGATGTGACCGAGCGCCTGGTGGCGCGGGCGCTCGCCTCGGCTGACGCGGTCGCACTGCCCTTCGCGCTGGCGCAGCTGCCGCGCGCGCAGCCGCTCGCGAGCGGCTCATCGGCGACGGTGGCGACCGTCACTGACCTCTGGTTTGCCCGCGACACCGTCCTGACGGCCCCGTGGGAGGGCCCGGCGAGCTGGCACGGCGACACGCTCAGGCTGCCCGGCGGCGGGGTGGTGCTGACCCTGAGCGGAGTCTTGCCCGCTGATGGCGGCAGCGCACTGGCAGCCGCCGGCCGACGGGTGCGGGTGCAGATCACCACCGCCGGTCACCCGGTGCCCGCCCACGTCCGGCCCGAGTACGCACCCGGCTGGCTTTCGCTCTGCGCCGACCCAGCGCCGCTGCTCGGCCTCACGCCCAGTCCCGCCCGGTCCCCGGCGCCTGCGGATGAGCTGCTCGAGCAGCGCGGGCGCACCCTCGCCTCGGTACAGGAGCACTACTACGAGCGCCCGCCGCAGATCGAGCGCGGCTGGCGCCACCACCTGATCGACACCGCGGGGCGCGTCTACCTCGACATGGTCAACAACGTCACGATCCTCGGCCACGCGCACCCGCGGATCGAGGCGGCGGTCTCCCGGCAGCTGCGGCGGCTGAACACCAACTCGCGCTTTCACTACGCCGCCATCACGGAGCTCTCGCAGCGCCTTGCGGGCCTCGCGCCAGAGCCGCTGGACAGCGTCTTCTTCGTCAACTCGGGCTCGGAGGCGGTCGACCTGGCGCTGCGGCTGGCGCTCGCCGCCACCGGGCGGCCGGACATCATCGCCATGCGCGAGGCCTACCACGGCTGGACCTATCTCTCGGACGCTGTCTCCACCTCGGTCGCCGACAACCCCAACGCGCTCGCAACACGGCCTGCCTGGGTGCACACCGTCGACGCCGCCAACGCCTTCCGCGGGCGTCACCGCGGCGCCGACGCTCGCCTGTATGCGCCCGAGGCGGTGGCGGTGATCGACGCGCTGGCCGCGTCAGGCCGGCCGCCGGCGGCCTTCATCGCCGAGGCGTTCTACGGCAACGCTGGCGGCCTGGCGCTGCCCGACGGTTACCTGCAGGAGGTCTACGCGGCGGTGCGCCGCCACGGCGGCCTTGCGGTAGCCGACGAGGTGCAGGTCGGCTACGGGCGGCTCGGTGCGTGGTTCTGGGGCTTCCAACAACAGGGCGTGGTGCCGGACATCATCGCCGTCGCCAAGGCGATGGGCAACGGCCACCCGCTGGGCGCCGTGATCACCAGCCGGGAGGTTGCCGAGAGTTACCGCAGCGGTGGTTACTTCTTCTCCTCCACCGGCGGCAGCCCCGTCTCGAGCGTCGTCGGGCTGACGGTGCTCGACGTGCTCGAGCAGGAGCGCCTGCAGGAGAACGCGCGCGTGACCGGCGAGCGCCTGCAGGCCGGCCTGCAGGCGCTCGCGGCCCGCCATCCGCTGATCGGCGCGGTCCATGGCGCCGGGCTCTACCTCGGCCTCGAGTTCGTGCGCGACCCGGTGACGCTCGAGCCCGCCACCGAGGAGACCGCGGCGATCTGCGATCGCCTGCTCGAGCTCGGGGTGGTCA
>JAJYHG010000257.1 GCA_021784895.1 Actinomycetes bacterium
CCGGGTGCGCCGCAGTGTAGAGAGGTCCGTCAGCGTCCGCCTCCGGTGGCCTGCTGAGAGGCGGCAGCGCGAGGGTCGAGGTCTGCGAGCGTCAGCACGCGGGCGGGAGGCCGCGCGATCACCGTTGCGATGCTGACCTGCAGGTCAGCGTCGACGTGCAGCAGCTGACCGGACTCAAGCGCCCGCCAGCCAGGGTCGTCGTCGAGCGGCTCGCTGGCCACGACTACGGATGGGTGCTGCGCCAGGTGCGCAGAGTGGACGTGCAGCTCGCCTGCGCGGCCGCGATGATCAAGGTGCGCGCTCGCCTGCGGGCCGCCTGCGGGCCGCTGCAGCACGTATAGCTCGTGCACGTCCGGGTAGCGCAGCGCCCAGAGCTCGGTTGCCGTGATCAGGACGCAGTTGAGCGCGAACACAGGCAGGTTGTCGGCGATCCACTGCGCTGCGCGGGTGATCGCACTGCCCAGGTCGTCGGTGTCCTCGGCCTCGCGGGAAATCAGCGCAAAGAACCGTTCCGAGTCGGTTTCCCCCTGGACCAGCTCGCGCGTGCTCCCGAGTACCGCCTCGAGCCGATCGATCTCGCCGATGACCCCGTTGTGCGCGAACAGACGGCCACGCTGCTCGAAGGGGTGCGTGTTCTCGGGAGCGACCGCGCCGGTCGAGGCGTAGCGGATGTGGGCCACGAACGTGCGCGAGTGCACCGTTCGCGCTTCATGAGCAAACGCGCGGTCGGCGTAGGCCGCCACGGGCTGTTTGGCAAGGTAGGGCCTGCCGTCTGGCAGGAAGGCTCCAAGCCCGGTGCCGTCGGGGTCGCGGTGGCTCTGCTCGGCGAGCGAGTCAGGCGCCTCGAGCAGCCAGAAGGTGGCTGCGATCCGCTCGCGTCCGCCACTTAGCCCGAACAGGCGACACATCTCGGCAGAGAGTAGCCCCAATCAGTCGTGAGCCCTAAGATCACGGCGTGCTGCTACTGGCTTCCTGCGTCGGCGCGAGCGCGAGCACGCGCCGGGCGATCCCCACCACGACTGTGGTGGTTTAGCCGGCGGTGCGCGTTGGCGTAGTCGGTGCAGGCATCGTCGGGCTTGCCATAGCTCGCCGGCTTGGCGAGCGTGTCGGCGGTGTGGAGCTGACCGTGCTTGAAAAGGAGCTGCAGGTCGGCGCCCACCAGACGGGCCACAGCAGCGGCGTCGTGCACGCGGGTGTCTACTACGTTCCGGGGTCGCTCAAGGCGACGCTGTGCCGCCGCGGCGCTGAGCTGCTCGCGGCCTACTGTGATCAGCGCGGCATCACCTACTCGGAGTGCGGGAAGCTCGTGGTGGCGCGTGCGCCGGGTGAGCTGGCCGGCCTCGACGAAGTCGAGCGGCGGGCGCGGGCCAACGGTGTGCCGGGCCTGCGCAGGCTCGGGCCGCTTGAGATCGGCGCGATCGAGCCGTATGTCAGGGGTGTTTCCGCCCTGCACTCGCCGCGCACCGCGATCGTCGACTTTCAGGCTGTGGCCCGCGCCTACGCAGATGATGTCCGTGCTGCGGGCGGCAGCGTTCGCCTCGGCTTCAAGGTCAGCGCTGTCAGACGCTCGGCCTCGGAGCTGCTGGTGCAGGGTGCCTGCGGGGAACAGCTGGCCTTCGACCGGCTGATCATCTGCGCCGGGCTGCAGGCCGACCGCCTGGCTTCGCTGGCCGGCTGCGACCCGGAGCCCCGGGTTGTGCCGTTCCGCGGTGAGTACCACCGGTTGGTCGCTGAGCGGGCGCACCTCGTCAGGGGGCTCATCTATCCGGTCCCGAACCCGGCCTACCCGTTCCTCGGCGTTCACTTCACCCGCCGTGTCGACGGGGCTGTCGACATTGGCCCGAACGCGGTTCTGGCACTGAGTCGTGAGGGCTACAGCCGCGCAGCGTTCGATGCCCGTGACGTGCTGGATACCCTGCGCTCGCCGGGCTTTCGCCGCATGATCCGCCGGCACTGGCGGATGGCGGCCGCACAGGTGCACAGCTCGCTGTCGACGCGGGAGTTCATCGCGCGTGCGCGCCAGTTGATCCCTGAGCTGGCCATTGGCGACGTCGTGCCGGGGCCGGTGGGCGTCCGTGCGCAGGCGATCGATCCAGACGGCTCGCTGGTCGAAGACTTCAGGATCACCTCGTCGCGGGGACTGGTGCTGATCAGGAACGCACCGTCACCGGCGGCCACCTCGTCGCTGGCGATCGCGGAGCACGTGAGCGGCCAGCTGGATCTCTGAGCCGGAAGACGTCTCCGCGCAAGTCCATCGCTGGCGCGGTACGGGTTGCCGTCAGCCGCGCGCCGCCGGCCGCTTCGGCGCGGTCCCAAACACGTGATCCCAGAACGGGGCGCTCACCCCGTAGCCGGTGTCGTGGTCCTGGAAGTGATGGCGCATGTGCAGTTCGCGCATGAGCCTGCCCAGGCGCGTGCTCGCGTGACGGTGGTGCACGTGGTAGTGCAGCATGTCGTAGGCGAGGTACCCGCCGAGGAAGCCGGCGCTGAGCGGCAGGAAGCCAGGTGAGCCGAATATCACGTAGAAGGCGAAGACGAACAGCGCAGCCAGCGGGACGCTCACCGACGGCGGCATCACCAGCCGCATCGGGTCGTTGGGATGGTCGTGGTGGACGCCGTGGATGATCCACTGCAGCCGCACGCCCAGGCCGTGATCCGGCTCAAAGTGGAACACGACCCGGTGCAGCCAGTACTCAGTGAGCGTCCAGATGAAGTAGCCCCCGGCGACCCACGCGATGGCCCAGACACCGACTTTGTGAAGGAACCCGAGCGCTAGCAGCGTGGCGATGGCCGGCAGGAAGATCACCAGCGGCACGGTCCAGTGCACCCGCGAGCAGCGATCCAGCCATCTGGTGTCAAACATCGTTGGCGATGCCCTCAGGATCTCGCTGCGGCTCAGCCCGGTGAGCTCCTCTGGATGCGGTGCCGGCATAGATCCTTAGGATACCGGAGCGTGTCGCCTGGGAGATCGCCAAACAGCACCGAACCGCGCTGGTGGGAGTTCCGCAGCGCGCGGAACCGCAAGCCTTCCACCTACAGCTGCCCGCTCTGCGGCGAGTTGCTGCCGTCGCTCAGCGACCACTTCCTTCTCTTCCCGGAGGGCGACCACAACCGCCGCCGCCATGCTCACACAGCCTGTGTGCTCGCAGCGCGCGAGCAGGGGCGGCTGCCCACGCGCGAGGAGTGGGAGCGCGCGCAGCAAGGCTGGCAGCCGCGGCGGCGGTGGTGGCGTCTCGGCCGGCCCGGATGAGCGGGGGCGGACGTTCTCGCTCGCGGGGTGGCCAGGCCACAGGCCACCTCGGAGGTTGCTCTAAGCTAGCGCTCTAGATTGGGCGTAAACAAGACGGCCGGGCCGCCACCGTGCGCACCGTGCTGCAGCCGCGGCGGCGCGAGTTCGAGGCGGTGGCAGCCATGAGCCCGGCGGTCGGTTGGGGCTCACCATAGGCAATCTGCTCGCCGGCGGCGCATCGACTGGAGAAAGCAAGCAAACGATGAGTAACAATGACTTCCTGTTCACCTCGGAGTCGGTCACGGAGGGCCACCCGGACAAGGTGGCAGACCAGATCTCTGATGGTGTGCTCGATGCGGTGCTGGCGCAGGACCCGATGGCGCGGGTGGCGTGCGAGACGCTTGTGAACACTGGCCTCGTGGTCGTGTCCGGGGAGATCTCAACCGAGGCGTGGGTTGACGTGCAGGCGGTCGCGCGGGATGCGATCCGGCGGATCGGCTACGTCGACGCGGCGCTCGGCTTCAGTGCGGACTCGTGCGCGGTGCTCAACACGATCGATCAGCAGTCGCCTGACATCGCCCAGGGGGTCGACCGGGCGCTCGAGGTCCGTTCCGGTGAGCCCGGTGGCGAGCTCGAGGACGAGCTGCTGGCGGCCGGTGCGGGTGACCAGGGGATGATGTTCGGTTACGCGACCGATGAGACGCCGGAGCTGATGCCGCTGCCGATCTCACTCGCACACCGCCTGGCGCGGCGGCTGGCCGAGGTTCGCAAGGACGGGTCGATCCCGTATCTGCGTCCGGACGGGAAGACGCAGGTGACGGTGCGCTATGCCGACGGCAGGCCGGTGCGGGTCGAGAAGCTGCTGATCTCGACCCAGCACGCCGAGGGGTCCGAGCCGCTGATTCCCGGCGATCTCTGGGAGCATGTGGTCCGGCCGGTGCTGCCGCCCGACCTCTATGACGAGCGCGAGCTGCGCGAGAGCTTCCTGGTGAACCCGACCGGCCGGTTCGTGATCGGTGGGCCGGTTGGTGACTGCGGCCTGACGGGCCGCAAGATCATCGTCGATACCTATGGCGGCATGGCCCGCCATGGCGGCGGGGCGTTCTCCGGCAAGGATCCGTCGAAGGTCGACCGTAGCGCCGCTTACGCCGCCCGCTGGGTCGCCAAGAACGTGGTGGCGGCCGGTCTGGCGTCGCGCTGTGAGGTGCAGGTCGCCTATGCGATCGGGGTGGCTCACCCGGTCTCGCTGATGGTCGAGACGTTTGGGACCGAACGGATCGATCCAGCGCGGATCGCGGCCCTGATCACCGAGCACTTTGATCTGCGGCCGGGCGCCTTCCGCCGCGAGCTCGATCTGCACCGGCCGATCTACCAGCAGACCGCGGCCTACGGCCACTTCGGGCGCGAGGGGAGTGACTTCACCTGGGAGCGGACCGGCCGGGCGGAGCTGCTGCGTGAGGCCGCCGGGCTCACGGCCGCGGAGGCGGCCACCGCGTGAGCATCACGGTCGTCGGCTCGATCGCCTACGACGCGGTCAGAACCCCCTACGGTGGCCGTGACCGCATGCTCGGCGGGGCGGCGACGCACTTCTCGCTGGCAGCCTCCTTCTTTGACACCGTGCACCCGGTCGGCCCGGTGGGCACAGACTTTGCGCCGGCCGACCTGCAGACGCTGGCCACCCGCGGGACCGTCACCGCGGATGTGACAACGGCCGCGGAGGGAAGGACGTTCTTCTGGGCGGGCGAGTACGGCCCCGACCTGAACTCGCGTGAGACACTCGACACGCAGCTTGGGGTGTTCGCTGATTTCCAGCCGCGCCTGAGCGCCGCGGCCAGGGCGTGTGACGTGCTGTTTTTGGCCAACATCCAGCCGTCGCTGCAGGCGTCGGTGCTGGATCAGTGCGACGGGCCGCGCTTCACGGCGCTCGATTCGATGAACCTGTGGATCGACATCGCTCGCGACGACCTCAACAGGGTGATCGAGCGCGTTGACTGTGTGATCCTCAATGACGCCGAGATCCGCCAGTTGACTGGCCGCCACACCCTGCTGACGGCGGCGCGGGAGCTGCTAGCGAGGGGCCCATCGGCGGTGATAGCCAAGCAGGGCGAATACGGCGCGAGCCTGTTCACGCGCCAGGGGTTCTTCTCGCTGCCGGCCTTCCCGCTCGAGTCGGTGACCGACCCGACCGGCGCCGGCGACACATTCGCCGGCGGTGTGGCCGGATACGTGGCCGCGCAGCGGGACCGGCCCGTCGACCACGGCCTGCTGGCGAGTGCGATGGCCTACGGCACGGCGCTCGCGTCCTTCAACGTCGAGGAGTTCGGCACCGAGAGGGTCGCGCGCCTCACTTTCGGCGAGGTTCAGGCGCGCGTCGCCGAGCTTCACCGATTCACCCAGTTCGAGACACCCCTCGTGGAGGAGACCGTTTGATGAGCAGCACGCAGACCAAGCTCGATTTCAAGGTGGCTGACCTTTCGCTGGCCGAGTTCGGGCGCAAGGAGATCCGCCTCGCCGAGCACGAGATGCCGGGGCTGATGGCGACCAGGCGCGAGTTCGGCGCGTCAAAGCCGCTGGCGGGGGCGCGGATCATGGGCTCGCTGCACATGACCGTCCAGACCGCGGTGCTGATCGAGACGCTGGTCGAGCTCGGCGCGCAGGTTCGCTGGGTCTCCTGCAACATCTTCTCAACCCAGGATCACGCCGCGGCGGCGGTTGTGGTCGGCCCGGACGGCACTCCGGATGACCCGCGGGGCGTGCCCGTCTACGCCTGGAAGGGGGAGACGCTCGAGGAGTACTGGTGGTGCACCGAGCGGGCGATCACGGGCTTTGAGGGCGGCCCGAACATGATCCTCGACGATGGCGGCGACGCGACGCTGCTGGTCCACAAGGGACGTGAGTACGAGCGTGCCGGCACGGTCCCGGATCCGAGCCAGGCCGAGAGCGAGGAGCTCGCCGTGATCCTCGAGCTGCTCTCACGCTCGCTGGCTGAGGATCCGCAGCGCTACACCACGATCGCAGCCGGGATCATGGGGGTGACGGAGGAGACGACCACCGGCGTGCACCGTCTCTACCAGCTCGCCGAGCAGGGCGGGCTGCTGTTCGCGGCGATCAACGTCAACGACGCTGTGACCAAGAGCAAGTTCGACAACAAGTACGGCTGCCGGCACTCGCTGATCGACGGGATCAACCGTGCGACCGACGTGCTGATCGGCGGCAAGGTCTGTGTCGTCTGCGGCTACGGCGACGTCGGCAAGGGCTGCGCCGAGTCGCTCGCCGGCCAGGGCGCGCGCGTGATCGTTACCGAGATCGACCCGATCTGCGCGCTGCAGGCGGCCATGGATGGCTACCAGGTGTCAACGCTCGAGGATGTCGTCGCCACCGCCGACATCTTTGTGACCGCGACCGGCAACCGGGATGTGATCACCGCCGAGCACATGGCCCAGATGAAGCACCAGGCGGTGGTCGGCAACATCGGCCACTTCGACAACGAGATCGACATGGCCGGCCTGGCCCTCATCCCGGACATTGAGCGCATCAACATCAAGCCCCAGGTCGACGAGTGGGTCTTTCCCGACGGGCACTCGATCATCGTGCTCTCCGAGGGACGGCTGCTCAATCTCGGCAACGCGACCGGTCACCCATCGTTCGTGATGTCCAACTCGTTCACCAACCAGGTCATCGCCCAGATCGAGCTCTACAGCCACCCCGAGCGCTACGAGCGCCGCGTCTACACGCTGCCCAAGCAGCTCGACGAGAAGGTCGCGCGCCTGCACCTCGACGCGCTTGGCGTCAAGCTCACAACCCTCACCGACACCCAGGCCGCCTACCTCGGCGTCCCTGCCCAGGGCCCCTACAAGCCCGACCACTACCGCTACTAGGCTGCATCGCCCGGGGCGCCTGGGCCCGCTGGCCCGGCGCCCCGCTGCGAGCGCGCAGCGCGCCGCTCAGCAGCGGCCAGGATCCGCTTGGCCTTGAGCCCGAGCCCGAGCCGCTCGCGCCCCTGCGACTCGTACGGCGACAGCCCGCAGACCTCCTGAATACGCCCCAGCCGGTACCCGACAGTATGGCGATGCAGCTCCATCGCCTCGGCGGTGTCGGTGGTGGAGCCGTGGTGAGCCAGAAAGCTCTCGAGCGTCACCACCAGCTCGGTGTCGTGGACCGAGTCGTAGTGTTCGAGCGGTGCGATCGTGGCGGCGCAGAGTGCCTGCAGCTCCTCCGGGTCGTGGACCAGCACCGCCACCAGCAGCCGGTAGGTGTCATGCTCGGCGTCACTGTGAGCCGCCAAGCCGGACTCGCGCAGCGCTGCCAGCGCCGCGGCCACCGCGCCGCAGGCCGTCTGCTCCTGGTCGTCGTCTGGTGCCACGTCACCGGGTGTGACACCTAGCCGCTGCGCCTCCGCCAGCAGCGCCTCGCGTTCCACGCGCCGGTGGGTCTCGAGCAGTTCCAGGAACGAGCTCGCGCCGTGCAGGTGGTCCCCAGCGGAGGTGCGTCGGGGGGCGGCAGCGGCCGCCCCCCGAGTGTCACCCTCGTAAGCGCTGGGCTCAGTGGAACGAGCGCGGGTCATCCACGCCGGGCTCGGTCTGGGCAGTGGCAGCGGTCTGCATCACGCGGTCGCGGGGACCGCGGCCGGCACCTCCTGATAGGCCCCAAGCGATGGTATGTCGGATGGGTAGACCTCGTGACCGTGCTCGGCGACATCGCCGATCTCCATGTTCTCGGTGGTCATCCGCAGCGGCATGAACAGGCCGATCACCTTCAGGATCACGTAGGTCGCCACAGCCGACCACACGATCACGAACAGGCCCGCGAACAGCTGCCACTTCAACAGCGTGGCGGAGCCGAACACGAGGCCGGTGGCGCTGCCGGTCGGCACGTACTTCTTGCCCACCACGGTGTAGAACACGGCCATGCCGGGATCGGCGAACACGCCCGTCAGCAGGCCGCCGGCAAAGCCGGCGATCCCGTGCGTGTAGATCACCCCGAGCGTGTCATCCACGCTGCGGAAGATCCGCCACGAGCTGGCGTAGTTCATCGCGTAGTAGACGATGACCGAGGCGATGGCGCCGTCGGCCATGGCGCCCCAGCCGTTCACGAAGCCGGCCGCGGGTGTGATCGCCACGAGCCCGACGATCATGCCGTTGACGCCGCCGAGCAGGCTCGGCTTGCGGCCCGTGGTCACGTCCAGCGCCACCCAGATCAGGAACGCGACCGCGGTCGCGAGGTTGGTGTTGAGCACCGCCGCTGCGGCCGAGTTGGCGGCCGAGTACGGATCGCCGCCGTTGAAGCCGTTCCATCCCAGCCACAGCAGGCCCGCCCCGACCGCGACCATCGCGACGTTGTTGGGCGCGTCTATCTCGCGGTCACGCTGGAGTCTCGGCCCTATCACCGCGGCCGCGACAAAGCCCGACACGCCGGCCGAGAGGTGGATCACGTAGCCGCCCGAGAAGTCGAGCGCGCCGTGGTGGGCGAAGTAGCCGCCACCCCACAGCAGGAAGGCGTCCACCACGTAGACGATCGAGATCCAGAGCACGGAATAGACGCACCACGCCTTCCAGTTGACGCGCCCGAGCACCGATCCCAGCGACAAAATCGGTGTGATCGCGGCGAACACGAACTGGAAGTAGACGAGCGCCGACTGCGGGAAGTTCTCCTGGGACGGTGTACCGTAAGCACCCGGGAGGGTGGCGTGGCCCTGCAACTGCGCTGGGCTGAGTGACGGACCCGGCCTGCCCACAAACGCGTTCAGGAAGCCCGGGTGGGCGCTCGGAAAGAGCGGTGAGCCGAAACCCATCTTGAACGCGTACAGAACCCAGATCACGAGCACGACGGAGAACGTCAGGAACGTGAGCATCATCGAGTTGATGCTCCAGCGCTTCTGCATCACGCCGCCGTAGAGCACGACCAGGCCGGGAACGCTCATCAGGCCGACGAGCGTCGCCGCCGTTATCTGCCAAGCGGTGTCCCCCTGGTTAAGCCAGGGGAGTGCCTCAGATGTAGGCATGCATCTCCTTCTTGTGTGAGGGCATCGCCCGGCTGCGGGCGACGGCTTGATACCCCTGATCAAGCTGACGCT
>JAJYHG010000227.1 GCA_021784895.1 Actinomycetes bacterium
AACGCGTCCAGCGCATCGGACGCGGCGTCATCGTCGGTCGCGGTGTAGATCGGGCGCAGGTCGGCGGCGAGCTTCTTGCGGTCCTGGTAGGCGACATACTTCATCGAAGCGCGGATCTGGTGAACCTTATGCCGACGTCGGCATAACCGTCTTATGCCGAACTCGGCATAACGTGCATCTACAACGCGACTTCCGGCTCAGACAGCGTGATTGACGCCCGAAAGAAGCGGACTCGCTGAGCTATTGCATTTCTTCTGGCTCTGCTCGCGGGTAGCTACTGCGTTGGCGACCATCAGTTCTCGGCGCGATATACCCGAATAGGCGGGCGCAGGATTGACTCGGTGGTTGGCCGCGAGCCGTGCGTTCGTGGCCGGGCTGGGTCCCGCGAGGTGGTCACCCCGGTAACCGCAGTGAGACCGCCAAGAACTCCGAACCAAGCGTGAAGCCCTGAGCGCGCTTCACGGCTGGGTACGTCGACCACGCCACGTGCTCAGGGAACCCGTCGGACGGGTCAAGAACCCCGACTTCGTCGACTGCGACGATGTGAGCGGCCCGAAGGTCGCGGTTCTGCATAACCAAGAGTCCCACGAGCGATGTGCCGGCGGCCAGTACCACGCCGACGTCCGCAACTGGCCGGTAGAAGTTTGTGTAACCAGCGTCCCAAAGGTAGCGCTCCCACCAGGCAGTCTTGTCGTCGAACTGCGCGACCTCCGCTCGATCCGCCTTGACTCGGTCGTAGGTGTAGCCGAGGACCATGGCCACAGCACAGATCGCACAATCGTGTCGGGTTCGCTGCGGAATGCGCTCAAGGATCATCGGTACTGCCAAACCTATTGCAGTCAAAAGCTGAACTGAGCTCTCGTTGATCCCGAGCGCATCACTTCGCGAGGCCGAGTATCGCTTTCGCCTGTTGCTGTGCATCGACCTCACTAGTGGATTGGCGACCGAAAGCTATTGCGGCGCCGGATGTCCGCAGACACCACTACAGCGGTCCGTGCGTCCACCTATCTTGCGGGCATCCCTGATCTCCCTTGTGGGCGGCGGTGCGTCTTAGCAGGCAGACGCCCCAGGGCCTACAGGGGCTCAAATGATGCACGGGCGTGATGCAGTTCTGGCTGATAGGCAGGGCATCTCGGTTGAACGGCCTAGCATAACTAGGCGCATAGCAGGTACTTATCCTATGGGCGGTGAGGGGCTCGAACCCCCGACATCCTGCGTGTAAAACAGTCGAACTGTCCGTTCGCTGCCACGCGGAACGAGACGGCCTGCCCCTAGCGGCCTGAGAAGGGTGGCCAAGCAGTCCTCGGTTCGCCGCGCTTTCCGTCAGTCAACCGATTCTGAGCCAAACCGGACTCAAACGCCGGACTCAAGTAGGTCACGACCTCGCGGGCCGTCAGCCAAACGAGCGCCAAATTGGCGGATTTACAGGGCTTTTGCGAGTGGGCCGTGCAGGAATCGAACCTGCAACCTTGGGATTAAGAGTCCCCTGCTCTGCCAATTGAGCTAACGGCCCGCGGGGAGAGGATGTTAGCGACGCGGAACTGCTCAGCAGTTGGCGAGCAGCAGGCTGTGCGCCGTGCTGGTCGAGGTCGCGGCACTCTGCAGGGCGGACTTCTGCGACAGGCGCTGGAGCTTGGGGGTCAGGCGCACGGCGGCGGCGGCGGCGAGCGCGCCGGTGGTGGTGTTCTTGGCGGCGTAGGCAGAGAGCGCCAGGCAGTAGTAGGGGGTCAGGCGCTGGCCCGCAGGCGCGCTCTGCACGGCGTAGTTCCAAGCCTGGCTCTCCTCGGGCCAGAGGCTCAGGCTCTGGTAGGTCCGCGCAGCGATGATCGCGTTGTCGAGCGTCGGGCGGTCATGGCTGAGGGCCAGGTAGCGGCGCCACGCCGCAGCCGCCTGGGTCAGCTGTCGCTTGCCCGCTGTCGTGTAGGTGCTGGTGGTGCTGTCGTAGTTGTTGCCGCTGCCCGCCACGCCGTAGCGCACCTTCATCAGGTTGGCCCAGTTAGCGGCCGAGGGGTGGGCGTCGACCAGCTTGATCGCCTGCTTCACCAGAGCGTTGTTGGCAGAGTTGCCGGGGCCCGAGCCGCCGTTGCCGCCGGCGTTGAGCAGACCGCCACTGCTCCCGGTACCGATCCCGAGGCCGACCAGGCCAACCACCATCAGCACCGCGAGGGACGCGTAGATGACCTTTACCGCGCCCCGGCGCCGACGGCTGCGAAGGTCAAACAGCATGGCTTCGCCGACTGCCGGTGAGCACCGGGCTCAGCTCGGCCCAGCCGAATCGCCGGCGCTCGCCGTGCCAGCGGCCGCGTCGATGCTGGCCTCGGCACGAGCGCGTCGGTGTTGGCGGAATTCGACCCATTTCAGGAGCGCGATGCTGAGCAAGTAGAGGAACACCAGCGGAAGCGTCTCCATCGTCATGGTGACCGGATCGACTCCCGGCAGGGCGGCGACTATCACCGCGATCAGAACCGAAATGTAGCGCCAGTTGAGGGTCAGGGTGCTGGCACTGATCGCGCCGACGCGCTGGAGGCCGAGCGCGAGCAGCGGCACCTGGAAGGCGAGGCCGATGCCCATCATCAGGATGATCTCGAACCTGTAGTAGGACCCGGCACCGATCAGCACCTGAAACTTGCTGCTGTTGAAGCCCTGCAGGAAGTGGACCGCGGGCGGCAGCACGGCAAAGTAGGTGAAGGCAGCCCCGGCCACAAACAGCAGCGGCGCGGAGATCACCGTCGGCGTGGCCACGCTGCGCTCAGTGCGGTTGAGAGCCGGCAGGACGAACGCATAGACCTGGTAGAGCATCAGTGGCAGCGTGAATAGAACCGCGAAGTACGCGGCCACCAGCATCGTCGTCGTGAACCCCTCGCCGACGCCGACGACGATCGGCTTTTCCTGGCTGCTGGCGTGCTTTGGGTAGGCGAGGCTGAGCGCGTGCAGGTCGCGGCCCATGGCACGGGCCTCGCGGACGGCGCCGGCGGGAATGCCCTTGACCTGCGCGAGGTAGCCCGCGAACTTGGCCATGTCGACCGAAACCTGCTGGACCCTCTGCCCCAGCGTCGCGTCCAACTTCGGCTGGTTGCCGAGCCCGGACTTGGCGGCGGCCGGAAGGGCGTTATTGAGAAGGTTCAGCAGCGGATGGTTCTGCCAGAAGCAGACGATGAAGATGACCAGCAACGCCGCGAGGGTGATGATCAGCCGCGAGCGCAGCTCGTCGAGGTGATCGACGATACTGAGATGGTCTTCGTGGCCGATCGGCCGCAGCTTCATGGGCCGACTCCGCCAGGCGGTGCTTTAGCTATTGGTGTGCTGAGGGGCCGCGCCGCTGCTGGCACGCACCTCCTCTGGGATGACGGTGTCGCCAGGGGTTGCTTCGGTGGCTGCGGTGGCAGGTAGCGCCGCGGCCTCGTCTGAGCCGGTGGCCTGCGCGATCCCGCCCTTGAACTCTTTGATGCTCTCTCCGATCGAGCGGCTCAGCGCCGGCAGGCGCTTCGGGCCGACGAACAAGAGGACGATCACCAAGATGATCAGGGTGTCCTTCCAGGGGCTTGCGAACATGCCGACTTTCCTCGTGATTGCAGGTGCAGAAAGGTTAGCGCTCCAATCCCGCGGCTGACCAGGGTTACGGCCGGCGCACGCCCACCAAGGCGTGCCGGGCCGCTGTCCGCCGCGGACGTGTCGCGTCCAGCTCTACGTACGCACCGCGCTCGAGCACGGATCACAGCGGGCCAGGCTTCCAGCCAGCCGATGCCCTCCCCGGCCACCGCGCAGGCAGCCGCTCAGCGATCCGGCCACCCAGCCGGCGCGGCGCTCAAGCGGACCCTGGGCACAGCCGATAGGGCCGTGTCACAACGGGAGGCCCCGCACATGAACGACCAGCACGCTCACCAGACTGACTCCGTTGGCATCATCGTCCTGCCCAGCGGCCAGGCGATCCGGGTGATCCGCCGCAATGCCCCGGAGCCCTGCGAGCGTGAGCTCTACGACTGCCCCGCCTGCGGCTCGGACCTCGTCGAGCCGACCAGGTGGGCGCAGGCGCCGGCAGGCCAGTGGTCGCTCGCGCTGCACTGCCCTAACTGCGGGCGCTGTGAGTCAGGCACCTTCTCAGCGGCGCAGGTCGAGCGGCTGGAGGACCATCTCGACACGGGTCTCGGCGAGATGATCGCCGACCTTCAGCAGCTCACCCGGGCGAACATGGCGGCCGACGTAGACCGTTTCCTCGAGGCGCTCAAGGCCGGCTACATCCTGCCCGAGGACTTTTGAGCCCGCCGCGCGATCAGCTGTAGCGCTCGACGACGCCGTCGGCGACCAGCTCAAGCGCGCCGCGCTGGGCATCGGGCAGCCAGCCCGGCAGCGCCGCCTTGGCATCCGCGACCAGAGCCAGAGCGTGGTCCCGGGCATGGTCAAGGGCGCCCGTAGCCTCGATCTGGTCACACACCGACGCGGCCCGCCTCGGGTCCGCAAGCGCACGCAGGTCCAGCAGCGCCAGCCCAGGGTCGCGCCTGCAGGCCTCGATCAGCGGCAGCGTGACCGTGCCGTCGAGCAGATCGGTTCCGCGCGGCTTGCCGGTGCGCTCCACGGGTCCGGTGACATCAAGCACGTCATCCAGCAGCTGAAAGGCCACGCCGATGCTCTCGCCGAAACTCCCCAGCGCCCCAGTCGGCGCACCTCCGGCCAGAGCACCAAGCTCGCAGGCCGCGCGGAAGAGCACGCCTGTCTTCAGGCGGCAGCGCTCGAGGTAGCGGTCCTGATCCACCGTCAGGTTCCAGCGGTCGGCGCGCTGCATCAACTCACCCGCGGCCAGCGCTGAGGCCGCCACCGAGAGCGCTCGGATCGGGCCGATCTCGCCCCCCGCTGCCAGCTCCGCAAACGCGCGCGAGAACAGCAGGTCACCGGTAGCCACCGCCATCAGGCGCCCACCCGCAGCCACGACGGTGGGGCGGCCGCGACGCAGATTGGCTCCGTCGAGCACGTCGTCGTGGACCAGGGTGGCCGCATGGACGAGCTCCACGGCCACCGCCGCACGCACAAGCGTGTCGCTTTCGGCCACGGGCACGCCAGCCGCAATACACACCAGCAGCGGACGCAGGCGCTTGCCGCCGGCGGTGATCGTCTCCCCGCCATGGCGTGCGAGCGGGTCACCGTGGCTGGAGACGAGCTCCACCATGCGCTCCTCTACACGCGCCATCACCCGCGCGGTTCCTGCACCACCCGCCTCGACGACTGCCTCGACGGTTGCGACCCCCGGAATGCTCACGCTAGGCCACGGTAGCGACGTGCAGCGCGATGATCCCGCCGGCTGTGAGCACGTAGCGAATCTCGCCGAGGCCGACGCCGGCCATCCGCGACGCGAGCTCTTGCGGGCCGGGGAAGCGGCGCACCGAGTTTGGCAGGTAGGTGTAGGCGCCGGCGTCACCGGCAAGACGCCCGAGCACTGGCACCACGGTGTCAAACCACAGCCTGAAGAAGGCCGACAGCGGCAGCCGCTGCGGGGTCGTCATCTCGAGCACCACCACCCGGCCGCCGGGATGGACCACGCGCGCCAGCTCGCGCAGGCCCTGATCCAGGTCGGCGAAGTTGCGCACGCCGAAACCGACGGTTGCCACATCAAACTCGTCGTTGGCGTGGGGCAGCAGCAGGGCGTTGGCCTGTTCGAAGCGCACGATCCCGCTGTCCGGCCCGGCCGCACCCGCCTGTGCCTTGCGGCGCGCTATCTGGAGCATCTGCTCCGAGAAGTCGGCAGCAACGACCAGCCCGTCAGGACCGACCCGCCGCGCCAGCGCGAACGCGAGGTCACCGGTCCCGGTCGCGACGTCCAGCACCCGGTCACCGGGGCCGACCTGCGCGAGGTCCACGGCACGCTCCCGCCAGCGGTGATGCAGCCCCGCCGTCATCACGGAGTTGAGCCGGTCATACCCGCCGGCCACGCGGTCAAACATCGCCCGCACCTGCGGTTCGGCGAGCGTGCCCGACGCGGGATCTGTCAACACGGGATCCACCATTGGCAACAGAGACTACCGGCACGGGCGCCACGCCAAGGCCGCGGGCTCAGCCAGCGCGTCGGCCCAGCCGCCACCGCAGCCTGGACGGCCGGCAGCGGCTGCACTACTGGAGCATCGAGAGAAACTCGACGAGCTGCTTGAACTCCTTGGGCGAGTGCTGGGCGAGGCTCGCGAAGGAGGGCATCGGCGCGATCGGGTCCTTCAGCGTCGAGGCGATCGCGCCCGGCCGCAGGATCGTGCCGATGTGCGTCAGCTTTGGCCCGGGACCGTTGTTGCCGTATGAGCCGATCTGATGGCAGCCCTCACAGCCGGACTCACCGACGATGATCTCGCCGGCCAGGAAGGTCGAGCGCTGCGACTGGGTGAGACCCGGTGGCACCGGCAGCACGACCTGGTTGGGCGAGCCGGTGTTGGCGCCCGTGTAGGTCAGGTAGGCCATGCAGGTGATGGTCGCCAGTCCGGCGGCCAGCGCGACCGGCCGGCGCGTGATCAGCCGCTCCGGGCTGCGGTCGTACAGCGGCAGCAAAAACAGCCCGAGCATGCACAGCGTCGGGACCCCAAGGGTCGCCATGTCGGTCAGCTTGGGGGCGTTGCGCATCACGCGCAGGAGCTCGAACAGGAAGTAGAAGTACCAGTCCGGCCGGGGCACGTAGGTCGTCGTGGTCGGGTTGACGGCCGGCCCGAGCTCCGCGCCGTAGAAGAGCGACAGCAGCATGATCACGATCATCACGATCACCGCCATCAGCGCATCCTTGGCGACCGCATAGGGGAAGAACGGCTTGCCCTCGTTCTTCAGCAGCGCGTACTCGCGCAGGTACTGCTCCTTCTCGGCCTGATTCACGGTGGCCCTAGACCTCGACCTTCTCGATCGCGACCTCGGGCTCCTGCGCCTTCAGCCACGGCGGCGCCGAGATGCCGAGCTTGGCCACCAGGTAGAGGTGCAAACCGATCAGCGCCGCCATCAGCCCGGGCACGAGCATCATGTGAATCGCGTAGAAGCGAGATAACGTCGTGGCCCCGAACTCAGGGCCGGCACGCAGGAAGTCTCCCAGATAGGGGCCGATGAACGGGGCCGTGTTGTTGATGTTCACACCCACGATCGTGGCCCAGTAGGAGCGCTGGTCGAACGGCAGCAGGTAGCCGGTGAAGCCCATCACCAGGGTCAGGATCAAGAGCACGACGCCGATGATCCAGGTCAGCTCGCGCGGATACTTGTAGGCGCCGAAGAAGAACACCCGCCCCATGTGCAGGAAGATCAAGACGATCATCACGGACGCGCCCCACTTGTGCATGCCATGCACGAACTGCCCGAGGGGCACGTCGTCGTTGATGTAACGGATCGAGGCGTAGGCGCCGCCGGTCACGCTGGGGCGGTAGTACATCGCCAAAAAGACGCCGGTGACCGCCTGGTTCAGGAACGCGATCATGGTCGCCGAGCCGAGCGTGTAGGCCCAGTTGATGCCCTTGGGCACCTTGCGGAACATCATCCAGCGCAGCCCCTGCGACAGCTGCGCCCGTTCGTCGATCCAGTCGACGACCGTCAGGCTGGCCTCGGTGGCCAGCTCGGTCTTGGTCATCGGCTCCGCCTCGCGCGACGGCGGCGGAGCGCTGCCCCGGGACCCCGTGAGCGCCATCAGGAGCCAACCCCAGGGACAGCCGGTGGCAGCGGCAGGTCCTTCAGCGACGGCAGCGTCGGGGTGTCGAAGCGCGGCGGGTACACGTACTGCCCGATGCCGTCCAGCGGCTCCGCCGGGTCACGCGGCGAGAAGCGCTTGAGCTCCGAGTTGACCGCGTACGGCGGGCCGATGTAGACATAGCCGTGGCCGCGCTCGCCCGGCGGCGGGGCGTAGGTGTAGAAGCGGTCCAGCGGGCGCACCGGCGGCCCGCCTGCGACCTCTCCACGGAAGTTGTAGATGCCGCCATGGCAGGGGCAGATGAAGCGCTCGGCGGCCTCGACGTAGCGGACCGGGCAGCCGAGGTGCATGCAGCGGTTCCACAGTGCGATGTAGTTGTTGTACTTGTCGTGCGGCTCGGTGTCGATCGCCGGATCGCGCTTGCGCACGTAGGCGATCGTCTTGCCGGCATCGCCGATCCCCTCGACCATCGTGATCACCTTGGTCGAGAAGACCGTCTCGACGAAGTCGTCGGGGTGACCGATGATCTGCCACGACCACGGCTGGCGCTGGAAGATCGGCCCGATCGCGAAGCCGAGCGCCGGCAGCCCGAAGGCCGCCGCCGCCATGCCGCCGGCGCCGTGGACGACGCCGGTCATGAACCGCCGCCGGGTGACGGTCTCACCCTCAAAGGCCCCCGGCATGCCGCGGTCCAGCGTGTACTTGGAAGATTTGTCTGTGGGCTCTGGTGCCATCTGCAGCTTTTTACTCACCTGGCTCGTCACTAACCGGGTCCGTAAGACTACCGGCATTCGCCCAGGGAGGCGCCGTTACCGCGCCGGAGCCGCCAAGACGCTCCTCGGCGCCGCTCAAAAGCAGCCGCGCAGCAGCACTTTCGCCGTCCGCGTGCAGCTGCGCCACACGCGAGATGAGGTCCGCCAGCCGTGCCGTCTCCTCGATGTCGCCGATCGCCGCGAGCTTCTCGAGGCCGCTGGCATAGCTCTGGTCGCCGAGCAGCAGGTCGAGGTCGGGGTCGGCGCTGGCGGGGTTGTCGTAGTGAAGCCGCGCCCCCTTCGCGATCTCAGCGATCACCTCGGCGTATGCGTTCTCGCTCACGACGCGAGCTCCGCTAGTACCTCGGCGGCGGCCTGCACCGTCAGCTCGATGTCGCGCTCGGTGTGGGCGAGCGAGGGAAACCAGGCCTCGAACTGGGAGGCGGGCGGGTAGACGCCGCGGTCGAGCAGGCCGCGGCAGAACGCGGCGTAGGCGTCGCGGTCGCAGGCCTCAGCGCCAGCGTAGTCCGTGACCGCCCCGGCCGCGGTGAAGAACGGTGTCACGAGCCCAGTGACGCTCTGCACACGCAGCTGGCGGCCCGCGCTCGCCGCTGCTTCGCGCAGGCCTAAGGCGAGCCGCTCAGTGAGCTCCTCCAGCCGCGCGTACGCGTCGCCGTCGAGCAGGGCCAGCGTGGCCAGGCCAGCCGCGACCGCGAGCGGGTTGCCGGAGAGCGTGCCGGCCTGGTAGACGTCACCGGCCGGGGCGATCCTCACCATGAGCTCGGCGCGCCCGCCGTAGGCGGCGGCCGGCAGCCCGCCGCCGAGGATCTTGCCGAGGACCGTCAGGTCGGGCTCGAGCCCGTAGATCTGCTGGGCGC
>JAJYHG010000049.1 GCA_021784895.1 Actinomycetes bacterium
CGATCGCCAGGCGCACACCCCGGTCCACAAGCTCCTTCGGATATTTCGTAGTAGGCATGAGCAGTGACTTCCTCTCTGAGGGCCAAAACCCTCGCATCGAAGTCTCCGTCAAACCCGGCCTGGCTCAGACGGTTCAGCGCGTCGAGGTCGGGCGGCGCCGCGTTGTGTACGTGTCCTCGAAGCTGACGGCCCGGACTCGCTGCACGATGCGGAATTTGCGGTTGCGGCGTTACTACTGGTATGCAGGCGGGTCGCGCGACTGCATACAGGCGGAAGAAGGTTGGCGCCGCGGCTATCGCGTCAGGTTTGGTCGTATCCATAAGCCGTGGGGCATCATGCCGGAGGCCCTAAGACGAGCTGAGGAAGCGGCCTGGGCGAAGATCGAAGCGGCCCGAGCGGGCCCGCTTTAGCGTCGCGGTGGAGGCGGTGGGAACCCTACGGCGCGTCCCAGTAGGCTGTCACCGTGCCTGATGCCTCCAATACCCTGAGCATCTGGGGAATCGCTCTCGGAGGCGTCGGTTTAGTCATCTCATCTGCTGGCTGGGTCACGTCGATCTGGCAGATAAGGCGGGTGCGGACTGCTTCGGAGGCCGTGACGAGCGCGTTGGGAGCCGAAAGACGAAGGGCCTCGGCGCAGCATTTCGTTGCACTCACAGTGCAGCTAGTAATGGCGGAGCGAACACTGCATGATTTGGCTCTCGATCAAGACCGAGATGGCGCGACGCACGCGGTCCGGGCGTGCAGGGATCTGTGTGTGCAGCTCCAGGACGTCCTCAAAGCCTCGGCGGGCGAGGAGCAGTCCGAGGTCCGTACGGCTCTTGGCGACTTCGTGGGCGTCGTGAGTACGTGTTTGGCGGAGCTGACGGATGACGAGGTTGCAGTGGTCGACGCATGCCGGCGGCCGGTCGAGAGGCTGAGCTTCGCGACCGCACTCTGTGTGGGATACCAGACGGCCATAATGAGGGCTGGAAGCGAGGAAGCGACGAGCGAATGAGTGCGATAGACGAATTGGTCCATACGCTCCTTACCGGCACAACTGCTGGGCAGATTAGCTGGGAGCGACAAGACAGCCGTGGCCGAGTGTTCGTTGCCAAGCGTGACAGCGGAACTATTCAGCTCGACGCGCCAGGGATGACCGGGAGTGGCTATCGCCTGCTGGTGATGGACGCGGACGGGCGGCAAATCGAAGAAGTCTCTGCGGCGGCCCCGCTCGAGATCGCAGGATTCTCGACATCGGGTAATTTGCTGCTGTCGCCGGCAGTACGGGAATTACCCGCGCTGTACGAGACTGTGCGGGAGTCTGTCACTCAAGTGCAGCAGAAGCTTCGAACGATTGCACGAGATTTCGGACGCCCGGAGTGATTGCCGTCCTCTCGGACTCGACCCCGTAAAGCACACGGCGAAAAACGATTGGCGCCAGGAGGTAGCCTGGCTGGCTAGGCGATGCTGTCGTCGGCTCCGAAGTAGTCGAGGTCGACGCGCTTGATCTCGTAGGTCGTCGCCACCGATACGCCGACTCCGTAGTCGATCATGAGCTGTGCCAGTTCGGGTCCGTCCATCAGGATGACGCGCGGTGTTACGCCGTCTGCATAGGAGATAGCTTCACGGCTGAATGATGAGGTGGTGATGAAGACGCCCTTACCAGCTCGTTGGCCGTGTAATGCACCGACGAAGCGTTGGATCTCCGGTCTTCCAACGGGGTTCGCCCACTTTTTGGCCTGCACGTAGATCAAGTCGAGCCCGAGCTTGTCTTCGCGGATTACGCCATCGACGCCTTCGTCGCCGCTTCGCCCGAGGCGCTCAGCCGCATCTTCGCGTGAACCGCCGTACCCCATTGCGTGAAGAACGTCGAGGACGAGGTCCTCGAAGAACTCGGGCGACTGTTCGGCGACGCGCTCGAGCAGGTCGCTCGCGAGCGTCGATCGAAGCTCGCGGTATGCCACGGCCGCACGTTCCTCAGGGGTCGCTTCGTCGGCTACTGGAAGTTGGTGTTGCCGCTGTCGGGCCAGGTCAGGTCGTGGTCGGGGCGGCGGCTCGGCGTCGCGGGACCTGAATTCCTGGAACTCTTCGAACTTACCAAGCACGGAGTTGTCGATGCGGTCGGGATGCTCGCTGAGCGCCTGGCGGCCACGTTGGGTGAGCCGATACGTGGACCGTCGTGGGCGGGCTAGTAGTCCGGCGCGGTAGAGGTAGGTAAGCGCCCATCCCACGCGGTTGCGCAAGGTTGTGTCTCGACCGCTCGGCAGACGTTCCGCGACTTCGTCGGGGGTCAAAGCAAACTGGCTGGTGATCGCGTCTCGAATCGATGCCGACGTCCACTCGCTCCCGTTTTCGGTAAGAGCAAGCACTGGGCGCATGAGCGTTTGGTAGTCGGGGATTGGCAAGGGCCCAACCCTATCCGGTTCGATGGTTTCTGTCGTCGTGGGCCGACTGTCGGACGCGGACTGCCGTAATGCAGCGCGATGGACTCGGTGCGTCCGGGAGCGCCGAGTTAGTCGCTAGAATGCGACTTTATGCGCGACGAGAAGCAGGACTTTCGATCGAGCCGGATGGAGTCGGCTGAGGGTAAGGGCATCGCGAGGCGTGCTTGGGAAGCCTGTCGGCGAACGGTGAATGCGGCGCCCGGGTACGACGCGTACGCGCGCGCTGTGAATCGAGCTGCGGCGCCAGTAACTGATCCGCTGGTGCGGCATGTCGCAGCCGGCACGGTGGTGGACCTCTTCGGTTTCTGGATGGTGTGGCATCTCGATGGTGGCTTCGAAGGGTTGCTCGAGCTCGGATGGAATCGGGCGACGATCTACCGCAAGATCAACGCTTTCCGCAAGATCACGGGACAGCATCCCGACGAGTTCCAAATGCCGGGGGTCACGTTCGATCTAGAGGAGTACCACGGGGAAGGCTCGGTGGCGTGGAGGATGCGCGGCGCCGATCCTGCCGATATCCGCGCCGATCTAGAGCGCGGAAAACGGGCGTAGTCGCAGATCTGCGCCTTTCCGTCCGACGCGAGCGGTACAGTCGCAGAAATGCAACTGCATGGTGCTCAAGTCCTGAGGTTCCCCGGCGACCGGGAACCGTGGGTGAGCAAACAACAGGTCGCGAGCTACCTGGGGCGGTCCTCCCGGTGGGTTGAGCATCAGGTGCGGGCAGGTATGCCGTCGCGGATGGTCGGCGGTCGTCGCTCGTTCAGGCTAAGCGCAGTCGATGAATGGATCGACGCAAGGCAGGGGTCATGACGATTATCAAGCGCGGCGGGTCTTACGGCGTCCGCGTATACGACGCAGCGACGAAGCGCAAAGTGTGGGTTGGGACGTTCCCGACGCTGCGCGAGGCGCGGACGGTGGAGCGGGAGGCGGCCGGTCGCCCGGCGAGAGCCGAGCGGCCGGCGACCGCGACGCCGGACTGCGCCGAGTATGCGGCTGGATGGCTCGACACGCATCAGCGTAAGCGGCCCGCGGTTTCCACTCGTCGGAACTACCGGTACGCGCTGCGTCCGTTCATGGAGGACTTTCGCGGCGTGCCGTTGGCGTCGATCGACCGGCGCACTGCGCGTGCCTGGTCGGAGGCGCACGCAGTGAGCGTCTCGAGGGCTGTGCGTGCCATGTTCACGGATGCGATCGATGACGGTGTGCACCCGGGGCCGAATCCCTTCGCGAACCTCCGCCTCGAGCAGCCGCGGGGTCGCAAGGATCTCGTGGCGCTGACCGAGGCGGAGGTTCATCGGCTCGCGGACCTTGCCTTGGATGCGTGCGGCGCGTTCGGTTCGCAGTTCAGGGCGATGACCTTGTTCGCGGCGTACGTAGGACTCCGGCCGGCGGAGCTGTTCGCGCTCGAACGGCACGATGTGCGGCGTGATGAGGTCGTGATCCGACAGGCGGTTGGCGGTGATGGCCTGGTGAAGAAGCCCAAGAACGGCCGCGAGCGAGTCGTGATACTCCCGCCGATGGCGGCCGAGGCGCTGCGGGATCTCGTCGTGTGGCCGGATCTGCCGTGGTTGTTTGTCACGCCGCGGGGTAGGCGCTTCTCCAAGAACAGCCACTACTACTACTGGCGTCCGGTCCGCGCGCGGTTCGGGCGGCCCGGGATGGACTTCTACGAGCTGCGGCACTTTTGCGCTACTCATCTGCTCGAACTCGGGGTGAGCCATGCTGACGTCGCTGTCCAGCTGGGTCACACGGATGGGGGACGGCTCGTGATGGAGACCTACGGCCATCCCACGGAGGCCGGCGCGCGCGCGGTTGAAGCAGGCATACGGCATGAACGTGGGTCGCATCGATCCGCGCGGTGGGACGCAACTGCGGCGGGAGGTCGGGTGAAATGAGGCAGTAGCAGCTATTTTCGCTCTCACCTAACCAGCCGTCTCCACCTTTTCAATGAACTCGAACTGCCCCCGCACCCGCGGGGGCAGTTGTCGCAGTAGCAGCAGCGTGTCTACGGTTGTGCTCGCCGCGGTGTGTGTCGCAGTGCAGTCCGCTTGCGGCTTTTCGCGGATGGTCAGCTGCTCGGCGCTTGCCACCATGGTGGCATGAGTGATCGAATCGTTATTTTGGGCGGAGGTACTGGCGGGACGCTCGCTGCGAACCGGCTGCGAAGGCACTACGGCGAAACCGCAGAGATTGTCGTCGTCGACCGCGACGACCGGCACCTATACCAGCCAGGCCTGCTGTTCGTGCCGTTTGGCATGACAACACCAGAGCGCATCGTGCGGCCCCGCGGTAAGCAGCTGCATGACGGAATCAACTTCCGCATCGCCGAGGTGGATCGCGTCACTACCGCTGAGAACACCGTCTACCTCAGCGACGGCACGGCCTTGGAGTACGACGTGCTGGTAATCGCCTCCGGCGCCTCACTGCTGCCGGGCGAGACCGAAGGGCTGACCGGCGCCGGCTGGGGAGAGAAGACACACACCTTCTACACGCTCGCCGGAGCTACCGCGCTGGCGGAGGCCCTGGAGCGGTTCGACGGCGGACGCCTGGTCGTGAACATGGTCGATATGCCGATCAAGTGTCCGGTGGCACCCCTTGAGTTCTCGTTTCTTGCCGATTGGTACTTCCAGCGGCGGGGCATCCGCGATCGAGTGGAGATCACCTACGTTACCTCGATGGATGGAGCGTTCACAAAGGCTGTCTGCAACCGGGTGCTGTCTGGGATGCTCGACGGCAAGCGCGTCAACGTGGTCACGGAGTTCAACACTGGGGAGGTCGATGGCGTCGGTGGCCGGCTGATCAGCTATGACGAGCGCGAGATCCCATTCGACCTGTTGGTGGCCATCCCGCTCCATGGTGGCGCGGAATACATCGGGCGCTCGCCAGGGCTTGGGGACGACCTCAACTTTGTTGAGACGGACATCCACACGTTGCAGGCCAAAGCTGCGCCGAACGTGTTCGCGATCGGGGATGCGACCAATCTGCCGAGCTCAAAGGCCGGGTCGGTGACGCACTTCGAGGGTGAGACGCTGGTTGCCAACATCGCGCACCTGCTGAATGGCGAGACGCTCGAGGGCACCTACGACGGGCACGCGAACTGCTTCATTGAGTCGGGCTTTCATAAGGCGCTCCTGATCGATTTCAGCTATGAGCTGGAGCCGGTGCCGGGCCGGTATCCCGAACCTCACGTCGGACCTCTGCCACTGCTCAAGGAGTCGCGCCTCAATCATCTCGGCAAGCTAGCCTTCGAGCCTCTGTACTGGCACGTGCTCTTGCCCGGACACGACATGCCCGGAATCGGGGCGCAGATGTCAACGCGCGGCAAGCAACTGGAGGCAATTGGACAAGGAGACAGACAGTGAGCACAGCAACCTACGCGGGCGCAGTCGTCGAGGTCGACGCAGAGGGCTTCCTCGCGGATCCGGCGCAGTGGACCGAGGAGATGGCGCACGAGATCGCAGCCCAGAACGGCCTCGGCGAGCTGACTGACCGCCATTGGCAGGTCATTAACTTCATGCGCGATAGTTACCTCAAGACGGGCGCGGCACCCTCGATTCGGACTCTCGGCAAGGTGTCGGGCGTACCGATCAAGGAGCTCTATCAGCTGTTCCCCAAGGGCCCGGCCAAGCTCGCAGCCAAGATTGCCGGCATCCCGAAGCCACGTGGCTGCATTTAGACCAGAGGCGAAACTGACATGTCAGAGGCAGTGGCTTTCACAGAACCGCGGGACGCCAAGCCCGCGGCGATTGAAAAGGTTTCAATCATTATCTCGAAGGGATCACTGGAGGGCATCTATCCCGGCCTGATCATGGCCAATGGCGCCCGCATGGAGGGGATCGAGACAAACCTTTTCTTCACGTTTTTTGGGATGGACGCGATCAGCAAGGCCCGGCACGAACACGTCAAGGTCGCGGCTGTTGGTAACCCTGCGCTTCATCTGGCCACGTGGCTGGGCGGGTTTCCGGGCGTCGCGACGATGATCACGCACCGGCTTGCCGAAGAGATGGAGAAGCTCGACATCCCACCGATCCCGGAGTTTGTGGAGATGATCTCGGATTCTGGCGCCGGCCTCTATGCGTGCAAGGCCTCAGCTGACCTGTTTGGTATGCGCAAAGATGACTTCATTGACCAGGTTAACGACATCATCACAGTCGGCGAGTTCTACGGGCTGGCGGCCGGCGGTCAGATAATCTTCACGTAGAACGCTGGCTGCGCGCCGTTTGATGTGGGTTACGCGATCACGGGCCCGGCGTTGAGCTTGCCGGCGACGAGGTGGATTGTCACTCCGCCGGCAGCGACTGCAACCACCAGCCTCGCGAGTGCGTCTTGATACCCGACCGCGTGGGCAGCCGTCCGCTGAATCTGGCGATGCGCTGCGTCGGACTCGAGGCGAGGTCCTGCACGAGGGGGATCGGTGCACGCTCGTGGCCAGCCGAGAGGCGCGTCCGGCCGGGGCGAGCGTCAAGCTGCCGAGGCGCGTGTTAGGCTCGCCAGCGATATGAGCAACTACGCAAATCAAGCCCTCCCCAGCAGAACGATCTCCGCTCCGCGCGTGCTCGGCGACGCGCTTCCGGGCGAGCGCGCACGCGACCTGCTGCTGGTCCTCGCCGGCGCGACCCTCGTCGGCCTGCTCGCACAGATCTCGATCAGGCTGAGCTTTACGCCCGTGCCGCTCACGGGGCAGACGCTGGGCGTGCTGCTGGTCGGCACGGCGCTCGGCTGGCGCCGCGGAGTGGCCGCGCTCGCGCTCTACGCCGCCGCCGGCCTGGTCGGCATGCCGTGGTTTGCGGGTGGCCAGAGCGGCTATGTCGGCGCCAACTTCGGCTACATCCTCGGCTTCATCGCTGCGGCCGGTGCCTGCGGTTACCTTGCCGAGCGGCGCGCCGACCGGCGGCTCATCTCCGCGATCCCGGCGATGGTCGTGGGCGAGGGTGTGATGTACGTGATCGGTGTCGGCTGGCTGGCGGTCGACCTGCATACGAGCATCGGCCATGCGATCGCGCTCGGCTTCGTGCCCTTCTGGATTGGCGATGCGATCAAGTGCGCGCTGGCCGCGGGGCTCTTGCCGGCCACCTGGTCGCTGCTTGGCGATCGCCGCTAGCTGACGGCTCACGATACGGGGTGCGCGCCCGCTGGCGCGCACCCTTTTGTCGGCTATCTGCCCGGCGGCGGCTCAGGCCGGGTCGGCCATACTGGAGCTGTGCAGACCCGCGGTGGCTATGGCTGAGAGGTCGATCGGCGCATCAGCCGCCCGCGGTCTGATCTCCGCCTCGCGCTGGACCGGCCGTCAGATCCGCGGCGAGGTCGTGCGCCGGGTGGGCGGCGCTGCCCGCGCGCGCGTGATCGTCCTGTTCGGGCTGGTGCTGGCGCTCAACGGCGCCGACACCGCCACCATCGGGGCTGTCGCCCCGGAGCTCGAGCGCAGCTTTCACATCGGGGCCGGGGCGATCGGGCTGCTCAGCTCGGTCACCCTGATCGTCGGCGCCGTGACGACGATCCCGGTCGGGCTGCTGGTCGATCGCATCCGGCGGATCCCGATGCTGTCGCTCAGCATCGTGCTGTGGAGCGTCGCGTCGCTGTTCAGCGCCTTTGCCGGGAGCTACTCAACGCTGCTGTTGACGCGGCTGCTGCTCGGGGCGGTGGTCGCCACCGCCGGGCCAGCGATCGCCTCGCTCACCGGCGACTACTTCCCCGCGCGCGAGCGTGGGCGCATCTACGCCTACATTCTCGGCGGCGAGATCTCCGGCAACGCCTTTGGCTTCATCATCTCCGGCAACGTCGCGGTGGCGTTTGACTGGCGCGCCGCGTTCGTGCTGCTGGCGATCCCGGGCTTCTTTCTGGCTCGCGAGCTCTACCGCACCGTGCCCGAGCCGCTGCGCGGCGGGCAGAGCCACCTCGAGCCCGGCGTCGAGGACCTGGTCGAGGCGGCCGCCAAGGCGCGCGCCCGCCTACGCCGCAGGCCCGATGACTGGTTTGAAGAGGAGGAGCACAAGCAGGCTCGCCGCCCCGCGCACCTGGACGACCTGGCCCAGCAGGCCGCCCGCCGCCTGGGTCACGAGCCCGACCCTGAGCGCGTGCTAACCCAGGACCCGCGGACGATCACGCTGCGCGACGCGGTCCGCTACACGCTCTCGATCCCCTCGAACGTGATGATGATCGTCAGCTCGTCGCTGGGATACTTCTTCTTCTCTGGGCTCACCACCTTCGCGCTGCTGTTCGTGCGCGGTCACTACCACGTCGGCGCGGTCGAGTCCGATCTGGTCTTGGCGCTGCTGGTGATCGGCGCGCTGGCGGGCACGCTGGCCAGCGGCTGGCTTGGCGACACGCTGCTGCGCCGGGGCATGCTCGCAAGCCGGGTCTGGCTTCCGGCGGTCTGCTACCTGCTCGCCGCGCTGCTCTTGATCCCTGGTTTTGTCGCCACCCGCCTGACGCCGGCGCTGTGGTTCGACGTCGCCGGCGCGGCGCTGCTGGCGGCCGCCAACCCGCCGCTCGACGCCGCCCGCCTGGACATCATGCCCGCCGGTCTCTGGGGCCGGGCGGAGAGCATCCGCACGGTCGTGCGCTCGCTTGCGCAGGCGTTCGCGCCGCTGATCTTCGGCGAGCTCGCCTCGCTGATCGCGGGCTTCTATCCGCCGCAGGCGCCGATCGGAACCCACCCGGCGGCCATCAGCTCGAGCGAGGCGCACGGGCTGGAGATCACCTTCCTCGTGCTGCTGGTGGCGCTGGCGGCGGCCGGGGTGGTGCTGCTGCGCGGCCGCCACCTTTACCCGCGGGACGTCGCCACCGCCGGTGCCTCAAACCAGGGTTCGGTCGCCGAGTCGATCAGCCTGCGCG
>JAJYHG010000116.1 GCA_021784895.1 Actinomycetes bacterium
CTGCGTCGCTGACGTCGTCGTGGGCGAGGCGCACCGTCGGCATGCCGGTTTCGAGCAGGATGTCCAGGTCACGGCGGCGGTCAGACACACACGCCTGCCTGCGGCGGTGCGTCGCGTAGCCGTCGAGTTCCACGACCAGATTCTGGTCGGGAAAGTATGCGTCCACACGGTGGCCCGCTACGAGGACGTTGATGCGCGGAACCGGTAGCCGATGCCTGTGAAGCAGCCGCAGGAAGCGGTCCTCGAGGACTGAGTGCGTTGGCTCCGCCTGGGCAAACTCAAGCTGCGGACGGAGCAGTGCGACGGCACGGTGAGTCGGGTTGCGTGTCAGGATGTCCTCGAGCTCGGCGAGCGTCAGGAGCCCGCGCAGGCGCAGATTGCACCGTGATGCCCTTGGGGCGGCGGTCCCCCGGCACCACCACCTCGAGCCGCTGTGGCCAGCGCCGCCAGACGCCCCAGAGCACAAGCGCGCAGCCTCCCGCAAGCGCGCTTTCAGGCCCGCTCGCGAGCAGCGCCGCGTGCGCACGGCTGACCGGGCTTGCCTCCAGATGACCGACCGCGTAGACGCCCCGGTAGACGCGGATCAGCATGCCATTAGCGACCCGCCGCTCTACAGTCCGCGGGTCCAGGCCACAGTCGAGTAGCTGCGCGCGTGTGATGTGCCCGCCCTGCGCAGCGGCGAAGCGATGGACACATCCCGGCAAGTCTGCCGGGTTTGGGCCAAAACCTCGGCCACGCGGGGCACCTGAGGGCGGCGTGCGTTCAGTGCTCACATTTGGTTGAGCCTTTTAGGCGCACGCTTCAACCCTCTGCCGCGCGACCAAGGTCGCAAATGGCGGGAAGAATGCGGCAATCGTGGCCAGCCGGACGCAATCGGCACGTTCGGCGGCAGGCCGCGATCAGGGCTCGGCGGTGAGGCGCTCGAGGTCAGCCACGCCGCTATCTATCGCAGCCTGGCGCACGGCCTCGGCGACCACCTCATGCACCTTGTGGTCGAGCACCTCGGGGATCAGCTCAGAGGAGACGGTCAGGCCCGCGAGCGCCCAGGCGGCCGCGCGCTTCATCTCGAGGTTGATCTCGCGGGCACCAGCCAGCAGTGCCCCCTTGAAGATCCCCGGGTAGCCGAGCACGTTGTTGATGCTCCTGCCGTCGGCCCCGAAGGCGGCTCCGGCCCGGAGCGCCGCCTCCGGCTCGATCTCCGGCACCGGGTTGGTGAGCGCGAACACAACCTGCCCCGGGCGGACCATCTCCGGCCGGATCAGGCCCGGCCGGCCGCTGGTCGCAACCACCACATCCGCCTCACGCATCACCTTGTCCACGTCGGCGATCTCGATGTCACGTGCCCGCGCGCGCTCCTGCGCAACCAGGTTCGGGTCGGAGGCAAGCACCCTTCTGACACCGGCATCGTGGATCAGCGTGGCGATGCCAAAGCCAGCGGCGCCCAGGCCGATCTGGCCAACGACCGCCTCATCCAGGCGGATGCCAGCCTGGCGGCAGGCGGCGATCAGGGCCGCCAGCGTCACCACAGCGGTCCCGTGGACGTCGTCGTGCATCACCGGCTGGGGCAGCCTGCCGATCAGGCGCCGCTCGATCTCAAAGCAGTCGGGCGCCGAAATGTCCTCCAGGTGGATGCCGCCGAACCCGGGGGCGATCCGCACGACCGTGTCGACGAACTCATCGACATCTGTGGTGTCTACCAGGATCGGTACGGCGGTGATGTCCGCCAGCTGCGCATAGAACATCGCCTTGCCCTCCATCACCGGCATCGCGGCCACCGGGCCGATGTTCCCGAGACCCAGCACGCGGGTGCCGTTGGTGCAGATCGCGACGCTGCGGCCGATCATGGTGAAGCGCGCGGCCAGCTGCGGATAGTCGTGGATGGCACTCGACACGCGCGCGACGCCGGGCGTGTAGACGTCACGCACCTCCTGGTTGCTCGAGACCGGGTGGCGCGGGCGCATCTCCAGCTTGCCGCCGGCGTGGGCGATGAAAGCCCGGTCGTGATACCAGACCACGTGTACACCAGGCAGCTCTGCGAGCGCGGCGGCGAGCTGGTCGGCGTGTTCCTTGTCGCGCAGCTCAACGGTGATCTCGCGGATCGCCTCGAGCCTGGCGATCGTGATCGTGTGCACGTCCCCGATCAGCCCGTCCAGTTCGCTGATCCGCTGCGCCACCTGCGCCAGGTGCCCGGGCCGGTGGGGGATCCTCAACCGGTAGGTGCAGTCCATCGTCATCGTCGGTCCATCGTAGGGACCGGTCGCTGGTGGCGCTGCGGCGCGGGTGAGGCAAGCGACGCCGGGCACCGCCGTCGGCGCACAGCCGTCGCGCTCAGCGCGGCGGCTCAGGTTGCATGCTCGGCCCGACGATCAGTCAGATATCGCCTGAGCGCGACCAGCGACCAGATCGCCTCAACGACCCCGAACGGCCAGGTACCCGCCAGAAAGCCGTAGCTGCTCGAGAGCGCGCAGCCAACCGCGAACGCCAGCACGAACCCGCGGCCGCGGCGCTCGAGCGCGTACATCAGCATCATGAAGGTCACCGCACAGGCACCAAACGCTGTCAGCATCGACACAGCTTGATCATGCCAGCCCGACCGTGCGCAGCAGGCCGGGCAGGCCCTTTACGAGCCGGCGGCGGCCCTGGGGCCGCCGCCAACAACTGAGGAGAGATACTGCGAGGGGAGGTGCCGTTCCGCGGGCTTCGAGCACTGCTGTGCGTGTTGCTCGCAGATCCCGGCCACAGTCTGTATCGGCTCCACCAGCCGCAAGCTCAAGGCCCTGGTCGGGAAATTGCCAAGCGCCTCGAAACCCGCGCGGGCTGACAATGGGTTGGCCGGCCGTGGTTGGCCGACACCGTGGCCGAGCCGGCGCCGCGCTGCGTAGCGACCAGTCTCAGCCACCAAGCGCCACGCCACCGGTGTTGGAGCTGGATGGCAGCGCCGTGCTGATGGGAGTGGTGCTGGTGGCAGTCGTGCTGGTGGCAGTCGTGCTGGTGGCAGTCGTGCTGGTGGCAGTCGTGCTGGTCGGGGTCGTACTGGTCGTCGTGGTCGTGGTCGGCGTGGTCGTGGTGGTCGCTGCCGAAGTCACGGTGACGGCGATCACCGCGATTGACGGGGCGCTCACGTAGGTCACCGACACGCCGTCGCCGACCGCCAGCGCACCGTCGGCGAGCGACTGGGCAACGGCTGTGCCAGCGGGCGCCGGGAGCGTGAGCAGCTGCCCGGTGGCGTTGGCGACGGTGAATGCGCTGGCACCGGGCGCGACCGCCTGGAGAGTGCCGGTGACGGTGCTCTCGCCGAGCGGGGTCACCGACTGCGCGACCATGGTCCCCTGACGGGTAGGCGTGTACACGACCCGCACCGTGATCCCCAGCGGCAGAGCACCGGCACCCACCAGGCTGGGGGCGTACTGGAAACCAGAGATGAACCCTGCGTCAGTGGTCGCGCGCAAAACCGACGGCAGGACGTGGTAGCGGTGAAAGCGCGGTTTGTAGACATCGGCAGCGGCGTCCTCGAGCCAGCCCGGACCACCCTTCGGATCGCCCCCGGCGCCGCCGTCGGAGGTGCCGAAGAACCGCCCGTCGATGTTCATGAAGATGTGGACGCCTGGATCGTCGTAGAGCGTGACCTCCTGCGGGCCGGTGCCGGCCCCGGGCGCGATCTCGCGGTGCAGGCGCAGGTACCGGATGACGCCGATGTCGTTGGGGACAGCGGCGCCAGCGGGCCAGAGCCCTGCACCCGCCAGCACTGCTGCGACGGCACCCGAGCAGTCGTACCCGCGGCGCCTGCCGTTGAAGCCGGGGCCGCGCTCGCCGACACTGGCGATCCCGGCCTGGGCGTGACCGCCACCCCACACGTAGGGATAGTCCTCTGCGGTCACCCGGTTGGCCGCGTCGATCAGCGCGTTGATGACGCCAATCTGCCGCCCAGCCTTCTGCACGGCGAACGAATACTGCCCCTCCGAGGTGAGGGTCCCCGTGAGCGCGCGGGGATGCGGCGGGAGAACGGGGGCCGCGAGTGCCGCCGCGGGCACAGCCAGAACGATGCCGGCGATGGCATAACTCAACAGCAGACGGCGCACTGGGGCTCTATCGGCACGCAGCGCTCAAACCTTCAGCGATGCGGCACGGAGCTTCAGCGGCCGCGCGACAGCGGCCAAACAGCCAAGCCCAGCCGCACTGGGGAGCACGCGGCTACGGCCAGTCCCGGAGCGTCAGGGCTGCAGTGAAGGTGTGACCGCGGCCGAACGTGCCCAGATGTTCAGATGCCCCTCCTCGGCATAGCGGTCGATCTCCGCGAGTTCCTCAGCGCTGAAATCAAGCCGGTCGAGCGCCTTCAGGTTCTCCTCTAGCTGCGCCAGGCTTGACACGCCGATCAGGCTCGAGGTGACCCGCGGGTCGCGGAGCGTCCAGGCAAGCGCCATCTGAGCAAGGGTCTGGCCGCGCCCGGCGGCGATCTGGTTGAGCGCCCGGACGCGGGCGAGGTTCTCCTCGCTGAGCAGCGACGGCTTGAAACCCACGCCCGTGCGCACCCGGCTGCCCTCCGGAATGCCGTCGAGGTACTTGTCCGTGAGCAGGCCCTGTGCCAGCGGCCCGAACGCTATGCACCCGACCCCGTGCTGGTCGAGCACGGAGAGCAGCCCCCGCTCGATCCAGCGGTTCAGGAGCGAGTACGAGGGCTGATGGATGAGCAGCGGCGTACCCAGATCGCGGAGGATCCGGATCGCTGCCTCGGTCAGCTCGGGCCCGTAGGAGCTGATGCCGACATACAGCGCCTTGCCCTGCCGCACGGCGGTGTCGAGCGCACCCATCGTCTCCTCGAGCGGCGTCTCCGGGTCGGCTCGGTGCGAGTAGAAGATGTCGACGTAGTCGAGCCCCATGCGCTTGAGGCTTTGATCGAGGCTGGCGAGGAGGTACTTGCGCGAGCCGAACTCGCCGTAGGGGCCGGGCCACATGTCCCACCCCGCCTTGGTGGAGATCACGAGCTCGTCGCGCAGGCTCGCAAAGTCCTCCCGCAGCAGGCGGCCGAAGTTGCTCTCGGCGGAGCCGTAGGGCCGGCCGTAGTTGTTGGCAAGGTCAAAGTGAGTGATCCCGGCGTCAAAGGCGCGCCGCAGGACCGCCCGGCTCTGCTCGAGCGGGTGGGAATCACCAAAGTTCTGCCACAGACCCAGGGAGATTGGCGGCAGCAGCAGGCCGCTGCGCCCCGTGCGGCGATACTGCACTGCTTCGTAGCGGTCTGGGCGCGGCGTGTAGCGCTCGAGCGGCGGCATCGGCCGTCAGCTCACCGGTGTTCAGGCGTCAGCTGACGCCGCCTCGCTCTGCGCCTCATCTGCGACCGGCTCGGCCTCGGCCGGCGCTTCGGGCGCCGCGGATTCGCTCCCAGCCGATGCCGGCGAAGCATCGGCGGCAGCCGGCGAGGCAGCTGCGGCCGGATCGCCGCCGTTCACGGCCGCTGTCGCCACGGCCGCGGTGCTGGGCTCCGGCACCGCGGGAGTGGCCCGGGACTCCGCCAGGAAGTGAGCACCCGCGGCGCCAGCGGCGCCCAGCAGGAGCGAGAGCAGGCCCCACTTTGCGCCCGCACGCTCCTTGCCGCGCAGGCCGTCGAGTGACAGCGGCCCGGGCCCGGACTCGGCCAGCGAAATAGCGGCTGCGGCCAAGACGACGTTGTACTCATAGCCGCCCTTGCCATTCCAGGGGCCGTTCTTGAAGTGGACGCGGTTGATCGCGGTCAGCATCACCGAGACGAGCCCGGCAGAGGCCAACGGTGTGCGGTACCCGAGCAGCAGGCCGGCGCCACCGAGCGTCTCCGCCGCACCGGCCGCGCCGGCGTGGAGGATCCCCGGCTTGAGCCCCATGCTCTCGAAGCTTTCCGCCTGTTTCTTGAGACCCTGGCCGCCAAACCAGCCGAGGAGCTTCTGGGTGCCGTGCCCGATGAAGAAGCCCCCCATCGCTGCTCGCAGCATCAAACGCCCGATCTTCATTTCTGACCTCCGCTCATTACGTTGTCACTCAGGACAGCACGGTAACTGGTTGTGGACCTGCAGGTGTAAGACGTCGTTCAATCTCCTCGCGCACCAGCGGCGCCACCGTGGTGCCGAACAGCTCGATCGAGTGCATCACATCGGCATGCGCGACGGCACCGACGCTGATCTGGCCGATGTAGCGCTGGTTGGAGAACAGCTCGTGTTCGGCCAGGATCTTCTCCGCGACCTCTTCCGGCGAGCCGACGGCAAGCGCGCCGGCCGGAGCTGCAAGCGCCTCGAACTGGGCGCGGCCCGCGGGTGGCCAGCCGCGCTCGCGGCCGATGCGGTTCATCATCGTCAGGTAGGGATGGGTGAAGGCCGCGTAAGCCTCAGCCCGGGTACGGCCGACAAAGGCGTGCGTGTTGATGGCCAAGCGCCGCTGCGAGAGAGCGTGCCCGTGCTGCTGCCACACGCGGTCGTACAGCTCGACAAGGGGTTTGAAGTGAGCCGGCGATCCACCGATGATCGCGATCGTCAGCGGCAGGCCGAGGGTGGCTGCCCGCACAACCGACTGGGGCGTGCCGCCCACGGCAACCCAGATGGGCAGCGGATCCTGGACGGGACGCGGATACACCTCCACTCCATGCAGCGCTGGACGGTGGCGCCCCGACCACGAGACCGGGTTACCCGAGCGCAGCGCGAGCAGCAGGTCGAGTTTCTCGGAGTAGAGCTCGTCGTAGTCCTCGAGGTCGTATCCGAACAAGGGGAAGGACTCGATGAACGAGCCCCGCCCAGCCATGATCTCGGCGCGCCCGCCCGAGATGAGATCCACCTGCGCGAACTCCTGGAAGACGCGCACCGGGTCGGCCGAACTCAGCACCGTCACCGCGCTCGAGAGCCGGACCCGCTGCGTCTGCGCCGCGATCGCGGCCAGAGCGACGGCTGGCGCCGAGATCAGGTAGTCGGGCCGGTGGTGTTCGCCGACCGCAAAGACATCGAGGCCCAGCTCGTCGGCCAGCCGGGCCTCCTCGAGCAGCTCCCGCATGCGCTGCTCCCCCGACACTCTGGGGGGCAGATCGGCAAAGGTGGCGAGACCAAGTTCGAAGCTCACGGCCCATAGCGTAGCAGTAGTTGTGTGCGCAACTAATGGCGGTAGAGGGCGCTATCGAGCCAGGTGATCGAGCGCTCGAGCTGCTCGAGCGTGGCCGCACCAACTGACTGTATGCCAACCGCCCGGTTGACCTCCGAGTTGATATCGCCGTGGCGCAACCGCCGGTCGCGAGCCAGCTCGGCGACCAGCTGGTGACGCTTCGCGCGCAGGCTCACCCGGCGTTCAAAGAGCGCCTCGCCTCCAGGTTCTGCGGGACTATCCGCGGGCCCATCATCGAGGCCATCGGCAAGCGCGCCGTCCAAACCCTGCCTGCGCAGCCCGACCCGCAGTTCGGTCTCGACACTCGCGGCATGGTCGCGAAGGCTCTGCTCAGCCGGGATGTAGAGCCAGCTCGGCGCCGGCTCACGGCCAGGGATCGGGTCGCGTAGACACCGACCCGCAGCCGCGGGATACCGACCCCCTCAGAGACCATGTTCACGGCCACGATCCACGGATCCCGGGAACCTCTGAAGGCCGCCAGCCTGGCAGCGGACCGGCGATCCTGATGCAGCACGACCACGGGCGGGGCGCCGCTGATCGCGTGCAGCCGCGCCGCGATCAGGAACGAGCCGGCCCGCCAAGCCTCCAGCGCGCCGAGCGCCCGCTGCTGCCATTCACGCAGGCCGCAGCCCAGCTCTGATCGCTCTGCTGCCGTCACTGACACAAGTCCGGCATGGTGCCGACCGCGTCGGACGACTCGCTGCCGCAAAGGCCGTAGGATCCAAAGCCCGATGATTGAACCGTTCGTCGATCCAGCTTGGCTGATTGCCAACCGCGACCAGGTGGTTGTCGCAGACGTACGCTGGTACCTCGACGGCCGCTCGGGCGAGGCGGCCTACCGGGCGGGACACATTCCCGGCGCGGTGTTTGTGAACCTCGACACGGTGCTCGCTGACCCCGGCGCCCCCGACCACCACGGCCGCCATCCGCTGCCGGCACCCGAGCGCTTCGCGGCCGGACTGGCAGCACTCGGAATCGGCGACACCGACACGGTCATCGCCTACGACGACGCCGCCGGCGTAGTCGCCGCCCGCCTCGTGTGGCTGCTGCGCGCTACCGGCCACGAGGCCGCGCTGCTTGACGGCGGCCTGGCCTCCTGGCCGCAGGCCGACCTCCACCAGGCCAGCCCCGCCCCGCGCGCCCCGGCACGCTTCACGCCGACTCCGTGGCCGAGCGACCGCCTGGCCCAGATCGACGAGGTCGCGACGACGGACGCGGTGCTGATCGACGCCCGCGACCGCGCGCGCTTCGCCGGCGGGCCTGATCCCTACGACCCGCGCTCCGGCCACATCCCGGGCGCGCGCAGCCTGCCGACGCGCGAGCACGTGGACGCCAACGGACGCATCGCCAGCCCGGCGGCGCTGCGCTCGCGCTTCGCCCAGGCTGGGATCGGCCCGGACACGCAGGTGATCTCCTACTGCGGGTCGGGCGTCACCGCCTGCCACAACCTGCTCGCGCTCGAGCGCGCCGGCCTGCTCCCCGGGCGGCTGTACCCCGGATCCTGGTCGCAGTGGAGCCGCGACAGCAGCCGGCCGGTCGAGACCGGCGAAACGTGACGCTACCGTGGTGGCATGGATACCGACCCCAGCACGCACGCCCAGAACCCCGCACAGCTGAGCGACGCCGAATGGCGGGCACGCCTGGCACCAGAGGCCTACGAGGTTCTCCGTCACGCCGCGACCGAGCGCCCCTTCACCGGCGCGTTTGTCGACAACAAGGACAGCGGCATGTACCACTGCGCCGGTTGTGGCGCACCGCTGTTCGCCTCCGATACTAAGTTCGACTCCGGCTGCGGCTGGCCGAGCTTCTATGCGCCCGTTCAGAGCGACAACGTGATCAACCGCCTCGACACCAGCCACGGCATGATCCGCACCGAGGTGCTGTGCAAGAGCTGCGGCGGCCACCTCGGCCACGTCTTCGAGGATGGCCCCGAGCCGACCGGCCTACGCTACTGCATCAACTCGGTGGCGCTCGGCTTCGAGCAGTCCGAGTAACCGCCCACCCGGCGGGTGGTCCCGCTGGACCACCCGCCGGACCACAGCGCGCAGCCAGCTTTCATACCTCGGCGGCGGCGTCCAGATGCTCGGGCGCCGGCGCCTC
>JAJYHG010000012.1 GCA_021784895.1 Actinomycetes bacterium
CGGATCCACCTGCTGCTCGGTACCGGCAACACCGAGCTTCTGAGCGGGCTCCGTGACTGAGCTCGCGCACGTGCTGGTCGTGCTCACGCTCGGCGTTCCAACCCTGTCGGCGGCTCTGATCTGGGCCGCTCGCACACCGCGGCAGTCAGACCTGATTGGCTGGGGCGCCGGACTGCTGACCGCCGCCGCGGCGCTTGTGCTCGCGACCCTGGCGCTCACACACTCCGGCCGGCCGCTGGTCAACGGCCGCTGGCTGCTGGTCGACTCAAAGAGCGGGCTGATGCTCGCGATCACGGGTGTGGTCGGGCTTGCCAGCGTGCTGCTATCAGCCACCTATCTGCGCACGGTCGAGCGTAGCTGGCTGCGGGCCGCGACCTCGCACTCCTGGTACTACACCGTGCTGTTCGTCTTCTGGGCGGCGCTCCTGGCGGTGCCCGTGGCCGGCAATCTCGCGCTCACCTGGGTGATCGTCGACGCGACCACCGCCGCCTCGGCGCTGCTCGTGTCCTTCAGCGGCCGCCGGGAGGCGCTCGAGGCCGGCTGGAAGTACCTGATCCTCACCACGCTCGGCCTGTCGCTGGCACTGTTCGGGATCATCGTGCTCGCGATCGCCCTGGCCGGCGCGGGACACCATGGGCTGCAGGCGCTGGACTGGATCAGCCTGCATCGAGTGGCCGGTGGGCTGCCTCGGGGGACGGTCGTCGCGGGCTTCGTGCTGGTGGTCGTGGGGCTTGCCGCCAAGATCGGCTGGGCGCCTGTGCACAACTGGCTTCCCGACGCACACAGCGAGGCGCCGGCGCCGGTCAGTGCGCTGCTCAGCGCCGTGCTGCTGCCGACGGTGCTGTTCGTCGCCTGGAGGGTCAAGGACGCGCTGGCGCCGGCGGTCAGCGCTCACACGACGGCGACGGTCTTCATCGGCTTCGGGCTGGGATCGATCCTGGTCGCGATCCCGTTCCTCTGGAAGCGGATGGCGTGGAAGCGCCTTTTGGCCTACTCGAGCCTTGAGCACATGGGCATCATCGCGGTGGGAATCGGCTTCGGGTCGAAACTGGCCATCGCCGGGGTCATAGTCCATGTCGCCGGTCACGCACTCGCCAAGGCGCTCGGCTTCTACACCTCGCTTGGCCCAGCCGAGGGCTCGCGTGCGATCACGGGCGCCCGGGCGACGAGCCTGGTCGCGCTCGCCGGGCTGCCGCCATCGCCACTCTTTATCTCCGAGCTTCTGATCGTGCTCGGCGGAATCGCGTCTGGGCACACGCTGCTTGCCGCGCTGACCGCGGTTGCGCTGGCACTCGGATTCCTCGGCCTCCTGCACGCGCTGCTCGAGGACGTGATCGGCGACGAGCAGGCTCCTGTCCTGACCGGTGCGGGCGCATGACCGTCCCCGAGTTGATCGACGCGCGAGAGCTGCGGACCGCGCTGACTGGGACGCTCGAGTCAGGCGCGAGGTTCGTCGGCGCCTGGGCCACCGCTGACGGGGGCTGGCGTGTGGCCCTGGCGACCGTGCAGGGGACGCGTGTGCTCGTGTGCACGCCAGCCGGCGGCCGCGTTGATTCGATCGTCCAGACCGTCGGCGCCGCCGTCTGGGATGAGCGTGAAGCGCACGACCTCTACGGGCTCGAGTTCGACGGCCACGAGCCGCTGCGGACGCTGGTTGATCACTCGGCCGCGCTCGAGGCATGGACCACGCCGGTGCGCGGTGGTGGTGTCCACCAGGTTGCCGTGGGGCCGATCCATGCCGGGGTGATCGAGTCCGGCCACTTCCGCTTTCACTGTGTAGGTGACCGCATCCTCGCGCTGGACCCACGCTTATTCTACAAGCATCGGGGCCTGGAGCGCGCGGCTGAGGGCCGCGGATACGGGCAGGCGCTGCCCTACGCGGCGCGGGCGTGTGCGGCCTGCAGCGTGGCAAACACGGTTGCCTACGCCCAGGCTGTCGAGGACGCCGTCGGCCTGTGGCCGCCAGCTGAGCTGCGGCGTCAGCGCACCTTGCTGCTCGAGCTGGAACGCGCCTACAACCACCTCAACGACATCGGTGCGGTCTGTGCGGGTGTGGGCTTCGCGCCGGGGTCGATGGCGTTTGCGGTCCTGAAGGACCGGGCCCAGGAGCTCTGCCGGCAGGCGTTCGGACACCGCTTCCTGTTCGGCGCCGTGGCGGTTGGCCATGGTCCCGCGACGCTTGACGCTGCGCAGGCGGATGCGCTGCGCGCGCAGCTGCGCGAGCTGCGCGCCGATGCGGCGGCTGCTTGGCGCGACCTTGAGTTTTCAGCCTCTCTGCAGGCGCGCCTGGATGGGGTCGGGGTCCTTTCGCACGACCGTGCCCTGCAGTTTGGCGCGGTGGGCCCGGCCGCCCGGGCATCCGGGGTCGTCCGGGACGTGCGCACAGACAGCCCGCGGCTTGCCTACATGGGCTTTGTGCCAGCATCTCTGCCACAGGCAGGCGGTGATGTGGCGGCGCGCTTCCAGATCCGCGCGGCCGAGCTCGAGGCGACCTGGGAGCTGCTGGACGGGCTGCTCTCCGAGCCGCTCACGCGTTCGGCGGCGACCTGGCAGGAGCCGGGCGGTGGCGTCGGCGTGGGTCGGGTCGAGTCGCCGCGCGGCGAGACCGTCTGCATGGTTGAGCTGGCCGCTGGCCGGGTCGCTCGCCTGCATCTGCGCAGCGCCTCGTATGCCAACTGGCCGGCGTTGGCCGACGCTACCGCCGGCAACCTGCTGCCCGACTTCCCCTTGATCAACAAGAGCTTCGAGCTCTGCTACGCCTGCGTGGACCGGTGATGTTCGTGCTCCTGCGCCAGTTGCGGACGATACGTCGCGAAGCCAGCCTGCGGCCGGGAGACGAGCCCCGCTGGCTCGCGATCCGCCACGTGGATGCCGGCTCCTGCAACGGCTGCGAGCACGAGCTGGCGCTCCTCGGCGGGCCCCTGCACGACATCCAGCGCTTCGGGCTGGACATCGTCGCCTCGCCGCGCCACGCCGACATCCTGCTCGTCACCGGCCCGGTCACGACGCGCATGGCCCAACCCCTGCAGATCGCCTACGAGGCGATGCCGACCCCGCGGCTTGTGGCTGCGCTCGGCGACTGCGCCCTGGGCTGCAACGTGCTCGCCGACCGCGATCAGCTCGCCGGGCCGCTTTCTGAGCTGCTCCCCGTCGATATCCGCATACCCGGATGCCCACCTTCCCCCGAGAGCATCGCTGCCGGCCTGCTGGACGGCCTGCGGGCGATCACCCAGCACCCAGCACACAGCTCCCGCGTCAGCACAACTCGTGACCGCCGGCCACCGCAGTCAGGCACAGTGTGGCCAGGCCACGGAAATCACCAGCCAAAGGAGCACTGAGACGTGAACCAGCAAGCCATCTTCTGCGACCGTTGCGGTGAGGCGATCGGCGCACATGAGCAGGTGATCCTCCAGATCCATGGCGAGACCCACGAGACCTCCCAGGCCGCCGAGCCGCAGTTGACTGCCATCGCGGCGGTGCGTTATCACCGGGACTGCTACCACGCGCTGACCGGCCCGCAGACCGACTGACGCTGGCCCGGCCCACCGCCCCGTGGGCGCCGGAGTGAGCCGGAGACCGCGCAAGGCCGCAGGCCAATCCGCCGCCTACAGCTCCGCGACCGCCTAGAGCTCTGCGGCCGCCTAGAGCTCCGCGACCGCCTCCAGCAGCCGGTCGATCTCGGCCTGCGTGTTGTAGAGCACGATGCTTGCCCGCACCACCCCGCCGGTCTCATCGTGCCCGAGGCGGCGTACGAGCTCGGTCGCGTAGTTGTCTCCGTGCCAGACCGACACGCCGCGCGAGGCGAGACGCTCGGCTACCTGTTGCGGGTGGCTGCCCCGGACCGTGAAGGCGACAGTTGAGGCACGCCGGCGGGGCGAGCCAACCAGCTCGACCGTCTCGATCGTGGCCAGTCCGTCGAGCAGGTGTCGCAGCAGCATCTGGGTGCGCGCCTCTATCGCCAGGAAGCTTCCGCGCAGGCGCTCACGGCGGCTGCCGGAGGTGCCGGCCAGGCCAGCCAGCCAGTCGACCGCCGCGCTCACCCCGGCAAGCAGCTCAAAGGCGGGCGTACCGCGCTCGAAGCGGTCCGGCACGTTGGTGGGAGAGGGGAGGAGCTTGGCCGGGTGCAGCCGTCCTAGCAGATCCGGTGAGGCGATCACGCAGCCAGTGTGCGGCCCGCAGAACTTGTAGGAGGAACAGGCGTAGAAGTCGGCGCCCAGTGAGTTCAGGTCCACCGGCCCGTGCGCCGTCGCGTGTACTCCGTCCACGTAGGTGAGCGCGCCTGCCTGGTGGGCGCGCGCCGTGATCGCGGGGATATCCGGCTTGGTGCCGATCAGGTTGGATGCCGCCGTCACGGCCACCAGCCGTGTCCGCGCAGAGAGCACGGACGCGACCGCCTCGGTCGGCAGCTCGCCGGTGGCTGGGTCCACCTCGGCGACCCGGACGGTCGCGCCGGCGCGCTCCGCAGCCAGTACCCACGGGCGGATGTTCGCGTCGTGGTCAAGCGAGGTGACCACTACCTCGTCGCCCGGTCCCCACCCCCGCGCGAGCGTGTCGGCGAGATGGAACGTGAGCGTCGTCATGTTCGGGCCCAGGATCACCCCGTCGGGGTCACCGCCGAGCAGATCCGCCAACGCCAGGCGCGCCTCCCGCACAACCCGGTCGGTTCGCTGGCTGGCGGCGAACACGCCGTGCGTGTTGGCCATCGCGCTTGAGAGCGCGTCTGTGACCGCGTCGATCACCACCTGCGGAACCTGGGTGCCGGCGGCGCCGTCAAGCGCGGCCTCGTTTGCGCGCAGACCAGGAAACTGGCTGCGCAGAAGCTCGGTCGGGGGCAGGGTGGGATCGGTTTGGGCGGTCTCAGTCATGAGATGAAGCATGACCGCTCTGGCGGCTAGAGCTGCTTGCAGGTTGTTTCACCGTCACACCTCCGCGGTGGTGCGGCCGCGCGTCACGCGTTCGCCGGCGTCGGCACCGGACAGACCGCGCCGGCGCCGGCGCTAGGACAACGACAGCCAGCGCGGCCAACGAGTCAGAACGAGCAAAGCGCACCCAAGGCCGGCGAATTGCTCAAAACCGCGGGCGATTTTGGGACGATCCGAGCGATCTGCCCCGCGCCGCCGAACTTTGCTCGTCCTGGCTTGTGGCCGCGGACGATGCGCCGATCCAGTCGCAAGGGATCCCAGGTATGCACGGAAGTCGCGCTTCGCTAGTAGTACGTTGGTAGTTGTTGTCACTCGTGTTGGGGTGGTCGATGGAGCGAGAGTTGGTCGATGTTCACGGGTTGCTGGCAGGTCTGGCAGTGGCCGTTCCAGCATTTGAAGATCGGCTGGAGCACCAGGACGGCTTGTTCGAGGGTGAGGCCGCTGACCGGGCTATTTGGGGTGCAGGCGCTCCAGGGTCAGGAAGGCGTGCGCGGTGGTGACCAGCGCGGTGTGGTGATACCAGCCGATCCAGGAGCGGCCTTCGTAGTGGTCGAGGCCGAGCTGGCCTTTGAGCTGGCGGTAGTCAAGCTCGATAGTCCAGCGCAACCGGGCGAGGCGAGCGAGTCGGGTGGGGCTGGTTGAGGCTGGCAGGTTCGAGATCCAGTAGTCGGTCGGTCCCTCGGCGTGTTGCGGCCACTCGCAGATCAGCCACTCCTGCCGCGGCGGCGTCTCGGCACCCTTGTCCCAGACGCCCCTGCTCGGCTGCCAGTGGTGGGCGGCGCGGATGGACAGAAACATGAAGCGGGAGCTGAGTGCTTTACCGTCGGGCCCGTCGCGGAACGTGAGCGTCTCTAGCCGTCCCTGGCCGAGAGTGGCGACCAGCTCGCTGACGGCGATCCCGTCACGATCCGGGCGCACACGACTGCGGGGACGGCCCCTGCCGCCAGCCGCCCGCTCCGGCGCCGTGAACTCGGTGTCGGTCGTGAACACGGTCGTCTCCGGCCCGACCGACAGCACGTACTCCAGGCCCGCTTCGTGCAGGCGGTCACGCAGCTCGGTGTTTGAGCCATACGCCTGGTCGCCGAGCACCGGCGCGCGACCGATCCGCCAACCCGCCGCTTTCAGAGCTAGATCGACAGCCAGCTGCGGCTTTGTCCGAAACACCACATCCTCGGGAATCTTGGCCTTGCGCCGCCGCTCAGGGTCATCACACCACTCCTTCGGCAGATACAACGCCCACCCCAACGGCAGGGTCCCACGAGAGCCCACAGCATGCACAGACACGCCGACCTGACAGTTTGCGATCTTCCCCAACGTCCCGGAGTACTGGCGCTTGACCCCCGGCGAACGGTTCCCGTCCTTCGGGAACCCGGTATCGTCGATCACCCACGCCTCAACATCGATCTGTGGCGTGACGCGCTCTGCGACCGCCCGCAGAACCCGACCCGGATCCCACGGGCTGACAGCCAAAAACTGCTGCATCGACTCATAGTCAGCATCCCCGCCAAGCCGAGCGACCATCGGCTCAAGCGACTTACGGGCACCCTGCTCGATCAGCCCGCGCACATACAACGAGCCATTCCTGAGCTGCACCGGCCGGTTCACCGCATCAGCGAGCACCTCCACCGCGAACGCCTCCGCCCGCGCCCGCACCACCGACGGCAGATCCAGCCCAACCGCTCCCTCGACCGACGCCTCGCCCACAGCCAACATCATGACCTCCTCGCGATCCATCAACCACGAGAATGGTTCGCCGCGACAGCCACAAACTCCTACACCACAACTACCAAAGTACTACTATCTCGAGCCCGCGGCCGCCGCGTCTTTCGGTGTGATCTCGGTAAACCGGCGCTCGGCGAGGCGTGCGGGTACGTCGGGGTCGTGAGCCACGAGGTAGACGGTGGGGGTCTGGGCGGCGAATGCGCGGATCCGCTGGTGCGTGAGCTTCGCAATGTCCTCTTGCGGGGAAACCCCGTCGATGATTCCTCGCAGCATCAGCTGCTCGGTGTATGAGCTGTCACCGGCGATCATCACGGAGTGGTCTCCGTCTTCGACGACGACGCCGATCTGCCCGGGCGTGTGTCCGTGCAGTGGCACGATCGTCACGTCGCCTGCCTGTGTGAGGCGCAGGCTCTGGGGAAATGGTCCGAACGCCTCTGTGCGCAGGTCAACGATCGTCGGGTCAAACCAACTCGGCAGACGGTTGTTGAGGTAGCCACGCAAGCGACCGCGTAGCCCGGAGGAAATCATCTGGTCGCCGCGCGAGACGAGGATCTCGGTGTCGGGGAAGTGGTGCAGACCGCCGGCGTGATCGGTGTGCATGTGGGTCATCACAACCCACCGCACGTCGTTTGGACGGATCCCGAGGTTTTGCAGCTGAGGTCCGATCTCCTGCTCCGGCGCAACCCACTGGCGGACGCCATACCGGTAGAAGGGATGCCAGCGGGGAAGGTAGCCGGGCTCAGACGTGCGTGCGGTCTCGCCCGTGTCGACGACGATCACGCCTTCCGGGTGCTCGATCGCGAACGCGTAGATCGGGAGCGGCTCTGTCCACTCGCGATCGACGAGCATGTTGAGCTGACGGCGCACGCCATGCCCGGTGCCATGGACTTGTCGGGTCTTGATCGCGACCGTTCCGGTCTGGATTGGGTGGATCTTCATTTACGTTCGTCCTTCGTTCTGGTTTGACGCGGGACGGCCGCCATGGTTGGCGCGAATCCCCGCAAGATCAGCTCGACGACACCTTCGGCAAGGTGCTCATCAATCGCTCCGCCGGTAATCAACAGCCGGTAAAAAATGGTTCCGCCGAAAATGTCGAGCACCAGTTCAACGTCGAGGTCGTGGCTGAGATCGCCGCGTCGAATCCCGGCGTCAAGGACCGCGCGCAACGCAGCCCGTCTCCTCGCCAAGAACCCGTCTCGGACCGTGCTCGCAAGCCCCGTATTGCGGCGCATCTCCTCCACGACCGTGGGCATCAGCTGCGCTGCCAGCGAACCGCTATAGAGCTCCACCGCTTGACCCATAAACGCCATCAGATCGGTGCGCGTCGACCCCGTGTCGGGGATCTCGATCTCATTCACGAGCGTGGCGACCGCATCGATGACCATCTCATCCTTCGAGCGGTACCGCCGGTACATCGCGGCCTTACCCACCCCAGCGCGCTGTGCAACATCATCCATCCGAACGGCATGTACCCCACGCTCGGCCATCAACTCAAGCGCCGCGCTGACGATCGCCCGGTCCGTCCGGGCGTCTCTCGGCCTCCCCGTCGGCCGAGTGCTAGAGGAATCGATCATCACCGTTGTCGTGCCTCCCTTGAGCGTGTTGTAGGCGGGCTGCCCGCGGCCCGTGTCTGCCCGCACTTACGGAACCAGCAAGTTCCATAATCGCACAGTAGCACAGTTACGGAACGCTCAAGTCTCGTTAATCAAATGCCCCGGGGCGAGTCCTCCGCCACAGACCAGATCTGTCCCAGCAAACCCAGAGGCTCACCATTCCCTCGGGCGACACTCCGCTCGCGTCGCGATCCAACACCTCGGCATGTCCGGGGCGTTCCTGAAGGGGCCCCTCATGCAGCGGTCGAACGCGGAGATCGCATTCGACCGCTACCACCTGAACTCGCATCTCTCAAAGGCTGTTGATGAGGTCCGCCGCGAGCAGTCAAAGCACCACCGCGACCTGCGCGAGAACACGCGGTACATGTGGTCAGGGCGACCCCGGAACCTGACTGACCGCCAGCGCGATCTCCTCGATGAGCTGCTCGCGCAGCCACTTGAGACGGTACGCGCGTACACGCTCTCCCAGCAGTCAGGCAGCTTCTATGAGCTTGATGATCCCGACACCGCCGCGGAGTACCTGCGCCGCTGGATCACCGCGGTCGACGCGTCGGCGTTCGAGCCGCTGCAGAAGTTCGCCCGGATGCTCGAGGATCACTGGCTTGAGGTGGTGCGCTGGCATCTCAGCTGCGTGTCAAACGGGCTGCTGGAGGGCCTGGGCTCACTGAGCCAGGCCGCCAAACACCGCGCTCGCGCGTACCGCACCAACCGCAACTTCATCACGATGATCTACCTGATCGTCGGCAAGCTGAACGCCGGCCCCGTCACCACCTAACCCATCCGAAACGACGACGAGCCCGCTTTAGGGCTTGTAGATAAATAAGCTTGCAGGTGCTGTCTGGTTGGGGTCGAATCGTGTGGTGTGATCGATGAGGCCGCGATTGGTGAGAGGTTCCGGTGCTTGGCTGCTGAGCTGAACGAGCG
>JAJYHG010000143.1 GCA_021784895.1 Actinomycetes bacterium
CGCGGGGCCGCCGGTGGGGCGCGTCTCGTTAGCCCAGCCAACGGCCTTCACGAAGGCGGCCGTCGCCAGGCCGATGATCGGCCCCGCGATGACTGCAAACACGATGCTCGAGGCATCGGGAGACGCCGGCAGGGTGACTTGGTAGATCGAGTGGGTCGGCAGCGTGATCCAGCCGACCAGGGTCGCCACCGTCGCGCATATCACGGCCGGCACCACCGTCGTCAGGGTGATCGAGCCGAGGTAGAGCTCAGCCGCGAACAGCGCGCCGGCCAGCGGCACGTTATACACCGCGCCCACGCCGGCACCCGCTCCGCAGGCGATCAACAGCAGACGCTGCTCACGCGGCAGGCCGAGCCGCTTGGAGAAGAACGAGCCAAAGGCGGCCCCAAAATGCTGTGGCGCGGCCTCTCTGCCGATCGAGCCGCCGAGGCCGATGTATGCCTCCTGCAGCACACCGGTCACAGCCGTGCGCCCGACCGCCATGTTGTCCTTGCCCGTCCAGACCGAGCGCGTTGGCTCACCGCCGGTCCCGCCAAGGACCTTGCGCAGGAACATGTAACCGGTCCCCGCAAGCAGGCCCCCGGCCGCCAGCACAACTAAGCGCCTGAGGTCGCTGCGAGCGGCGGCGGCAGCCGAGTACGTGCCGTGATCGTAGCCAAACGCCACGTGTTGCACCGTGCGGAGCACGGCCATCATCAGGATCGCGCCAACGCCAGCGGCGACACCGGTCGCGACGGTCGCAATCCAGAAACGGTGGTCGTATTCGCTGACCGCGTGCACGAAGTTCGCCTGCGCGCGGGCGCGAGCGTGGTGGTGGGGTCCTGCTCGGAGCTTGCGGGTGATGCGGGCGCGCTTGGGGTTCATCGGGCGAGACCCATTTCAGGTAAACCGAAGGTATAGGTCAAGGAGATCTTACGCATGTATCTCATAGGATGTACCTATGGACGAGCGGCGGCTGCGGTATTTCCTGGCGATCACCGAGAGTGAGAGCGTCACGCGTGCGGCCGGCAGGCTCCACATCGCCCAGCCGTCGCTCTCGCAGGCCCTGCGCAGCCTCGAGCAGGAGCTCGGCGTCGAGCTCTTTGACCGGACCGGCGGTCGGATGAGACTCTCGGACGCCGGGGCCGCACTGTTTGGACCTGCACAACGGCTACTTCAAGCCGCCGAGGAGGCGCGGGCGGCGATCGCCGGCGTAGCCGAGCTCACCACCGGGTCGGTCCACGTGGCGACGCTGTCAACCCTGGCCGCAACGCCGATCGCCGGCCTGGTCGGGCGCTTCCGTGCCGCCCATCCAGGGGTGCGGATCAGCATTATCGAGCCCGGCAGTGCCGATGGCGTCGCGTCGCTCGTGCAGAGCGGCGCCTGCGAGCTCGGCGCCGCTCACCTGACGCAGGCGAGCGCAGGTCTGGTCGTGCGCGAGCTGGGCCTGCAGGAGCTGCTGCTCGTCCTCCCTCCAGGAACCGCGAGCAACTCAGGCAGAGCGCTGTCACGCGCCGAGCTATCCCGCCTGCAGTTCATCGTGAGCCCGCAGGGGACCTCTACGCGCACGCTGCTCGAGCAGGCGCTTGGGGCAATCGGGGTCGCGCCCGAGATCGCCGTCGAGACAGCTGCGCGCGAGTCGGTCATCCCGCTGGTGCTGGCCGGCGCGGGCGCCGCCCTGCTGCCCGACACGCAGGCCGAAGAAGCGGCGCGACGCGGCGCCGTCGTGCGCTCGCTGGCGCCGGCGATCACGCGCCCGATCGGGCTGATCCACCGCGACCGGCCACTGCCCGCGGCCGCCGCCGCGTTCCTTGAGCTCGCGCTCGCGCCGGACGACTCGCTCCGTGCCCCAGCGTCACCCTGAGACGCCGGCCGCCTCGGCGGTGGTCGCGGCAGCTGCCTCGAAGAAGGCCGGGCGCTACTGCGGGCGCGCGAGCAGCCAGAGCGCGCATGCGGCAAAGACGGCGGCGATCAGGACAAGCAGGATCCGGTAGTCCACGACCATGATCAGTCCAGCGCCGACCGCGACCGAGACCGCCTGGGGCGTGCCGATCAACAAGCTGGCGGGGTCAGGCACTGGATGGCGCTGCCATCAGTGGGCGTTGCCGCTCGGCCCGAGCCCGGGCACAACGGCGTAGTCGTTGCGGTAGCCGGTAGCGATGACGAGGTAGTCGTAGCCGTAGGTGCCGGCGCTCGTCACAACCTTCTTGCCTGCGATATCGAGCTGCGTTGCCTCGCCGTGGATGAAGTCGATCCCATGGGTCTCAAAGGTCGGCGCAAGCGGAAAGGTGATGTCGGTGGCCCTCCGCTTGCCGAATGGAAACCAGATCAGCGACGGGTTGAACAAGACCCCGTTTTCGGATGGATCCTTACCGCTCCTCCCGCCGGAGCCGATACGCGACCGCGGCAAACTTGGCACAGCTCGCCCGGCAGAGTGGTTGTCTTGATTGTGGATTGTGGCCGAACCCGCAGGGATGCGGCACCGGCCACGTCCTATCGAGCGTATGCGCCTGCGGCGGGGGCTGCGGACACTGGCGATGGCCAGGTGCATCCCTGCTCGACGAGGTCAAGCACCCGTGCCAGCTCACGCTCAGGCACGTGCGGGTTGCAGAGCGGCGATCGCATCGGGTCATGCAGGAGCTGACCGCACAGGGCGAGCGCTTGCGGGCTGAACCTCGCTCGCCTGTCGGCGACTGCTTCAGCGAGCCAGATCAGCCGGTGGGCAAAGTCGTCGACACGGGCTGCGTCAACCATCAACTGGATCCTGGCGTTGGGCTCGAGCGATCTGACAGCCAAGCGCAGGCCACGGGCCAGGCGGCCACGCTCGCGGGGAGTCGCGAGCTGGTCTGCGTGAGCCCGCACAGCGCCAATCGTGAGCGCGTCTCCTTGAGCCACTAGCCGTACGAGCATCCGCCGGCGGTCTGAGCGCGCGAGGCCAGCAAGAGCAAACGCGGCGACGGCTCCGAGTCCCACCGGCACTCCCGGTCCGGACGGGCTGGCGGCGACCATCAAAGCGCAGAGAACCGAGAGCAAGAGCCCTATCCCCAGCAGCTGACGGCCGCGGGTGGCGAGCTCGCTGAGTCGATCCTCGGCTGCGCGGAGATCAAGCGGGCGCTGGTCAAGCAGGCCGGGCATGACCATAAGTGTGGCGCATGGCGCCGCGCCATATCAGCCGGACACGAGCTGGTGGTTGCGCAACCCCTTCTTGCGGTCCAGCACCAGCAGCGCGCCGTGCAGGACGCCGTCGGCGTACTCGCTGCCGGGGTTGATGCAGACGGTCCTGCCGATCTTGGTCATCCCGCGCGATTCATGGATGTGACCGTGCAGGGCAACCAGCGGCTGGTAGCGCTCGATCAGGGCACGGACCGAAGCGGAGCCCGCGGGTGCCATCGCGATAGCACCACCACGCACCACTGGCTTGAGCGACTGATCGAGCTCGGGCGCCTGGTCGAGTGCGGTGCCCTTGGGGGGAACGTGTAGGTTGAAGATGCTGTGGGACGGATCCTTAAGGTCAGCAACCAGCCGCTCGAGATGCTCGGCAAGGGCAGCCTCGGGCATCTCCCGCGGGGAGTTCCAGGGCGTGGGGTTAGCGTGCCCGCACGAGAGCATCTGGATCTCTTCGCCCAGGTCAACGGCCAGGTCCTCGCAGCTGACGTGCAGCGGGGAAGCGTCGAGCACCTCCTGCAGCTCCGGCTCGTCGTCGTTGCCGAGCATCACATAGAGCCTGGCGCCGGTCCCTTGCAGGCGCTCTTCGGCGAGCTGCAGCCAGCGCCTCACGCTGTCTGCCATGGCGCGGTTGAATAGCGCCGTCACGGCCGCCGGGTCGCCGTGCGCCTCGGCGAGCTCGTCGTCGGTGGTCAGGTAGGGGTAGAAGCCGCGGTTGCGGATCTGTGTCTCGAGCGCCCCCAATTCGGTGTCGGACGCAACCCTGTCGCCGATCATCTCGGGCACCCGCAGGCCATCCTGCGAGCGGATGATGGGGACGACCGCCTTGCCGGTGATGTCGCCGCCCATGACCAGCACATCCACCTCGTAAAAGGCGCCGGCGTTGACGAACTTCCGCCACAGCCGGTCAGAGCCGTGGATGTCCGAGGCGTAGTAGACCTTGAGGCTCAACGCGTGACCTCCTCGGGCACCTCGTACCATCGCTTGCGCCGGCCAATCCGCGCTCTGAGCTTCCAGGCAGCCGACTTCGGCTCCCATTCCAGGCGTTCCCGCAGACTCTCGGCGCGCTCCGTCATGGTCTCGAGCTGATCGGCGCCGATCGGCAGCTCTCCGGCGATGTCCGCCAGCGCTGCGAGGTTGTCGGTGACCGTGGTGAAGAGCCCCCAGTCGGCCGAGCACGCGACGCTCACCGCGGCGACGTTGAGCAAGCCCGGCCCATCGGCGTCCGCCGGTTGGTGGTCGAGCAGGATCATGGCGGTGTCGCTCAGATCCTTGCGATTGATCTCCGCCACCTGCAGCTTGGCAAGCAGCAGCTCAGCGGCCGGGAGACAGACCTGTTCGGTGTCCAGGCGCCGGCCGAGGTTGAGCCGGTGGGACATTTCGAACTGGTCGAGGAATACGTCGATGTGGAAGCTCTGGTCGGGGGCGTGGTAGAGCAGCCGGCTCGCCCCGTGGGTTGCGTTGAACACGCGCTCCGGCACGTATGCCTCGCGCTCGAGCAGCTCGCGCAGCTGGCGCGAGCTGCTCTTGTGGGCAACGAAGTCGAGGTCGGCGTAGTCGCGTCCGAGTGCCTGGCGGGTCTGCTCGGTGGAGCGCAGCCAGATTGCGACTCCACCGAACAGGCGCAGGACCAGCCCGGCAGCATCGGCGCAGGCGACCAGCCGTGGCCCCTCCTCGGTGAGCCCGGCGCTCATTCGGGCGGGATCTCCCTGAACGTGTTAGCCAGGGAGATACCCTGGCTTCGCCGGTAGGCCGAAACACCGACGTACCAGACCGCGGCGATGATCGGTGCTACGAACACCTTGATCATCGGTCCCCAGCCCAGCGCGCCGCCGAACCCAGTGTTGAGCGCCTCGAAGATCACGAACGCCCAGGAGAGCGCCGAGACCACCGACAGCAGCGTGATCGCCGGCACCCCCAGGATCGTTGCCCGCGACCACGCGGGTGCCTCGGCGTGCATCGCCGGGCGGCGGTACGGCACCGCGCCCGCCGCGATCGAGACCACGATGAAGGCCAGCCCCATGATCACGATCACGTTCAGCAAAAACGCCCCCAACCCCTGGTAGATGTTCAGGTAGTTGAGCAGCTCCACGACCAGGCCGATGATCACGGTTGCGATAACCGGCGTGTGGAAGCGGTCCGAGACATCAGTCACGCGCGTGGGCGCGAGACGGTCAAACGACCACGCGAACAGGTTGCGGGTGCCAAGCAAAAAGCCCGTGGGCGTCCACCAGAAGATCGCCAGCAAGAAGCACGCCACGACGACCACCTGGAGCACCTGTCCGCCTGGCAGGAACTTAACCATCTGGGGCAGGTACGGAGCGAACCCGAGCGTGTAGTGGCTCGTGCCGCCGCCCAGGCCCAGGTACACCAGCGACCCGAAGAACTTGAAGCCGAAGTACTTGTAGACGAGCAGCGAAGCGATGCAGTAGATCACAGCCGACGCGAGCAAGCCACCGACGATCGAGGTGACGGCTGTTCGCCGTGCGTTCTTGATCTCGCCTGCGAAGTAACCGGTCCACTGGAAGCCGGTGTAGACCTGAAAGCAGTACACCATCGCGGCGATGGTCGCGCCCAGAGCGATGCCGCCGCCGACGTGGAACCCGTACCTGCTGGCGCTGCTGATGATCGCGGCGTAGCTTGCCCCGGCGCCGTGATCCCAGCGAGTCACGAACCCGCTGTGGCTGCCGAACAACATCAGCAGCAGCCAGATCGCCATCCCCACCCAGACGATCACGAAGGTCACCTTCATGTACCGCGCGACCGACCTGACGCCAACCACCATCACGGCAGTGAAGATCACCGTCAGTATGGTGGCGATCAGCATCATCTCGCCATGCGACGGAGCTGTCACCCAGCTGGCATGAATCCCCGCTACGTACCCCACCGCCGGCAGCACGATCGAGAGCATGAATGTGAAATTGAACGCCACCCAGGTGAGAAACACAAAGGTCAGCGAAAAGTTGACGACGAAGCCCAGGAACGGGTGGAGCGTCCTCGAAACCCACACGTAGTCACCGCCCGACCGTGGCATCAGGCTCGTGAAGTAGAGGTACACGAGCCCGAAGCAGGCGACCAGCGGCGTAGCGATCAGAAACGCGAGGAACAGGTTAGCGTGCGGCCAGAATTGTGGCGCGAACCCCATCACCTCGGTGATGCCCACCGGGATGAGCACCGCTGAGAACACGAGGTTGAACGCGTCAAACGCGCTCAGCTCACGGACAAGGCCGGTGGCGTTGCGCGTGAACAGTGTCGGGCCGCCCCCCGGCCCGGAGGCAGTGGTTGTCTGTTGACTTGCCATCTGTAGTTACCCCTTTCTGACTGATATCCAGCCGCGCGCGGCGGACTCAGTCCATGAATGCTCCTCCATTTACCGCAATGGCCTCCCCGGTGATAAAGCCGGCGTCCGATCCAGCAAGGAAGGCAACAACCCGCGCCACATCTTCTGCAGTCTCGAGTCTCCCCATTGGCGTGTCAGCTATCCACATCGCCTGGACCTGCTGCGCGGAAACCCCGCGCAGCGCGCCTTCCCAGGCGAGTTCTCGGTCCTGCATCGGCGTGGCCACGTAACCGGGACAGACGCTGTTGACCCGGATCCCGTCTGCGGCCAGCTCGAATGCCATGGCCTGCGTGAGCCCGACGACCCCGAACTTCGACGCCACGTAGTCAGACAGGTAGGGCACCCGTCCCTGCTTGCCCGCCATCGAGGCGGTGTTGATGATGGTTCCGCCGCGACCGGACCTGCGCATCACGCGGGCGGCGGCCTGCCCGCACACGAACACACCTTTGAGGTTGATCGCGAGCGTGCGATCGAGGTCCTTGAGAGTCACCTCGGTGAACGGCGTCATGTGCGAGATCCCGGCGTTGGAAACCCAGACGTCGAGGCGGCCATGGGCGGCGAACACTGACTCCGCTACCTCAGTGGCCGCAGTCGCGTCGGTCACGTCAAGCCTGCGGCTGACCGCGTGAGCGAGCCCGCCTGCTACCGCTGCGCAAGCGGATTCATCCAGGTCGGTGACGACGACAAAGTAGCCGCGCGAGCCGAGCTCGCGAGCGATGGCAGCGCCGATCCCCGACGCGCCACCGGTGATCACAGCCACTGGCATGCGGTTGCTGATCTCCGTTCCGGCTTGCCCACGGGGTGCCTGACCCATATGTGCGCCCGACGGGTGACTCATCACGCGACCTCCGCCGACAGGCGGTGTGACACCGGCGCGAGCGCTGTGCCGAGATCGCGGTAGAGCGCGTAGTGCTCGTCGTAGAGCTCGCGGTAGCGGTCGCGCGGCTCGTAGTCCTCGCCGAGCTCGACCAGCGGCGCGACCGCCCCCCAGCCGGGAACGCTGCCACTGCCGACGCCAGCTGCCAGCGCGGCGCCAAAGGCTGCGCCGGGATGGTGCAGCACCGGCTGCAGCGGAACGCCCAGGACGTCGGCGAGGATCTGCTTCCACAACCGCGACTCACTGCCGCCGTTGGTCACCCGCGCGCCTCCGAGCGTGACGCCGCACTCGCCGAAGACTTCGACGTGATGGCGGAACCCAAACGCAACCGCCTCGAGCGCGGCCCGATGCAGGTGGGCGCGACTGTGCCCGAGGTGCAGTCCAACAAAAGCCCCGCGCAGCCGCGGATCCTGAAGCGGCGACTTCTCCCCGAGAAAGTAGGGCAGGCAGATCACGCCACCCGCGCCGGGTGGCGTGGCCCCGGCCTCCGCATCAAGTTCGGCTAGGGGCGTGTCGCCGCCCGACAGGGCGGCCAGCCAGCGCACGAGGCTGCCGCTGGTGGCCATGCAGCCGTTCGGCAGCCAGTGGCCGGCTGGATGCGCGTCCAGGTACAGGCGCGAGTCGACGATCGCATCCTCGGTGACCACCAGGATGTCGCCGGCGCCACCGAGCTTGACCAGCCAGTCGCCCGCCGACAGCAGGCCGGCGCCGTAGGCGGAGAGCACGTGGTCGGCGCCACCGACGACGATCGGCGTGCCGACACGCAGGCCGGTCTGCCGGCCAGCCTTGCCGCTGACCGCGCCGACGACTGCAGCCGGGTCGCGAACCGGAGGCAACAGCTGGGCGTCGATCCCAGTGCGCTCCAGAAGTGGCTCGAACAGCTGACCGTCGAGGCTGTAGAGGCCGCTCTCGATCGCCCAGTTGCGTTCCACGTGTGGCTCAGCGCCGAGCTGGCGGGCCACCCAGTCGTAGGATCCGGCGATCATCCCTGTGCGCTCGAACACCTCTGGCTCGTGGCGGGAGATCCACCTGAGCGTCGGAGCCACGGACTGCTGCGTCAGCGCCGAGCCGGTCAGCTGCACCAGGTCCAGGTCGCTAAGCAGCGGGCCGAGCTCGTCGATCTCCGCGGTCGCCCGCGCGTCGTTCTGCAGGATGGCGCGGCGCAGCGGTGTACCGTGCGCGTCGAGCGCGAGAACGGCAGGCACCATCCCCGAGCAGGCGACCGCATCCACTGCCGCCGGGCTGGCATGCGGGTCAGCGAGCAGCTCGCGGACCGTCCCGCAGACGCCGCGCCACCATTGATCGGGATCGGCTTCGGCCCACCCTGGCGCCGGGGAGTAAAGCTCGACCTCACGGCGGGCCGTGGCGAGCACCCCAGCGCTACCGTCAACCAGGGCAGCCTTGACGCCTGACGAGCCGATGTCGATCCCGATCAGCATCCGGTCAGGCGATCCCGACTGCGCGTGCCTCGTCGACGAAGCGAACGGCACGCTCGCGATCGACCGGATTCCAGGTGTAACCGTCCACCTTCAGGTCGCTGCCAACGATGCAACCGTCAGCGACACGCAGGTAATCCGCGATCGTGTCCGCCTTGGCGCCGGTGTTGAGCAGCACCGGAACCTCCTCCGGGACCGCCTCGCGCACCTCCTCGAGCAGATCCCGTCCGGGGTCGGCGCCGGCCATCGGCCCCGATACGAGAATCGCGTCGGCCAAGCTGGAGACCACCGCCGACCGGGCGACCTGCGCCGCCGTGCGCCGGCCGATGGGCGAGGCGAACTCCGGTGTGATGTTCATGAAGACCGCGAGCTCATCCACGTCCAAGCGCCGGCGCTCGCGTAGCACATGCGCGGCGTCGCCCTGCCACAGGCCCATGTCAGACTCCCAGGCGCCAGTCAGCACCTCCCGCATGAAGCGCGCACCTGTCGCGACGCCGATCGCCAGCGCGCAGCGAGCGTCCCACAGGAAGTCGACGCCGAACGGGTGACCGTACGGCATGCACTCGGTCACGACCCGCGTCATCACCGCAGCCGACTCCGGGCCCGCGCGCAGCTCGTATGGGCGATCGCCTTCATTGCAGAAGAGAAAGCCGTCAAAGCCCGCCTCGATCAGGATCTCGAGATCGCGCTTGACCGAGCTGACCAGGCCCCCGACACCAGCGGCAGCGTCGTACAGTGGTGTTCCGGGCAGAGGCGGCACGTGCACCATCGCGATCAACGGCTTGGGGCGATCGAAGATACGGTCGAAGCGGGTGCTCATTCAGGCCTCCAGGGGTGTTACCGTGACAACTTCGACGCCCGCCTCACGGGCGGCCTCGAGTGTCGGATGATCGGGCGGCGCGTCGGAGATCAACACGTCGGCGGTGGTGAGCGGCGCCACCGTCGCGAGACAGATCCGCTCGAGCTTGGATGCATCAGCCAGCGCGACGCAGCGCGTCGAGGCAGCTATCGCCGCGCGCTTGATGCGCGCGTCGTCAAGGCTGTACTCGGTGAAGCCCTTCTCCGGGTGGACGCCACCGACGCCAAGGAACAGCACATCGCAATTGAGCTCAGCGAACGTGCGCTCGGGTCCCGCCCCGATCAGGCTGAGCTCGCCCGGTCTGACCTCTCCGCCGCACAGGATCACGCGCATGCTGGGCTCGCTGGAGAGCTCAACCGCAGCGCGGACATTCGCCGTGATCACCGTCAGGCCAGCCCGGTTGCGCAGCACCCGCGCGAGCTCCAGCGCCGTACTGCCCACGTCGAGGATCGCGGTCTCACCGAATTCCACGTACGCAGATGCCGCCTCAGCGATAGCCCTTTTAGCCTCCTGCGCCTCCACCACCCGGCTCGCGAACGGCGGCTCATAGCTGCGGCTCACAGTGGAGATCGCACCGCCGATCACGCGCCTTGTGAGCCCAGCGGACTCGAGCGTTTCCAGGTCCCGGCGGATGGTCATCTCCGAGACCTCGAAATGCTCCGCCAGCTCAGAAATCCGCACCTTCCCGCGCTGAGCCACCAGAGCCTGAATCTCGGTCCGGCGCTCACGCGTGGTCATGTGTATGCACGCTACCAGAATCGTGAAAACTTCACAAGATTCTGTGAAAGAATCTCTGAACTCGGTCCGTGATCCAGAAACCCGGAGCGTTCAGCCAGCGGACACGGGCCTCACCCGCCGCGGGTGCCGGTCAGGCGCGCCGGGCCAGCGGCGACGTGGCAGGCTGCCGCGTGACTGCCGTCCAGGCAGCGCAGCACCGGCTCCGACTGGCGGCAGATTGCTTCGGCAAGGGGGCAGCGCGGCTCGTACTGGCAGCCAGCCTCGGCGGCGCCGGTTGACGCGGCTGCCTGGGCGGCCGGCAGCCTGGCCGGCGGCTGGCCGGCCAGATCCGGGTCGGCCACCGGAACAGCGGCCGCCAGGGCGCGGGTGTATGGGTGCAGTGGCGCGTCGAGCACCCGCTGATACGGCCCCTGCTCGACAATCTTACCGAGGTACATCACGACAATCTCGTCGCTGATGTGCCTGACCATCGCAAGGTCATGGCTGATGAACACGTAGCCAAGTTGAAGCTCGTCCTGAAGGCGCACGAGCAGGTTCATGATCTCGGCCCGCACCGACACGTCCAGCGCCGACGTGGGCTCATCGAGCACCAGGATCTGTGGCTGGGCGGCGAGCGCGCGGGCAATGGCAACTCGCTGCGCCTGGCCCCCGGACAGCTCATGCGGGTGGCGGGTGACGAAGCGCTCAGGGAGCGCCACCATCTCGAGCAGCTCGGCTACCCGGTCATGCACACGCCGACGTTCGACCAGCGCGTGCACCCTCAGCACTTCCCCGATCGCCTGTTCGACAGTCAGCCGCGGGTTGAGCGAGGAGTGTGGATCCTGAAAGACCAGCTGGATCAGCCGCGCGCGCTCGCGCGAGGGTGGGGAGGTGTGCGAGTCAAGCGTGGCACCAGCAAGCGAGATGCTGCCCGCGGTCGGAGACTCCAGGCCGGCGAGCAGACGCGCCAATGTCGATTTGCCGCAGCCGCTCTCACCGACGATGCCCAGCGTGCTCCCAGCCTCGAGCGCGATGCTGACTCCCGACAGTGCATGCACAGGCGGCCGGCCGCCACGTCCGCGGTAGACCTTGGACAGCTGGTCGGTACCGAGGATCATGTGCTCCACGACCCTGGCTCGAGCCAGCAGGCGGCCTGTTGCTCGGCGCCGCGGACCGACAGGACCGGCTCCGCCGCGCAGCGCTCAGTGGCGTACTTGCAACGCGGCCGGAACGGGCAGCCCTGCTCGGCGCTGGCCGGGTCGGGCGGGCGGCCGCCGATCTGCTGCAGGGTACCCCGATGCTGGGTGCCGGGACGCGGCAGCGAGCCCAAGAGCGCCGCGGTGTAGGGATGCGACGGACGCTGGAAGATCCTGCGCGTGGTCGCCAGCTCGACGATGCGGCCGGCGTACATCACGGCAACCCTGTCGACGAGCTGGGCGACGACGCCAAGGTCGTGGCTCACCCACACCACCGCCATCCCGGTCTGCGCCTGCAGCGAGGCGACCAGCTCGAGGATCTGCTGCTGGATGGTCACGTCCAGCGCAGTCGTCGGCTCGTCGGCGATGAGCAGCTTCGGCGAGGCGGCAAGAGCCATGGCGATCATGGCCCGCTGCAGCATCCCTCCCGACAGCTCATGCGGGAACGACCCGGACACGCGTTCGACGTCAGCGAGTCCGACCATGCCGAGCACCTCAGTCGTGCGGCGGCGCGCGTCGCGAGCGTCATAGCCGTGCGCTCTGAGCGCCTCGACGATCTGGTAGCCGACTCGCAGCAGGGGATTCAGCGACCGCATCGGGTCCTGGTAGACCATCGCCACGCCGGCGCCCCGGATCTGTCGCAGCCGCACAGGGGCGGCCTTGGTCAGATCCTCGCCTGCGAACTCAACCCGACCAGCGAGTATGTCAAGCCCGGGCGGCAGCAGTCCCAGCACCGCGAGCATCGTCAGCGACTTGCCAGAGCCGCTCTCTCCCACAATCCCGACCTTCTCGCCCGCCGCGACGCTCAGGCTCACGCCACGCACGATCGCCTGGGATCCGCGCCGCCGGCGTACACCGACCTCCAGCGCGCCGATCGATAGCACCGGCGATCCGGAGCTCATGCGCGCTCGCTTGCTGTAGTGGCAAACAGCGGCGTGCGCACGACCAGACGTGACGGGGAGCGAGCGCCTGCCGACAACGTCAGCGGTTTCAGGCCGGGAACGATCGAGCCGAGCACCACAGCACGACGAGCGCCGGTGCAGGATGCGACCACGCCTGGCAGGCCGTGAACGGTGAGAAAGCCGATCACGGCCATGGCGAGCGCCTCCTTGGCGGCCTCAGCCACGCCGTAGGTATCGGTCGTGACGATCCGCGCGCGCGGCATGCGCTGTGCGATCGCGTCCATCAGCGCCGGGTTGCGCGTGCCGCCGCCCGCAGCGACCACCTCGGTGACACCATAGCCCCCCAGCGCCGTAGCCACAGTCTGCGCGGACACGGCGGTGAGGGTCGCCAGAAGGTCGCCTGTCGCAATCTCACGATCGCCGATGTGCCGCCGCAGGTACTCGAGGTGAAACAGCTCCTTGCCGGTGGACTTGGGCGGGGTGAGCTGGTAGTACGGCTCGGCCATCAGCGCGCGGAAGAGCGGCTCGTCGACCGTGCCACGGGCAGCGGTGACACCGTCGCGGTCGTAGGTCTCGCGCCCCTGCGTACGCCAGCTGATGGCGGCGTCGATCAGCGCGTTGGCGGGGCCAGTGTCGAAGGCGATGGGCGCGCGGCCCGGCGCAATGATGGTCACGTTGGCGATCCCGCCGAGGTTGAGCACGCCCCGAACGTGAGCGGCGCCATCCGCCAGCAGCAGCACGTCGATAAGGCTCGCCAGCGGGGCCCCCTGCCCACCCGCAGCGATATCCCGCACGCGCAGGTCGTGGACCACGGTCGACCCGGTGAGCTCAGCGATGAACGCCGCCTGGCCAAGCTGGAGCGTGTTCATGGCGCGGCTGCCCACAACCCAGTGAAAGACCGTCTGGCCGTGGGAGGCGATCACATCTGCCGGCTCCCCGAAAGCGGCAGTGGCCGTCTCCTCGGCAGCCAGCGCGAAATGCTGGCCGATCGCGGCATCGGCTCGGCAGACCTGCTCGAGCGTGGTGGCAGCAGGCGGCAGCATGACCGCCAGCGCCGCCCTGAGCTCCTCCGGATACGGCGTTGAGCTGTGCGCCAGTAGGTCCGCGGTCAGGCGCTCGCCGTCGAGCTCGAGCTCCACAGCCAGCGCCTCGATCGCGTCAAACGAGGTTCCCGAGATCATGCCGATCACCTTCAGCATCAACTTCTCCTGGTGCGGGGGTCCGTCGCATCACGGAACCCGTCGCCGAGCAGGTTGAAGCCCAACACAGCCAGCACGATCGCTGCCGACGGGCCGGCGAGTGTCCACCACGCGATTCCGGACAGAGACGTGGCGCTGTAGACCATCTCGCCAAGCGATGCGGTCGGCGGCGGCGGCCCGAGCCCGAGAAAGCTGAGGCTCGCCTCGGCCAGGATTCCCCAGGCCAGCGCCAGGCTCACCTGTACAGCGACAACGCCATACACGTTCGGCAGGATGTGGTGTAGCAGGACCCGTGAGCGCGAAAACCCAAGCACACGGGCCGCCCCGACGAAGTCCGCGCTGCGCAGCGAAAGCACAGGGGCGCGCACCACGCGGACGAAGATTGGGATGTAACCGATGCCGATGGCCAGCGCGCTGTTCATGATGCCCGGCCCGAGCGCGGCGACAATCGCCAGGGCCAGCAGGATCGCCGGGATCGCGAAGATCACGTCGGCCGCACGGAGGATCACTGTCGAGGCGAACCCGCCTAGGTACCCAGCGGCGATCCCGCCAAGCGTGCCGAGCACGCCCGCGATCAGCGTGGCGATGCACGCTATCTCGAGCGAGACGCCCATCGCCTCAAGAATGAGCGAGAAGATGTCCCGGCCGAACTGGTCGGTGCCGAGCAGATGGTTGAGGCTGGGGCCCTTGAGCACCTGCGAAGTGCTCTGGGCCTGCGGATTGTGCGGGCTCAGGCCGGCGACACTGACGAGCGCACCGAGCACGACGAGGCTCACGAGAATCAGCCCTGCTCGCCCGCTCTTGGATATCCAGAGCGCACGCAGGAGCTGCGCTTTGGACCGGCGGTGTGCAGAGGCGCCCACCGCGAGCTCGCGCTGCGGGCCGCCGGCGGCCTCCCGTTGCTGCAAGCTGCTCATGGCTGGCCGCTCAGCGGTCCTTGCTGCGCGGGTCGATCACGGCGCTGAACACGTCGGTGAGCATGTTGATCACCACGAAGCCCGCGGCGAACAGCATCGTGACACTTTGAACGACCGGGAAGTCGCGGTTGTTGATCGCGGTCACCAGCATGCGGCCAAGTCCCGGCAGGACGAAGATCTCCTCGATGATGACCGTGCCGCCCAGCAGATAGCCGAGCTGAATGCCAGACATTGTCACGATCGGAACCAGCGCGTTCAGGAGCAGATGCCGCCAGACGACGGCGCGCTCGGAGACGCCCTTTCCTCGCGCGGTCCGCACAAAGTTCTGGGTGTTGATCTCGAGCACCGCCGCACGGGTGGTCCGCATGATCGCGGCCGCGATCCCGACTCCGAGCACGCAGGCGGGAAAGAAGATCTGCTGGAGGTTCAGCCAGGTGTTGGCGAAGAGCCCCGCGTAGCTCTCCGATGAGGGGAAGTAATGAAACGTCGAGGACATGAACGTGACCAGAGCTGTGCCGAGCACAAAGCTCGGCACAGCAAGGCCGACGAGCGCCAGCGCCTGGCCGGCGAGATCACCGATGTGGCCGGGCCTGAGAGCCCCGGCGACGCCGAAGAAGACGCCGAGAAGCACGCCGATCGCGAGCGCCATGATGCCCAGCTCGAGCGTCACCGGCAGCGCCTGGGCGATCATGCCTGCTACGGGCTTCTGGCTGGACAGCGAGACTCCCAGGTTCCCGGTTAGCGTCGCTCCCAGCCAAGAGGTGAACTGAGACACCGGCGACTCGCCGATTCCATAGAAGTGGTCAAGCTGAGTGATCTGGGCGTGGCTGAGAAGCCCGGCGCTCACTCCCAGGGAGGCTGTTATCGCATTGCCCGGAAGCAATCGCAGGATCACGAAGATCACAACCGCGACGCCAAACAGCGTGATCAGCGTGCTGAGCAGGCGACGTGCGATGGCTACGAGCAAATGATGGCTCCCTGAGAGTGAGCGAGGCTATGCCGCCTACGAGATGGTCGCGAACTTCAGCGACTGCAGCTGGCGGTTCGGTGGCAGCTGGAAGCCGTGCAAGGTGGACGGGAACACAGCGTAGTCATAGCTATCAAACAGCCAATCCCATACCGCGTTGGCGGTGAGGTAGCGTGACACGGCAGCGTTGGCCGCCTTGAGCGCGGCCGGCGTAGTTGCCTGGTCGCTCTTCAAGAGCAGCTTCTGCAGCGCCGGGCTGCTGTAGCCGGCGGGGACGGCGAGGTTTGCACCCGCCCCGAAGTAACGGCCATACATCACGTAGGGATCTGGGTCGGCCCCGTTTTCGGCAAACGCGGCCTGGAAGTCGCCCTTCAGCCAGTCCTGGATGTAGCTGTTACCGGCCAGGTTCTGGATCGTCATGTGGATGCCCACGCGCGCCAGGTCAGCCTGGACCGTAGTGGCCTGTGCCGCGCTGGTCGGGTCGAGGTCGGTAGAGGTCATGGCCGTGAACGAGAAGCCGCCTGGATCTCCGGCAAGCTTCAGATAGGACCTGGCCTTGGCCAGGTTCTGTGTCGGGCAGACCGCCGAGATCGGCGACGACTTGTACGGGCCAAGCGGCACGGGGCCGACGGCTTGCCCCTGGCCGAGCACGGCGCTGGCGACCACCTGCTGGCGGCTGATCGCGCATTCGAGTGCGAGCCGGTTATCGAGGTTGGCAAGCGGCCCAGTCTTGTCCTGAAGCATGAGCGCGCGGTAGGAGAGGTCGAGCACCTTCTGGACCTTGAACGACTTGGGGAGGTGGTCGGCGACCTGCGGCTCGGTGAGCAGGCCCAGCTGCACAGTGTGAGCCTCGAGCGCCGACGCGATCGACTGCTCGGACGCAATCGTCTTGATCTCGATCTTCTGGATCGATGGCTTGTGGCCCCAGTAAGCCGGGTTGGCCGCAACCGTGAACGAGTTGTTCGGCGACCAGCTCACGAACTTGTACGGGCCTGTGCCGTCGGGCTTCTTGGAGAGCGTTCCCGCAGCTATCGCCTTCTTGGAGAGCATGGCGAAGTTGATCGAGGTGAGCCCGTCCAGCACCGAGGTGTCGGGGCGCGAAAGCTCGAGCTTCACGGCGTACTGCCCGACCGGCACGACTCGCTTCATGGACGCGAGAAATGAGGCGGACGCGTCGGCCACCTTCGGATTCTCGGCCCGCTGCAAGGACGCCACCACGTCGGCAGACGTAAAAGTGGTGCCGTCGTCGAACTTGACGCCCTTGCGCAGCTGGAAGGTCAGGACGCGGTTGTGGTCGCTGAACTTCCAGCTCGTGGCCAAGTCCGGCGTGACCTGTAGCTTGTTGTTGAACTGCACGAGCGTGTCGTAGATGAGGCCCAGCGCCTGGAAGTCCAGGAAGTTGGTGACCACATCCGGATCCAGCTTCTGCACACTCGAAGTGTTTGCCACTACGAAAACCGGGCTGCTCTTGCTCTTCGCCGCGCGCGCCGCGCCGGTCGACGCAGAGGCCGCGCTGGCTATAGCGCCCGCCGCGATCGCGGCCGCGATACTGCAGCTGATGCCGACGATCGGCCGCGATGGGCCCTTCCACAGACGTTTCATGCGCTCCTCCTAGGAGTAGTCGGTAGGGTCGCCAGGTACAGAACCTACGCGAACTTATCTATACCAATCCTCGCCGACTGTATCACTGGTAGATTGGTATAGTCAACTGTCTGAACACGATGGCTGACAACACTCCGAAGAGGCAGACGGCGAGCGAGGCAACGGTTGGGTGGCTTTGAATGACTGATAGCGCGACGCGTGAACGCGACGGACGGGCCGGCAAGGGGGAGCGGCTGCGCGAGTCGCTGGTCGAGATGCTCAGAAGCCTCCCGGAAGGGTCCGCACTCCCAACCGAGCGCGAGCTCTGCGAGCGCTTCGATGTATCCCGCGGGACGGTTCGTACCGTGCTGCAACGCCTCGAGGCAGAACGCCGGATCTACCGCCACCAGGGTCGCGGCACCTTCGCCGGGCCGGCGAAGATCGAGCAGCGCCTGGGACTCACCAGCCACACAGAGGAGATGCGGGCAAGCGGCTTCAGGCCGGGCTCGAAGCTGATCGACGTCAGCCGGCTCGAGGCACCGATTGACGTGGCCAGCGCCCTGGCGCTCCCGGCTGGCGCCGAGGCGCTCAAGATCGAGCGCCTCAGGCTCGCAGACGGAGAGCCGATCGCGCTCGAGGTCCTCTACCTGGACGCAGAACGCTTTGACGGGATCACCGGCGAGCTAGGGGAGGATGTCTCGTTCTATCAGCTGCTCCGGCTGGGCTACGGAGTCGAACTCGAGTCCGCGGAGGAGACGATCGAGGCCGTGATCGCGACGCCACGGGAGGCACGGTTCCTCGGCTGCGTGCTGCCAGCAGCACTGCTGCAGCTCACGCGGCTGACCGTCGATAGCCGCGGGCGGCCGGTCGAGTTCGTGCGCTCGCTCTACAGAGCCGACCGTTTCCGCTTCCGCCAGCACCTGCAGCGGCCGCGCGAACCGGGTTCAGACGCCGCCAGCCTACGCGTCGCCGCTGCAGCAGACGCCTCCGGCCTAGCGGCGGTGTTCGTCTCCGCGTGGCGCGAGCGGTACCGGTCCGTGGTGCCACACGACGTGATCGACGCGCTCGACGAGCACGAGATCGCAGACTGGCTGCGCCGTCTTGTGACCACAACCGACCAGACCACGATCGTGTGCGAAGCGCACGATCGAGCATTGGTCGGGTTCGTGCGTTACGGGCTTGACCCTGCCGACCCCCGGACCGGACACATCTACGCTCTCTACGTACACGGCGCGCAGGTCAGGCGGGGTCATGGACGCCGGCTGCTCGAACACTCCCTGGCGGCGCTCGCCGAGCGCGGCCACACCGAGGTGACGCTCTGGGTGTTTGAGGAAAACTGGCCTGCACGCGAGTTGTATGCCTCGTTTGGCTTCAAGCCGGACGGCGCGACCCGGATCGAGCCACAGTACCGGACACCGGAGATCCGCCTGCGCCGAGGCTCACAACCAGCAGCCGAGGCTCAGAGTTGAGCCAGGCGGAGCTGGCGGACGGCGTGAGCATCGACCTCGCCGGCCGCACGCCGACGGCCCTGGCGGCCGCAGCCCGGCGCGCGGCGCGAGCACTCGCGGCAGCCGTGGCGGCAGGCTTCCCCGCAGGCGGCACGGTGGTGGTCACCGACAGTCAAGGTGAACTCGTGAAGATAATGGCGGGCTGGGCGTGCGTGGTGGGAGAGCGGGTACCCACGGCTACGCGCACGCTGTATGACCTCGCCTCGCTGACCAAGGTCGTTGCAGCCGTGACGCTCACCCAAGTGCTCGCCGAGGATGGGCTGTGGAAGCTCGATGATCCGCTGGCCAGCTGGCTTCCCGGTGTCGGCAATCACACGATCACGCTGCGGGGGCTGCTGACGCACACCAGCGGCCTGCCCGCGCACCGCAGCTTCTACCGCCTGGTCGGTGGCCGGGAGGCTGTTGAACGCGCCATCTACGCTGAGGCGGCCCGCGACCTCAAGGCAGGAGCCGTCTGCTATAGCGACATCGGCTTCATCCTGCTCGGCTGGGCTCTGGAGAGCTGCGCACAGATGCCGCTCGACGAGCTCTTTCGCGAGCGTGTCGCCGAGCCGCTCGGCCTGAGCCGGACCGGGTTCAGGCCGAGCGCGGAGAACCAGCACCTGACGGCCGCCACCGAACTGGACGGCGACCAGCGACTTGAGCCCGGGCTAGTTTGGGGAACCGTGCACGACGGCAATGCCTGGGCGCTTGGCGGGGTTGCGGGCCACGCTGGCCTGTTTGGCTCCGCCGATGATCTCGCCCGCTTTGCGGCAGCTCTGCTGCGGCCCACGTCGCACCCAGTGCTGCCGGCAGCGTCGATCGAGGAGCTGCACCGGCCGCACGCGGGCACCCCACCCGACATCAGGTCACTCGGCTGGCGGCTGGACGCCAGCGACTGGGGGCCGTGGCCATCTCAAACCTTCTGGCACACCGGCTTCACCGGCGGCTCACTGCTGGTCGCACCGCAACTCGGCCTTGCCGTGGTGAGCCTGCTGGGCGGCGTTCATCCCAAGCGTAACCCCGGTCGGCTCCAGGCGCTGCGCCGGGAGATCCACCGCGAGCTGGCGGATGGGCTTGTATGAGCGGTCCGGCTGACAACGGCCAGCAGCGCCAACAGAGCACCGAGGAGGCGCGCCCGGAGCTAGCGGAGCTTGACCTGATGTCCACGAGCGAGCTGACGGAACTCATGTGCGCCGATCTGGAGCGCGTCTCGCACGCCGTCAGAGACGCGCAGAGAGCGATCGTGCAGACGGCCGAGGCGGTGGTGGAAAGGATGCAACGCGGCGGACGGCTGATCTACGTCGGGGCGGGCACCGCCGGCCGGCTGGGCATGCTCGACGCCGCCGAAGCGGGGCCGACATTCAACGTACCCCGCGGCCAGGTGGTTGGCATCATCGCCGGTGGCAGCAGCGCCCTGAGCGCACCGGTCGAGAACGCCGAGGACGACCGTGACCAGGGGGCCGCTGAGGTCCGCACGCTATCGGTCACGGCGGCTGACACCGTGATTGGGATCGCTGCCAGCGGTCGCACGCCCTACGTCCTTGGGGCGCTCGAGGCCGCCAACACCGCTGGCGCGCTCACGGTCGCGCTGGTCTGCAACCCCGCCAGCGAGGCGGCCGTGCTCGGGCAGATCGCGATCGAGGCGCTGGTCGGTCCCGAGGTTGTGGCCGGCTCAACGAGGCTGAACGCCGGTACTGCGCAGAAGGTGATCCTGAACATGATCTCAACCACGGTCATGGTCAAGCTTGGCAAGACCTATGGCCCGCTGATGGTCGATGTGCGTGCCACCAACGCAAAGCTGCGCGACCGCGCGGTGGCGATCGTCAGCGAGATCACTGGCGCCAGTGCCGAGCAGGCACGCGGCGCCCTGGAGCAGTGCGGCTGGCAGGCCAAGGTGGCAGCGGTGATGCTGGGGACTGGCTGCGGCAGCACCGAGGCTGAGGCCGAGCTTGCGCGCCACGGCGGCCGGCTCCGAACTGCGCTCGCCGCTTCCGCGGGATCGGGGCGGCAAGAACGCACGCGAGTCATCGGCCCGAGCATGCGGCTCGGCGTCGCGGCGGCGTTCGTCCACGGGCGCTTGATCCGCGGCGACGTGGCCATTCGGGACGGCCTGCTGGAGGCAGTCGGCCTGCCGGGGGAAGGCGTTGGGATCGCCATCCCTGGCCTGGTTGACGCCCAGGTCAACGGTTACGCCGGGGTCGATGCCCTCGAGGCAGACGACGAGCAGCTGATGCACATGGGGTCCGCGCTGCTGCGCGATGGCGTCACGGCCTACCAGCCAACGCTGATCACGGCTCCAGAGCGAGACATGATCGCTGCGCTCAAGACCATCGCCAGGCTACCGCCATCGTCGGCCAGCGCGGCCATTGCCGGGGTGCACCTGGAAGGCCCCTTCCTCTCGCCGCAGCGTGCAGGCGCTCACCCCGCCGAGCATCTGCGCCTGCCCGACCCCCGGCTACTCGAACGCCTGCTCGACGCGGGGCCGGTGAGCATGGTCACGCTCGCCCCTGAACTTCCCGGTGCGATCGAGTTGATCAGGCTATGCCGCCGGCGGGGTGTGGTGGTCTCGCTCGGTCATAGCCAAGCTAAAAGGGCCGAGGTGCAGCGAGCATTTCAAGCGGGCGCCTCGGCGGTCACGCACCTGTTCAACGCCATGGCCCCGCTCGGCGCGCGCGAGCCGGGCCTTGCCGGGACGGCACTCGCGGCGTCAGGGTGCGCGATTCAGCTGATCGCAGACGGCGTCCACGTCGATGATCAGCTGATCCGCGTGGCCTTCAGCGCGGCGCCCGGCCGCTGCAGCCTCGTGAGCGACGCGATCGCCGCCGCGACCCTCGACGACGGTGGCTACATGCTCGGCTCGGTGAAGGTGACCGTGCGGGGCGGGGTGGCGCGCCGCGATGACGGCACGCTCGCCGGCAGCACCGCGCCGCTCGTCGCCGGCCTCGGGAGGCTGAGGAGCCTCGGTATCAGCCAACAGGACGCTATTGCGGCGGCCACCGAGCTTCCCGCAAGACTGCTTGGCCTGCGCAGCCGCGGCCGGCTCTGGCTCGGCGGGCCGGCCGAGCTGGTAGTGGTCGACGAGCAACATGCGGTCCGCAGGGTCTTCCTCGGTGGACACGAGATCGAGCCCATGCCCGAGCGTGAGCGCAGCACCCCGGGGGGGGAGCGGTGAGCGCCACAGGCCAGCGGATCTCCTCCGGCGAGCTGATGGCCAAAGAGATCGCAGAGCAGCCCGGCGTGCTCGAGCGGATCCTGCAGTCGCGGCAGCAGAGCACTGAAGCTGCGCGCCAGATTGCCACCGCACAGCCCCGTTTCGTGCTGATCGCCGCGCGCGGCACCAGCGACAACGCGGCTCTCTACGCCAAGTACCTGGCAGAGGTACGCATGCAGCTTCCAGCCGGCCTGGTCTCACCCTCCGCGCTGACGATTTACGGCGCGCGGCCGGACATGCGTGGCGTGCTGTTCATCGCGGTCAGCCAATCCGGCCGCTCGCCCGATCTGGTTGACACGCTGCGTGCAGCGCGGGCACGGGGGGCGCTGACGGTAGCGGTCACGAACGCGATCGGTTCGCCGCTGGCGGACGCCGCGGAGATCCTCGTTGACGTGCAGGCCGGCAGCGAGCTCGCCGTCGCCGCGACCAAGTCCTACACGGCTGAGCTGCTGTCGTTGTACCTGCTGCTCGCCGGTGATCGGGCAGCCGAAGCAGCGGCGAGGCTGCCCGAGGCAGCGGCACGAACCCTTGCGCTGGCGGCCGAGGATCTCGTGGCGGCCGTCGCCGCGCCTTTGCGTCTTGCGCAACGGCTCGTCGTGACCGCGCGCGGATACTCGTACGCAACCGCGCGCGAGGCGGCGCTGAAGCTCATGGAGACGAGCTACCTGGCCGCGATGGCGTTCTCCGGTGCCGACCTGCTCCACGGGCCGCTGGCGATGATCGACCGGTCGGTGCCGGTGATCGCGGTGGGCGGCGGCGGCCGCGGTGGGCAGGCGCTCGAGCCAGTCGTGACCAAGCTCGCCACAGCCGGAGCGCACATAGTGCGGGTGGGCGGCTCCGGGCCGGACCTGGCGGTGGCAGCGGACACGCTACCGGAAGAGCTGTCGCCGGTGGTTGAGATCCTGCCGCTGCAGCGGCTTGCGTGGCGGCTGGCACTGGACCACGGTGTCAATCCAGACCAGCCGCGTGGGCTAGCGAAGGTGACACAGACGCACTGACCCCGACAGGGACTCATCCGTGCTTGGAGCGGGGTGCACGGCAAGGGCCCAGTTGGTGCCCCGCGGGCCTGGGACGACCGAGGAGGTTAGGGGTGGCCTGCCCCGGACCCGCGGTGGTGGGCACCTACTCCTTACCGGGCGTAGAGCACCGATCGAGAAGTTTCATAGGCGCAATCGCTCGGTCCGAGGCGCACGGCTCTGGGCGCTGGCCAGTGCGGCACGCACCGTCTCGCCCGCGGACGCGGTGGTCGAGCGACCGCCGATGTCAGGGGTGCGCCCCTCGTCCGTCTGCACGGCCACACCGACCGCCTCCTCGAGCAAGCTGGCCGCTGCATCCAGGCCGTTGGCCCGCAAGAGCATCGCACCCGAGAGAACGCAGGCCATCGGATTGGCGATGCCCTTTCCGGCGATGTCGGGCGCGGAGCCGTGGACGGGCTCGAACACGCCCGGGGAATCGGTGTCCGGGGCTAGGTTGGCACTCGGCACCATCCCGAGGCCACCCGCTATCGGCGCCGCGCCGTCGGAGAGGATGTCGCCAAAGAGGTTACTGCACAACAGCACCCCGAGTGACGCTGGTCGCTGGATCAGCCTAGCCGCCATCGCATCAACGAATGTCTTCTCGAGCGGCACATCCCCGTACTCAGCCACGCCGAGTTCCTCGACAACCTCGTCCCACAGCGCATAACCATGACGAGACACATTCGACTTGGTCACCAGCGTCACACCCTGTCCGCGGGCTCGCGCGAGGTCAAATGCATAGCGTGCGACTCGTGTGATTGCCCTGCGGGAGTGCACAGCGACATCGGTCGCGACCTCGTGGACGGATCCAGTGTGCACACGGCCGCCAACACCGGTGTATTCACCTTCGGTGTTCTCGCGAACCACTACCAGATCGGTCAGCTCGGCATTCCTGACGACCGATTCGACACCGTTCCAGGCTCTGACGGGGCGGAGATTGACGTACAGGTCGAGCGCTTTGCGCAGCGGCAGTACCAGCGACCACACTGATACGTCCGCGGACAACCCCGGATGCCCCACCGCGCCCAGTAGGACCGCGTCATGCGCCCGCACGATTCCGATTGCGTCGTCAGGCATCGCGGCACCCTTGGCCAGCAGCCGGTCGCCACCCCAGTCAAGCTCGGTCACGAGCACCTCAACTCCGTAGGCTGCGGCAGCGTCGATAATTGCCGGGAGCGCTGCGCGTACGACCTCGGGGCCGATGCCATCTCCGCCGATGACCGCGAGCTTTAGGGTATTCGACTTCCTGGCCCCATTCACAGAACCACACACACATTCTTGATCTGGGTGTAGGAGTACATGGCCTCGACCCCCTTGCCGCGCCCGAAACCGCTGCGCTTCATGCCGCCGAAGGGCAACTCGATACCGCCCGCAACGCCATATCCGTTTATGTAGACCTGTCCTGCTTGGACCTCGGCCGCAACCCGGTGGGCACGGCTTATGTCTCTGCTCCAGACCGCCGCTACAAGCCCGTACGGGGTCGCGTTCGCAAGCTCCACGGCCTGCTCCTCCGTCGCGAAGGTAGACACGCTCAGCACCGGCCCGAAGACCTCCTCATCGAAGATCTCTAACCCCGCCACGACGTCAGTCAGGATCGTGGGCTCCATGTACCAGCCGTCCTCGAGTCCCTCTGGGCGCACGCCACCCAGTTCGACATGCACACCAGCGCTAACCGCGCGTCTGAGCATGCCTTCGGCGCGTTCGATCTGGTGTTCGGAGATCAACGGCCCAAGGTCGGGATCGTTGCTACCGGGACCGATCGACAAGCCGCGCATCACATCCGCGACGCGCTGAACAAGTTCGTCGTGGACACTGGACTCGACAAGGAGCCGGGACCCTGCCGAACAGCTCTGCCCCGCGTTCTGGATCAGGCTCTTGACGATCGCCGGTACTGCCCGCTCTAGGTCAGCGTCGGCGAATACGACATTGGGCGACTTCCCGCCGAGTTCCAGCTGCACAGGGGCGAGGCGCCCCGCGGCGGCAGTTGCCACCTTCCGCCCCACGGCGGCCGACCCGACGAAGGTCACGAAGTCGACATGCTCGTTGGCGACCAGCCGCTCGCCCACCGGGCCATGGCCGGTCACCACCTTGAAGATGCCCTCAGGCAGCCTGGCCGCATGCGCCAGCTGGTCGATCAGTACCGGTGTAACCGAGCCAAGCTCGGATGGCTTGAGCACCACCGCGTTGCCGGCGGCAAGCGCAGGAGCGGCGCAGCGGGCGAGAACCTGCATCGGATAGTTCCAGGGGATGATCTGTGCGCACACCCCCCACGGCTCCCGAGTAGTGAAGTCGACGAAACCGGGGCCGAGCGGGATCGACGTGCCGAGCAGCTTGTCCGCTAGACCAGCGTAGAAGTCGAAGTACCGCACGGTCACCGTGACGTCGGCCCGCGCCTGCGAGATCGGCTTACCGGTGTCACGGCACTCGAGCGTCGCCAGTTCGTCAGCTCGCGCCTCGATCGCGCGTGCGAGCAGGTGCAGCGCACCCGCGCGGTTGGCGGGCACACGCCAAGCGGCTGACCGCTGGGCGCTACGCGCCGCATCGACGGCCGCATCGACCTCGTCCGCTGAGGTCTCCCGAACACTGGCGAACGGCTGCCGCGTCGAGGGATCGACGGCATCGAACTCAGCGCCTGCCAATTCGTTCACAGATCCCTCCCTCCGTCGATGTTCATCACCAAGCCGGTGACGTTGCAGGCTTCGTCGCTAGCGAGGTAGACAGCGGCAGCGGCAATGTCGGCCGGCTGGATCGCGCGCCCGAGCGGTAGCGCTTCTCCAAGCATCCTCAGCGCCTCAGCCTCAGAGGCGGCGAACGAAAATTCCTTCAGCATCGGCGTCTGCGCAGGTCCCGGGTTGAGCACGTTGACCCGAATCCCGTCGCCGGCGAGCTCGACCGCGAGGGCTCGGGCGAGGCCGATCACTCCGGCCTTGGATGCCACATAGGCTGCCATCCCCGGTCGTGGCCTGCGAGCCGCTATCGACGCTGTCACAATCATCGCACCTCCGTCGGCCGCTCGCATCTGCGGCGCCACCGCCTGCGCGCAGAGGAAGAACGCTTTGAGGTTGATGTCGATGATCCGGTCCCACTCCAAGCTGGAGATCTCCGCGAGTGGCTTCACGGATTCGGCGACACCGGCGTTGCTGAACAACACGTTGACCGCACCAAACGCGTCGAGCGCAGCCTGGACCATAGCCGCGACCGCCGTCTCGTCACTGACGTCCACCTGCGTGGGCACCGCTGCATCACCCAGACGCTCGCAGACGGCCGCTGCGCGGGAGCCGTCGATGTCGGCCACGAGCACGCGAGCGCCTTCGGCCACGTAGCGCTCGGCCGTCGCACGCCCCAGACCCGAGCCAGCACCCGTGATGATCGCCGTCTTACCGGCGAGGCGACCGGGCACCAGCGCCGCGGCCGCCGCTTCAGGCAGAAACATCCCCAGCACCTCCTTGCATGTTGTCGGGCAGTGCCAGACCGCGTCGCCAAAGCCGGCCAAGCAGCCGGTGTCCGGTGCTCGCCAGCCAGACCCCGATCAGGATCACGACCCCGTAGACGATCTCGAGACCGGCGTTGCTCAGCTGGAAGAGCGGCAACAGCGAGCTCAGGACGGTGAGCGTGAGCGCCCCGGCGACAGTGCCCCAGTAGCTGCCGCTACCGCCGAGGATCGATGCCCCGCCGATGATCACCGCCGCGATCGACGTGAACAGATACGGGCCGCCGATGTCAAGATATGTAGTGCCCACATAGCCCGCCAGGACGACGCCGCCGAACGTCGTCATCGCGCCTGAGATCGTGTAGGTGAGGATGCGGATAAGCGCCACGTTGACACCCGACAACCAGGCCACGGTGTCATTGGCGCCGACGGCATACAGACGCCGGCCGAAGGCTGAGCGCGACAGGACGATTCCTGCCGCGACGGCGAAACCAAGCCAGACGATCGCGACCACCGGGAAGGGCCCGACCCGGTTGCTGGCTAGGTGCACTGCGACCGCCGGAACCTGGTCGCCGGTGCTCTGCAGCTCACCGACAGCCAGCAGGAAGGCCTGTACCAAGCCGCCCATCGCAAGCGTCATAACAATCGGGGCGATCCGCAGCCAGGTAACGCCGACACCGTTGATCAGCCCGATGATGGCTCCGATCGCCACCACCAGAGCGATGGCTGGCACAGCGGGCATGCCACCGGCTGCCAGCCTCGACAGCTCGATCCCGCCGAACGCCATCAGCCACGGGACCGTCAGGTCGAGCCCGCCGGCGATGATGACCAGCGTCTGCCCGAGCGCGGCGAAACCCACGAAGCTCGCGAACACGAGCATCTGCCTGATATTGCTTGCGGACGCGAAACCCGGCGAGTGAATCGCGCCGATCACGAACAGGACAGCGCACAGTGCGTATGACGACGCGACCCCCAGGCGCCCGCGGATCCATGATCCCACCTGCTTCATCTGCGCCTCCTTTGCCTGAGCTGCGCTTCGACCAGTGTGCGCCCGGCAACCATGACCAGGAGCAAGCTCGCCGACGCTGCCACTGAGACCCAGGTGTTGAGGTTCAGGGCATCGACTATGTCGTTGATGAGCGTCAGAGCCATCGCCCCCATGAGCGTCACACCGACTCCACCTTCCCCGCCCCGCAGGCTGGTGCCGCCAATCACCACCACCGCAACCGACATGAGGATGTAGGCGTCGCCCGCCGTCGGCGTGCCGCTCACATCCGCTCCGGCGGCGTAGATCCCGCCAATCGCGGCACACAGCCCAGCCAAGCCGTACACCGCAAGCTTCACGCGCCGCACCGACGTGCCATTGAGACGGGCGCGTTCCTCATCGGCTCCGACCGCGTAGATGCGGCCGCCGAACCGGGTGGCTCGCAGACACCGCCAGGCCAGGAACACGACGACCAGCATCACAATCGAGGTCGGCACCCCGAAGACCGTCGCGACCATGAAGTTCGACAGGAAAGGCGGCGGCGTACCGCCATCGGTTGGCAGGATCGTAAGCGCGATCCCGTTGTAAATCGTCCATGTGCCAAGCGTGGCGATAAATGGCTGGAAGCCCAGACCCGTGACGAGCAGCCCGTTCAGCGTGCCCATCGCGATCCCGACCGCGAACGCGGCGACGATCAGCAGCTGATGCGCACCGCCACCGCCGCCGACCCAAACGACCGTGACCGCATTGGCGACGACAAACATGCCGCCCACCGAGAGATCAATGCCGCCCACCAGCACGATCAGGGTCTGGGCCACAGACACCATCACGAGTGGCATCGCTGTCTCAACCAGCAGACCGATCTGGGTCAGATTGGCGAGCGCCGGCTGGATGCTGAGATCAATGATGATCAGCGCAAGCAGAATGGCCGCCGTCAAGGCGCTATTCCACGACAAGCGCTGTGGCATAGCCACGCCGAGGCGCGGCAGACGTCTGGTCGGGGCGGAGCTACTCATGCAGCCACCCGGCCGTGCGAGCCCGCCGTCAAGCGCACCGCAACGCGCAAGATCGCATCCTCGGTCAGCTCGTCGCGTGATATCACCGCGCCGAGCCGTCCCTCGGCGATCACGGCAACCCGGTCGCAGACGTGCACAAGCTCGGAGAGGTCACTGGAGTAGAAAAGGATCGCCGTGCCTGCTGCGGCGATCCTCGACATCAACTCGAAGATTTCAGCCTTGGTCCCTACATCCACGCCGCGCGTGCAGTCGTGCAAGAGCAGTACCGCCGGTTCGCCAAGCAGAGCCTTGGCAAGCACAACCTTCTGCTGGTTGCCGCCGCTCATGGTGCTCGCCCTGGCGCTGAGCCGGTCGTGGCTGATGCCAACTCTGGCAGCAGCGTCCTGCGCGGCGCGCAGCTCCGCTCGAGCGTCCAGCAGTCCGTGACGCACGAAGCTCCCCAGGCCGGAGATCGTGATGTTCGACTGGACGCTGTGACCGAGGAACAGGCCCTCGCGCTGGCGGTCTTCTGGGACGTAGGCGACACCACGCCGCAGCGCCTCACGCGGCGATCGCGGTGCGTAGGCGGCTCCCAACAGCGTCGCCACGCCTCCTGCCCACGGCTGCGCGCCGGCCAGCGCCATCAACAGCTCTCGCTGCCCCTGCCCCTGCAGCCCGCCAACGCCGAGAATCTCGCCACGGTTGACCTGCAGATCAATCGGGCCCGGCAGCCCTTGGGCAACCAGACCCACCACCTTGAGCACGTCTTCCGCAGAAGGCGGTACGCGCGAGGGATACAGCACCTCGGCCCGCCGGCCGAGCATGGCAGTGATGAGCGCGTCGTCCTCGAGCTCGTCGACAGTGCCGTTGAGCACATCAACACCCGAGCGCAGCACCGTGATGCGGTCGGCCGTCGCCCTAACCTCGTGGAGCCGGTGCGTGATCAGCAGGACCGCGGCGCCTGCCGCCGCGGCTGCCCGCCCCTGCGCCAGCACCCACGCGCTGTCGGTCGCGGACAACGCCGACGTCGCCTCGTCCAGGATCAGTACGCGTGGCGACTTGCGCAGCGCCTTGACCACCTCGAGTAGCTGGCGGTCGCCAAGACCAAGTTCGGAGACAGGCGCCGCTGTGTCGATGCGGCCAAGGCCGAACCCGTCGAGCAGCTTCCGGGCGAGCTCCTGGCGCCGGCGTCGCAGAACCAACCCACGTGCGCTTGTCTCGGATCCGTAGAGCAGATTGTCCGCTACCGTCAACTGCGGGATCACGCTGAGGTCCTGAAAGACGGTTCTGATCCCGGCCGCTACCGCCGCTGACGGGCTTCCGAGTGACACCGCCCTGCCGTCTAGCGTCACCTGGCCGGCGTCGGCGCTGATGACGCCAGCCAGGATCCGCATCAACGTGGACTTGCCTGCGCCGTTCTCTCCCAGCACTGCGTGCACCTCGCCGGCGCGAGCCTCGAGGGATGCTCCCTCGAGGACCCGCACCGCACCGAAACGCTTACGCACACCAGTGAGCTTGAGCAGGACACCGCTCATTAGCCGTTCAGGACTTCCTTCGGCGTCAGCTTCCAGTTGCCGAAAGTCACCGGCGTGATGAGGGCAGCCGATTCCTTCGGGTAGTAATTGACGCCTGGTGTCAGGACTTGGAGTTTCTGGACGTGCTTGAACCTGACGTCTCCTTGCTTGGTTACAAAGTTCGTGTTGTAATCAAACTCACTCTTCGGATACTTGACCTTGTGTTCCAGCAGGTTGACGATGTGCTCAACCGCCACGCCGCTGACCCAGGCCGGTGCACCAAAGAAGAAGCAGGGGAGCTTCGCCTTCGCGCACGCCTGCTCGTTACCGTTCACATCGAGGCAGGTCAGCGGCACCAGCGGCCGGCCCGCTCGCCTGAGCGCTTCGATGTCACTGCTGCAGTAGCCCCCGCTCAAGATTCCGCTGATGTGCGCATTCTGGGCGAGATCGGCCGAAACCCCCTGCAGCTCGGGACCGGGCGCGTACTGGCTGGAGAACGTGCCCACGATCTTGATGTGTGGGTACTTTGTCGCCAGAACGTGTTTCCAGACGTTCAGGAAGGTGGTCGAGATGGCGATCCCTGGCAGGCCCGTGTCCATCAGGATGTTGCCCTTTCCCTTCAGCACCGTCCCGAGCCAGTTGGCCATGTCCTCGGCCTCCGCCCGGTAGTTCTCAGGCAACTTGTAGGCGCAGGGCGCAGTGACCACCTGGTCAAAGGTGAACACCAGGATCCCTGCGTGGCAGGCCTGCTCGATTGTCGGGTTGAGTGCCGTCGGCGAAGCCGCGTCCACCATGATCGCCGAGGGCTTTTGGAGAATGATGCTCTGCAGCGACTGGATCTGCGCCGCGGGAGTGAGCTGGACATTGCGGATTTGGAGGCTGACCTTGCCCCTGTACTGCGGCGAGCTGGCGATGACTTTGGCGACGTTCTCCATCTGCGGGCGCCACTCATTGCCCATGTAGTTGTTGGACAGATAAATCGTGAACTTGCGGGATGCAGCCGTGGCACGAGCCTTGGCGCTCACACTACTGACGGCATATCCGGCAACAGCTAGCCCGGCGGCCACGGCCGCCACTAGCCAATACCTCGTTTTGACCATCTCCTTCTCCCTTCGCTGGTTGATCTTCGCCGGTGCGACCTCCTCAAGCCCCACACAGCGGCGACCTACTGCTGCGGTCGGGATTAACCCAACTCGAAATCTCTCCAAGCTGGCGCATCCGCCGGCAAGACCTCCACCCACAGTGCGGTGACGCAGCTGGGGCACACGAACTGCCGTGCGACCAGGCCAGGGGGCAGCTGGACAAGGGGCCCAAGGTCGTCGGCTTGGACTGCGATGGAGCCGGCAAGCTCACGCCAGTCTCCCCGCAGCTCTCCCAACAACGCATCACAGTGCGCGCAGTGGGCGATATGGGCGCCGTTACCGTCGCGGCGTAAAGTGAGACTGTCACCCCAGTGCCCCGACGCTTCACTGTCGGCCGCTGCGGGCGCTGCACTAGGACGTATGGGCGGCCGCATCGCGCGGCGCCGGGCCGCTCTGATCTCGGCGCGGCGGCTCTCGGTCGCCTGGCGATCGAGGCCACCGTCCGCAACGACGACGCCATAGATGCGGCTTGCGACTGCAGCGCTGACAGCCCCGCTCTGAACATCGCGGACCACATCCTGCAGGTCGCGGACGATGGGGTCTCCGTAGCCGCCACCGTTTTGCAGGCGGACGTTGATGATCTCCCCCTGTTTGACGACCAGCCCAGAGTTGACACCGGGGAGCTCCTCGTAGCTACCGTCCACGAGATCTAGGCGCTCGATCGTCTTGCCGGCAGCAAGGTCGCCCAGCGCGTTGCTTCCACGGACGATTTCGAAGCGTGCACACGAACCTGGTAGACCGCCGAAGATGCCAGTGCGATTCGGGAGGGTCGTGCCATGGGTGGCCATGACACCGGAGACCGCATCGGTGTCGATCGGCGTCAGCGCAAACTCGATCCCGTTGCCGCCACGATGACGTCCTGCGCCACCAGAGTCGCGCACCTCGCGGCGCCAGAGGTAGAGCAGCGGCTGTCCGACCTCCTGCTGCTCCACGTCCTGGGTGCCACCACCGAGGATCACCATCGCGCCGCCGGAGTCCACTCCATCGCGATCGGCGAACGCCGGCCCGCCCCATAGGAGTGAATCGAGATACATGGCAGCGAACGGCTCGCCGTACTGGTTGATCCCACCGAACTGGGCCAGCTGCCAGGAGCCGTCGCCGGGTCCGAACGCCAGCCCCGCGTACTCCTCCGAGAAGGAGACCATCTTTGCGATGCAGCCCGCCGCAGCGTTCATCGCAACCCAATTCGCTCCGGCCGCTCCGCCGCTGACCGGCATCGGCGAGACGGCGGTCACGCACAGGCCGTCGTCGATGACGACCTCGACCGGTCGCATGAGCCCGTGGTTCCACGGCACCTCGGATCCGAACAGGCACAGCATCAGCGTGGCGACGGCACCGACGGTACCCGCGCGCGTCGCCATGCCATATCCCGCCGACTGTGGGTCTGACCCGTTGTAGTCGAAGATCAGCCTATCGCCGGTCTTCGTCATCCGGCAGTTGATCGCCAGCAGCTCAGTCTCGTGTGCCCCGGCACTGACCGGGCGATCGAGATAGGAGGTGTGCTCAAACTTCCCGTCTGGCAGCGCTGCCAGGATTTTCCGGAAGGCACGCTCGGATGCATCGATCGACTGTCCCATAACTCCGGCGACGACATCGGCGCCGTAACGTTCACAGAGTTCGTGCAGGCGCTCCGCGGCGACCTTGAGGCCAGCCAGGAATGCCGTCATGTCGTTGGAGACGGTGAAAGGCATTCGCGAGTTGTCGGTGATGATGTTCCACAGCTCCTGGTTGAGCCTGCCCTCGCGCACGATCCGGCCCGGTGGTATCCGCAGCCCCTCTTGGAACGTGTCGGTCGCGGTCGGGCACCATGAACCCGCGTCCATACCCCCAAGATCGACCTGATGTGCCATGCACCCGATCCAGGCGACGAACTGGCCGTCGTGGAAAAATGGGGCGCAGAACTGGACGTCGTTCTGATGCTCGGCCGCTATGTACGGGTCGTTGATGATGAAGACGTCACCGTCTGCGATGTCGTCGAAGCGCCTAAGGAACTCACGGATCGCCATGGAGCCCGTGTAGACCGGCACCAGCAGGTACACGCCGATCACCGCCATTTCACCAGCGGCTGTGTACAGACCGAAGTTGTAATCGGTGGCGTGTACGACTGGCGAGCCCGAGACGTGGATCATTGTCGCCGAGCCCTCCTCGTTGATCGACCAGAGCTTGTGCCGGATCACCTCGAAGGTGACTGGGTCAATCTTCTGATCAGTCTGCGCTGTCATCTCTTTCCTCAATTCGCCGGGCTGATGACAACATTTCCGTACTCATCCACCACGGCGGCCTGGTCGGCACCGACCACGACAGTCGTGTCGGGCATCTCGATGATCGACAGGCCGCGCAGCGCCAGCCCCGGCCGAACCGCGCCGTGCGCGTAGACCTGCGCCTCGTGCCATTCGCCATGCTGGAACACCGGCCGCTGCGTGACGCCGCTTCCCCGGGCGCCCGGCCCGCTGGCCGGGGCGCCCGGATCGGGCCGGTCAGCGAGCAGCGACCGCAGAGCCGGGCGTGCGGTCGGCACGGTGGCGACGACGCGGAAGGTGGTCAGCTCGACGCCTGCGGCTTCAAACGCCGACCCCTCGCCGAAGCGTGCCTCGTAGCTCTCGATGAAGCGTGCGACCAAGCGCCGGACCCCGTCGTCATCGAGCGGACCGTCCGGCACCGGAACGCTGAGCACGTGTATCTGAAAGCGGAAGCGCATCTCCACGAACCGCGAGCTATGCAGCTTCGACACGTCCGCTCCAGCCTCGGTCAAGCGCTTGCGCGTACGCTCCGCCAGGAAAGTGAGCCGCCCGTTAATCTCCTCCGCGCGGAGCACGCTCGCGTAGTCCTGCGTTCCGGGTGGGCTCATCATCGGGTCCGATAGCTCCTCAGCGACCGTTAGGTCGGAGGTGGCCACGCCAAAGGCCGAGTGCACGGATGCCGTCAGCGGCACTACGATCTCCTTCGTTCGCAGCTCGGCTCCGTAGGAGAACGCGTGGCTCGGGCCGGCACCTCCGTATGCGTACAGGACGAAGTCTCCTGGGTCGTACCCCTGCTGGATGGTGGCGGTACGAATCAGGTCCGCCATGCGCGCGTCGATCACGGTCTTGATCCCCTCAGCCGCCTCCTCGAGGCTGAGGCCCAGCGGCTCGGCGACATGCGTCGCGATCGCCTGGCGGGCGCACTGCGGGTCAAGCTTCAAGCGGCCGCCCAGGAAGTTGTCAGGGTTGATGTAACCGAGCACCAGGTCCGCGTCCGCCACTGTCGGTCGCTCGCCTCCGCGGCCATAACAGGCGGGCCCCGGGACGGCGCCCGCGCTCTCAGGACCGACGGTGAGCAACCCGTGGTTGACACCCGCGATCGAGCCCGAACCGGCGCCCACGGTCCGTACCGCAACCGAAGGAAGCGCCAGCTCGTGCCGGCCGACCCAGGTCGAGTTGGCGATGTGTGCTCTGCCGTTTAGCACTAGCCCGACCTCGAAGCTGGTGCCGCCCATGTCGGTGGCGACGATGTTGCCGTCTTGGCGCAGCTCGCCGAGGTGCTGGCAGGCGACGACGCCGCCGACTGGGCCTGACATCACCGTCGAGGCCGCCTCGCGATCTACCTCTGACACGCGCGCGAGTCCGCCGTTGGACTGCATCAGCAGCGGCTCTGCCTTCATCCCACTGTCGCGCAGCGTTGTCTCCAGGCTCCGCACGGCGGTGCGCAACACCGGCCGCAGGCTCGCGTTCACGGCGGTCGTCACCGTGCGGCGGTACTCGCCAAGCCGGGGGAGAAGCTGCGATGAGAGCGTGTAGAGCGTGCCCGGAGCCTCCTCCTCGATCAGCTCGCCGATGCGGCGCTCATGAGCACTGTTCTTGAAGGCCCACAGAAGCGAAACGGCAAGAACTTCGGCGCCAGCGTCGCGGAGCTCGCGGATCGCACGGCGGGCGTCGCCGTCGTCTAGCGGCTGCACGACGCGGCCGCGGTAGTCGACCCGCTCGCTCACCTCGCGCGTCAGTTGTCTAGGCACCACGAGCTCTTGCTTGACCATCGAGCGGAAGTTCTTGACGCCGTCCTCATCGAGCCCGAGCGACTTGAAGCCACGCATGATCGAGAGCGTGTCGCCAAAGCCGCGAGTCTGGAGCAGCCCGACCCTGGCCGTCTTCCCTTCGAGCATCGCATTGGTCGCCACGGTCGTGCCGTGGGCAAAAAGGGAGATCCTTGCTAACAGCTCCCCAAGGTCGGTCCCCGTGTCCTTGGCGGCGAACTCGAGGGTGTTGAGCACGCCGACAGCAGGATCCTCGGGCACCGTCGGCGCCTTGTAGCGACGGATGGCGCCGTCGCCATCGATCATCACCGTGTCGGTGAAGGTGCCGCCGATGTCGCTGGCGACGAGAAGTGTGTCCATGTGTCTGCTACCTCCTCGTGTCAGGCTCGGGCCTGCGCTTGACCGCTGGACTGGCGACTGGCGATGCGCTCCATGGTGCTGCGGATGTGAGCGCGCGCCAGCCGCTCGGCGGTCGGACCGTCACCCGCAATGACCGCCTCGATGATGCGCTCGTGCTGGGCCACCGCGCGTTGCGCGTACTGCGGCTCGACCAGCGCGAAGGGAGTGAACACCTGGGAGGTCATCCGCACGATCGGAGCCTCGGCAGCGAGGTACTCATTACCAGAGAGCGCGATCAGCGCAAGGTGAAATCGCACGTTCTCGCGTGTGTAGTCAGCCGCGACCCAGGGATCAAGCGCCGCTCGTTGGTCGATCAGGCTGTCAGCGAGGGCAGCGCGAGCGTCTGCGTCCCGGGACTCGGCGGCAAGCCGTGCCGCCAGCCCGTCGAGCACTTCGCGCAGCTGGTACGCGGCAGAGACCTTGTTTATATCCGCGGGAACGACGCGCACACCGCGGCCCGGTTCGCTGTGGAGGAGCCCTTCGCTCTCGAGCACGCGGAGCGCCTCGCGCAACGGGGTGCGGCTGATCTGCAGATCTTCGGCAAGCTGTTCTTGGTGCAGCTTTGTGCCAAGGGGGTAGTCGCCAGCGTAGATCCGCTCACGCAGCTCTTCGGCTACCTCATCAACGAGGCGCACGCGGCTGCGGAAGTTGACCTGAGCACGTTCCAAAATCTCTCTCCCGACCGGTGGCAGCCCACGGGGCCCCCGGTCCTTGTTCTCTCTCGTGTCCCTCAGTTCGGATTTTGTATCCGAACATACTGGATACTATTCGGGTCGCACGGGGCTGTCAAGCGCTCATTTCACTTCACGCAAGCAACTCGCCGAAGTCGGTCTCGGCTGAGACGAGGATCCGCGAGGCGCCCGCGGTGGCCGCCATCACCGAATTGGGGTCCGGGGCTGAGATGCCCCCGGCTTTAGCCGCGGGGAGGGATAAGCCCCGGCGGCTGGTGCTGCCAGCCATGTCCGGCACCCATGCGAACCTGTGTTCGGTAAAGGTTCGCTACACGTATCGCGCTCGGGTGGGCGCCCGTAACGCCTGGCTGTTGGAGGCCGAGTGGGATAGGTGCCGGTGGGTGTGGAACCAGTGCGTTGAGCTGGATCATGAGGCCCGCAGGCTCGCGCGCGGCACGGGCGGCAAGCCCAGGTATGTGACGCCCGGCGGGCTTGACCGGGATGCTCGTTGGCGCCAGGCTATCGGGGGTCTGGCATCACGCCCGCGCGCACCGGTTCTTCTCGGGTGCGCGCTGGTCTGTGGACGAGCTCGGGCTGCGGCTCGCGTGCCTGATCGTGGACCGCTTCACGCAGCCCGGCGAGGCGGTGCTGATCGCGGTGGACGACACCCTCCTCAAAGCGCTGGGACGCCGGGTTCACGGCACGTTCTGGCATCACGACACAGGCCGCCAACAACCACTCAGGCTCGGTCGCGTGAGGCAACAACTTCCTCGTCGCAGGTATCTGCGTGAGACTGCCGTTCATGGATCGGACAGTGTGCCTGCCGGTCCTGTTCCGGCTCTGGCAGCCACGCCGCAAACAGTACGCCAGGGCCCGTGCTGCTGACCCTGAGCGGCCTGGGAAACCCCAGCTGGCACGACAGATGACCTGTCTGCTGGCCGGCCGGCTGCCCGGCCGGGCAATCGATGTGGTCGCAGGTAGCGCCTACGCGACCGAGGCGTGGCGCGGCCTTGACCCGGCGACGATCACGCTCACCTCCCGCCTGCGGTCAAACGCCGCCCTGTATGCCCCCGCGCCGCCACGCACCGGCAAACGCAGGCGGCTACCAGATCGCGCTGATCACCACCGACCTTCACAGCACACCCGCCCAGATCGTTGAGCGCTACGCGAACCGCTGGCCGATCGAAGTTGGTCACGATGACCCACAACCTCACCAAGCTCCACCGCCAGCAGATAGCCACTCCCAGAGCCTGAAACGGCCCCGCAGCACACACTGGCCCAACCCCACCGCGCCGGACGGTCGACGGCCCGACAGGCCCCGACGGGCGTCCGAGCCCCAGACCCTTTACGCGAAAGCTCCGCGGGATGCCGCACCGTTGGGAGGCAGGAGCGGTCAGCTGCTGTGCTGCGCGCGGGCAGCGACCCGGGTGAGCTTCTCGTCAAGCGTGTGGAGCATCGCGCCGTTTTCCAGCGCTGTGGCGAGTGACATCGCGTCCGGGCGCCGGAGCGCTGGGTGATCGGCGCGTAGGCGCGCAGCTCGGCGAGCGATCGCGCGATCCACCGGCACGAACCGCACGCCGGCCGCTTCCAAGAACCCGTCGACTGTTGCTTCGTTTTGTTGCTGCAGCGGACGGACGATTACTTCGGCATAGACGGTCGCCCCGATAAGCAGCTCATCTCCAGCCCTGAGACGGGGACGCAACTCAGTCACGGCACGCTCGTGCTGCGCGTCCCCGGGATCGAGGAACGCGATCAGCAGATCCGCGTCGAGCGCTACGCGTGCCACTCGTCCCGGAGCTGGTTCAGATAGCTGGGCGGATACGTCCCGGCCGGTAGGCTCCCGGCGTAGCGATCGATTACGTCCTCGGCCCGCTCAACCTCGATTCGACCACGGCCGACGACACGGATCACGACTTCATCGCCGGCCTCCAGTCCCGCGTCCTCGAGAACTCGGACCGGCAGTGTCACCTGATGCTTGCTAGATACCTTGCTCATCGCTTTACCATTCTATCATACAGTAAAGCTAGCTCCGTTCTCGCTCCACTGCTGCGAGAGGAATCACGCCGTCCACACCAGCGCACCTGCCTTGCTCGGAAACGAGGGGTCAGCGACCGCTATCGCCCGACTATCGGATTGGCGACGTGCGACACGAGGTCGCACGCATTGAGTGAACTACTGGATTGGAGATCGACGATGTGATGTGGAGCAGCTAGACACTATGGCGCGACAGCCCGGTTGCATGGGTTGTCCGCCGGGCTTGTAGGCCGGACGCTCCTCGCGGGGGTTTGTCTGGCCGGAGAGTGGCTCCGGCTGACCCCAATATGAGTTGAGGAGGTCCGGCCATGGCTAAAACGATGACGTATGTCGGCTTTGATGTCCACGCTCGCTCAGCGCACGCGGTGGCGATCAACATCGTGAGCGGTGAGCTGGTGCGAATGCGGTTCGGTGGTGGGGTGCAGGCGCCGGTGCAGTAGCTGCTGGGTCTGGACGGTCCGGTGGAGGTTTGTTATGAGGCTGGGCCGACCGGGTATGGGCTCTACCGCGCTGCGGTCGCTGCGGGGATCGACATGGATGTGACCTGGCCGGGCAAGACGCCGCGCGGACCCAGTGACCGGGTCAAGACCGATCGCAAGGACGCCGAGCTGTTGGCGCGCTGTCTGATCGCGGGGTCGCTGACGGCGGTGGTTGTTCCACCGCCGGCGGTTGAGGCGGCACGGGAGGTCACTCGTGCGCATGATGCATGCCGCCGGGATCTGATGAACGCCCGCCACCGGGTCTCGAAGATGCTTTGAGGTTCCCCCAATGTCGTGGAGGCTCCAGCTATAAGGAGTCCCCATGTCAGAGAGCAGGAAGAAGTTCGATCAGGAGTTCAAAGCCAGCGCGGTCCGGATTGTCGAGGAGTCCGGCAGGCCGA
>JAJYHG010000160.1 GCA_021784895.1 Actinomycetes bacterium
CTCGGCTCCGCTGGGTCCCACGTCGATCGCGCGCTGGCCGTCGTGGTCGTGAAAGTGGACGGGCTGGCCAATGTCCTCGAGGCTGCGTGCCTCCCACAAAAACGGGCAGTAGACGATCGGGAACTCGAGCCCCTTGCTGCGGTGGAAGGTCAGGACCTGGACGGCGTCGGCATCCGAGTCCAGGCGGCGGCTGCGCTCGTCGCTGGAGCCCTCGCTGTCGGCCGTGGCGATCCGCTGCCGCAGCCAGGCCGTGAGCGCTGTGATCCCGGGCTGCCCGGCGCCGGCGGCGGCTCCCAGCAGCTGGGCGACGTGATCGAGGTCGGTCAGCAGCCGCTCTCCGCCTGCAACCTCGAGCAGCCGGGCGGTGGTATCCGGGCCGCTGAGGACCGCCCGTGCGAGCGCCGGAAAGCCGTGCTCGCGCAGCATCCGCGCCCAGGCGTGCAGGCGCTGGTGCAGGGCCTCCAGCTGCGGCTCCTGCGCCTGCGCGAGGGCGGCGGCGTCGAAGCCGAGCAGCGACGTGAGGGCGGCCGCGCGGGCGCGCGCTGGATGGGCCGGCTGCTCCACTGCGGCGAGCACCGCCAGCCAGTCGGCGGCCGCGGGAGTGGCAAAGACACTGCCGGAGCCGCTGATCACGGCCGGCACGCCCGCCTGCTCGACCGCCGCCTGGATCAGCCGTGCCTGGCGGTGGGTGCGGACCAGCACAGCCAGATCACCCGGGCCGAGCGGCTCGAGTGTGACCGTGCTGCCCTCCCCGTCACGGCGCTCGAGTCCTGCCCCGGACTCGAGCATCGCCACGACGTCGGCGGCGAGGTCAGCGGCGATCTGGCTACGAGCGGACTCGGCGTTGGGGAAGCCCGTCTTGGTGCGCGTGACCGACGGGTCGCTGCCATCCAGGAGCCGTATGCGCAGCGCCCTGCCGTCCGGGGCGCCGTGCAGGCGCGAGCTGAGGTTGGCAGCCGGTGCACGGACGCTTCGGTAGACGATGTCCGGGTGACCGAGCCGGGCGCGGCCGAAGAGCGCGTCGAGGCCGTCCAGCAGGGGCTGGTCGCTGCGCCTGTTGACGGCGAGGGTCGCGCGCCTGCCCGCGGTGCGGGCCGCCTCGAGGTAGGCGTAGACGTCGGCCCCGCGGAAGGCGTAGATCGCCTGCTTGGGGTCGCCGATCAGCACCAGTACGGTCTGGCCGCCGCCGAAGGCACGATCGACGATCGCCCACTGGATCGGATCCGTGTCCTGGAACTCGTCGATCAGCACCACCCGGAAGCGGTCGCGCAGGCTCCTGACCGCCTGCGCTCCGCGAGCGCCGGTGAGCGTGGCCAGGAGTCGTGTGAGCTGATCGTCGTAGGTCATCAGCGCGAGCGCGCGCTTGCGTGCCTCGAGCTCCGCGCGCACGGCGAGCGCCAGCCGCCGGCGTATCGCCGCCAAGGACGCGTCCGGCGGCGTGAGCGGATGCAGCACCGCCAGGGGGTTTGCGATCGCAGCTCGCGCGACCTGCCAGGCCTCGGTGCGCGAGATCTGCGGGCCGTCGTGGTGCCCGTGGAAACGGCGTATGTAGAGGTCGTCCACGACCTCGCGCAGGAGCTCATCCAGGTCGTCGGCAAAGGTGACGCGCGGGTCGCTCTCGGCCAGGGTGCCGAGCCCGTCCAGCACGCTCTGACAGAACCCGTGGGTCGTCTCGATCGTGATCGCATCGAAGTTTGCGAGCGCCTCTGCGAGCCGCTCGCGGCGGGCGCGCACCTGCTCGATCGGGGCTGCCGCCAGCAGCGCGACCACCGGGTCCGCCTGGCTTGCTGGGGCGCCGTTCACGAGGCGCCCCAGCTCGGCTTCGGTCGCCACCAGCCGCTCGCGCACGCGCTCGCGCAGCTCGCTCGTGGCAACCCGGGTGAAGGTGACGAGCAAAAGCTCGTCCAGGCGTGCTGCTCCCTCGGCGATGAAGCGGCTCGCCAGGGCTGCGATCGTGTAGGTCTTGCCGGTCCCGGCGCTGGCCTCGAGCACCGTCACGCCGGCCGGGAGCGGGCCGCTGAGGTCAAATTGCGGCACCCCCAGGCCGGCTGCGTCGGCCGCCGCCATCACGCCGCCGCCTGAGCGTGGTCAAGGAGCGGCTGCCAGAGCCTCACGGCCAGCTGCGCGAGCCGTGGCAGGTCGAGCTCCGAGCCGAGCGCCAGGCGATGTTCGGGCTCGCTCGCCTCGCCTTGGATGAAGCTGTCGCTGACCCACCGTGAGTGCCAGCAGCGCATCGCCGCGGCGACCGGGTCGGAGCCGGTTCGCAGGGCGGCATACGCGTACGCGTGGGCTGTCTTGCAGGGCAGCGGCTGCGGTTCGCTGAGTCCCTGCAGGCGCAGCTCCGCCAGCCGCTCGAGCTCCGAGAGTGCCGCCAGCCGCCGTTCCTGCGGCCCGCCTGGGAGCGGCGGCAGCCTGCTGGTCCCGATCGGCTGGTCCCGATCTCCCCGTCCGATCGTGACCGACTCATAGGCCGTCTCCGGGTGCGCTGCGCTCAGCGCCAGCAGGCGCACCCAGGCGGCCAGGATCTGGCGCGGGCCGAGGCGCGCGTAGCTGACATCGAGGACCACGTGGCCGTGGATGCCGCTGACGGTGCCGGTGAGCCTGGTGCCGTCGCTCAGCGTCAGGTTGGTCTGCTCAGAGCGCGGTGGGGTGTCGAGCGTGTAGGCGGCGGCGCTGTCGGCTATGAGCTTGGCGGCCGGCAGGACCGACCGGATGACCGGTGCGCCCAGAGCGCCCGGAGGGAGCGTGCCGCGGGCGATCTCGGCCACGTATGCGGCGCGGCTGCCGGCGCCTGCCCGGAGCGCGCCGAGCAGGCGCTCACCCACGGCCCAGCTGGCCAGCGCGTCGAGCTCGATCGGCAGTGCGTCGTCGATCTCATCCTCCTCGTGCCGGACCGTGAGCCCCAGGCGCTCGCGCAGGAAGGCGCGGACTGGTCGCTGCACGAACGTGACCAGGCCCTCCAGCGTCAGCAGCCTGTCCTCGGGCCTGATTGGCAGGGGCGCCGTCAGGAAGGGTGGCTGCGGGCGGCGGGGCGCGGCGTATGCGCGCGCGCCCGCCAGCAACGCGGTACTGAAGCTCCACGGACCGCCGGCCGCAAGCGCGGGCGGCGAGCCGCTGGCCCAGAAGTTCCGTGGGTCGAAGGCCTGCAGCGGGTGGCGGATCACGACCCGGTCGCGGGCTACGCAGGGGTTGCCACGGGTGTCATACGCACGCGCGGTGGCGTCGATCGTGTCCAGCAGCTCGCCGACCGGGACTGCCGGGGGCAAGGGCGCGTTGGTGCGCTCGTCGTGGCCGCTGTAGGTGATGATCAGCGCATCCTGTGCCGCCAGCAGCGCGTCCAGCAGCAGCTGGCGGTCCTCGGTGCGCGGGTCGCCGTCGCCAGGGTGCGGGTCGGCCAGCAGCAGGTCGTCTCCACCCCGTGGGCTGGGCCGGGGGAAGCAGCCGTCGTCCAGGCCCAGCAGGCACACCACCCGGTGCGGCACCGAGCGCATCGGCACCAGCGTGCAGAAGGTGAGCTGACCGGTGCGGAAGCCGGCGCGGGTGGGGCGGCCCGCGAGCCGGCCGGCCAGCATCGCTCGCAGCTCGGCCACGCAGAGCGAGACCGGGCTGGCGGAGGATTCCGAGACCAGCTCACCAAGGATCTGCTCGAGCTGCCGTCGCTGCCAGGACTCGTGCGGGGGCGTGGCCGTGAGCATGTCCGCCGCGCAGCTCAGCGCCTCTGCCCAGGCGGGGACGGTGTGGGGACCAGCGAGTGTGCGCAGCGTGGCATCCAGCCTGTCGACCAGCTCGCCGAGGCGTCCCGCCAGCTCGACCTGGCTGCTCTGCACCGCGGCGGCCGGCATGACGCCAGACATGGGTTCGCGGGCGTCTGCGCCGACCGCCACGCCGAGCAGCAGGCGCCTGAGCCCGTCGGCCCAGGTGCCGGCCTCGACGGCTCCGAGCTTGTAGGCGGCCCGTCCGCGGGCGTCGAGACCCCAGTGGATCTGGGCGCTGGCAACCCAGCGGCGGATCTGCGCGAGCTCGTCATCGTCGAAGCCGAAGCGTGCCCGCACCGGCGCCGCGTCGGCCAGGTCGAGCACCTCCGAGGCGCTGACACGGCCTGTGGCGAGCTCCAGCAAGCGGGCCACGACCGCGAGGATCGGCGTGGTGTGGCGCGGCGAGCGGTCGGCCAGCCGCACGCCCAGCGCAGGCGGCTCGCCGGCCGCGGCGGCATCGGTGCCGGGCCGCTGCTCCCAAGCAGCCGCCGGCGTTGCCGCGAAGCTGGCCTCGATCAGCGGCGCGAAGGTCTCGATGTCGGGGCACATCACGAACACGTCGCGGGGCTCGAGGCTCGGGTCGTCGGCGAGCCGGTGCAGGATCGCCTCGCGCAGCACCTCCACCTGGCGAGCACGGCCGTGACAGGCGTGCACCTGGACGCTGCGGTCGAGCCCGGACAGCTCGAGCCGGGCATCGCCATCACCCTCGCGAAGCGCCGGGCCGGGGGCCGGGCGGTCTGAGCGGATGTCGGCCTGGAGGGCGGCCAGCAGCGTGTCCGGCCGGCCGGGAGCGGCGGCGAGTGGATGGTGCTGATCGGCTCCGAGGCCACTGACGAGCTGCTGCAGACCGCGGATGTCGCGTCCCCAGGAGGCCAGCAGGCGGTTTTTGGCCGTGCCGGCCGACCACATGGCAGGGGAGGGGTGCAACAGCATCAGGTGTACGTCGCGCCCCGCCGCGACCGCCCGCAGCACCCGCAGGTGGCTGGCCGGCAGCCGCGTGAGCCCAAACAGCACGACCCGCTGCGGCAGCTCGACCAGGCCCGGATCGACCGCGAGCGCTGCACACGCCGGTGCGAGCCGCTCGGCCGGGCTGGGCACTCCGAGCGCGCCCCGCAGCCGCTGCCAGAGCTCGCGCTGCCACCCGGCGGCGCTGTGGCCGCCCACCGGGCCGGGTTCACCGCGGGCCCAGGACTCGAGCAGCTCGGGCCGGTGCACCCCGTAGCTGTGGTAAAGCATCGCCAGCTGGGCCAGCCGCGAGTAGCGCTGCTCCGGGTGGCGCTCGATGTGCTGGGCGAGCGGCTGCAGCCACGGCTCGCCGGCTGCGCCGGCTGCGAGCTCGATCAGCGGCCAGACCAGGCGCGCGGGCTGCCACGGGTCCGCTGCGGGTGTGATCCCGCTGGCCTGCGCGAGCGTGTCGGCGACGAGGCTCGACGGGAACGGGAAGGCGATGTTCGCGCAGACGCCGTCGGCCTCCTGCGGCCGGGCGCCGAGGGTGGCGGAGAGGCGCTGGGCCAGCCAGCGCTCGATGCCGCGCGCCGGCACCGCCACGACCTGGGTCGCGAACGGGTCCTCGGCCACGTCGGCCAGCAGCCCGGCGAGCACCTCGGCCAGGATGTCGGCTCTCTCTGCGCGATGGATGACGAGCATGATTGGCTGAGCCCTCAGTCAACCGCTTGCCGGGGTCGTAAGGGCTCACGACAAGATTTAGTGGCAGGACTTGACGGCGTCAAAGACGTCAATAGGTCTGTCGTGAGCCCTAAGCTGCGGGCGCATGCGTGTGGAGGGGATCGAGATCGGTGACATAGTCGAGGTTGACCGTCTCGGGCGGCGGTTCCACGCGATTGTCGCCGGTGCGGCTCCCGGCGGGCTGACGATCCAGCCGCTCGACCGGCGCGTGACCTACAGGTCGTGCCGTGCGCGTGAGGTCGTCGCCCACTGGGCCAAGCGGGGGCGGCCACGAGTCACGAGCGAGCCGCTCGAACCGCAGGTACGCCAGCTGGAGCTCGACCTCACGCCACGCTCCGAGCCGGCTGGCTGATGGCTTGCAGCAGTGCTGCCGCCCGCGTGCAACCGGCAGAATAAGCCCGATGCGGGATCGATCGACGGGTAGCCGGGCGCCTGGCCGCACGCCCACGGATCATGCTGGCGGTCGGTTGCGGCGGCTTAGCGGCCTGGCAGGCGGGGCCTCGCTGGTGCTGGCGGCCACGGCGCTGCTCCTCGCCACGGTGGCGGGTGCCGGCCCGCGCCGGCCGGGCCTGCTGCCGCCGCGCAACCCAAGGTATGCGCTCGCCATCGACCAGTACCTCTGGACCGCCTGCCCGACCGCCACCGACTACTCGCCCGCCTGCCTGGAGTCGTCGCTGGCGATGCTCAACGCCGGCCGTCGCAGCGAGGGCCTCGGGCCGGTGCTGCTGCCCGATAACTGGGCGGCGCTGGCCGTGCCCGAGCAGCTGTTCGTGCTCACCGACCTCGAGCGCACCGCGCGCGGGCTGCCGCCCGACGCTGGGCTTGCAGCCAGCTGGAACGCGGCGGCGCAGGCCGGAGCGGACGCCGGCCGCGACCCCGGCGGCGGCGGCGGTGGTGCGGGGGCCCGGGACGTCCAGTCGGTCTGGGCTGGAGGCGCGCCAAACGCGATCGTGGTGATCTCAGACTGGGTGTATGCCGACGGCGTCTTTGCCGACGGGGCGTCTGAGAACCTTGGCTGCTCGCCGCAGCACCGCTCGGGCTGCTGGAGCCACCGCGACATCATCCTGCACGACAGCGCCAGGACCGCGTGCCCCGCTGGGTGCGTGCTCGGGGCCGGCTACAGCCAGGACGGCTACGGCCCAGGCGGCCCCGGTGGCGCGAGCTACGCGCACCAGTCGTTCGCCGAGGTCTTTGCGCTGGCTGGTCACAGCAGCGGTGTACCGCTGGTCTTCAGCTGGGCGGCGGAGCAGCTGCAGCTGCCGGCGTGTGAACGGGGTGGTGACCGCTGCTCCTGGGACGGGATTCCGGTCGCGACCTTCAGCGGCATTCACAAGCCCGGTGGCTGGTCCCCCACCGCCGAACCGTGGTTCCCGGTCAGTCTGCACACCCGAGCCGCGCGCTCGGGCCGGGTGGCCGTGGTCATCCGCACGGGCGTGCGGCTGGTCGGCGTGGGCGTGGTCGCGCGCAGCGGCTCCAGGCTGCGGGTGCTGCGTGTGCGGCGTCAGGCGCTCTACCGGTTTTCGGCAAGCGGCAGGCTTGCTCCCGGCCGCTGGCGGCTCTTGATCCGCTACCGCATGTCGTGGCGCCGTGGCTACCGGCCGCTGTCGACGCTCACGCTGGTCGTGCCGAGCGCTGGCTGAGCGGTGCGGGCCCAGAAGTCTTAGGCTGTGTGCCGAGGCCACCGAAGGGGAGCAAGATGAACGACGACTGGCGTGTGCAGGTCACCTGTCCAAGCAGCGCAGATGCCGCCAGGCTCCGCGAACAGCTGCGTGAAGGCGAGTTTCGCCACGACATGGATGAGGGCGCAGGTGATCGCGTGATCGTGTCCAACCACGGCAGTGAGCTGTTCCTCTACGCCGGCTCTCGCGCCCAGGCTGAGCGGGCCGCTGCCGCGGTCAAGGAGCTGGCCGCCGCGTCTGGCGCACCGGTGCGGACCGATCTGCGCTGCTGGCATCCGGCCGCCGAGGAGTGGGCTGACGCCGGCCTGCCGCTTCCCGACAACGAGGCCGCCCTGGCCGCCGAACACGCCGAGGTGATCGAGCGCGAGCGGGCCGACGCCGCTCGCCTGGGGCGCTCAGCGTACGAGGTCCGGGTTGGTACCAGCTCCCACCGCGACACCGTTGCGCTGGCTGATGCGCTGCGTCGCGAGGAGATCTCGTGCCTGCGCCGCTGGCGCTACCTGCTGATCGGCGCCGCAGACGAGGACGCGGCCGCAGCGATCGCCGCGCGCGTACGGGCGCTCGCTCCGGATGGCGCCACGATCGAGGTCGAGGCGACCACGGCCGCCGTTGCGCAGGTGGCGCCAGCCAACCCGTTTGCGGTGTTCGGCGGGCTCGGCGGCTGACCGGCGGGCTCGGCGGCTGACCGGCGGGCGCGCTCACGCCGCGCTCACGCGCTCAGACGGTGAACACGATCTTGCCGGCGGTCTCCCCGGCGGCCATTGCCGCAAACCCGTCGCGGGCGGCCGCGAGCGGCAGCGTCAGGCCGACCGCGGGCGCGATACGCCGCTGGACGAGCAGCTGGAGCAGCCGTTCGAGCTCCTCGCGTGTGCCCATCGTCGAGCCCACCACCGAGAGCTGGAGGAAGAAGATGCGGGTCAGCTCCGCCGCGGGGGCGTCACCGGTGGTGGCGCCAGCGATCACGATCCGGCCGCCCTGCTTGAGCGAGCGGACCGAGTGCCCCCAGGTCGCCTGGCCGGTGGTCTCCATCACCGCGTCCACGCGTTCAGGCAGGCGCGCGCCCGGCTCAAACGCGCGCTCGGCGCCGAGCGCGAGCGCCAGCGCGCGCTTCTCCTCGCTGCGACCGGTCGCCCAGACGCGCAGCCCGGCGGCCGCGGCAAGCGTGATCAGGGCGGTCGCGACACCGCCGCTCGAGCCCTGCACCAGAACCGTCTGCCCGGGGGCGAGCTCGCCGCGGGTGAAGAGCATGCGGTAGGCGGTCAGCCACGCCGTCGGCAGGCAGGCTGCCTGCTCGAAGCTGAGCTCGGGCGGCTTGGCTACGAGGTTGCGCCGCGGCACCATGACGCGCGCTGCCAGCGTGCCCTGGTGGCGCTCGGAGAGCAGCGTGCGCTGGGGGTCGAGCGTCTCATCCCCGCGCCAGTCCGGCGAGCCGATCACGGCGTGGACGAGCACCTCGTTGCCGTCGGGGTCGACGCCCGCCGCGTCACAGCCGAGGATCATCGGCAGGCGCTCGGCGGGCAGGCCGACGCCACGCAGCGACCACAGGTCGTGGTGGTTGAGCGCCGCCGCGCGAACCTCGACGGTAGTCCAGCCCTCGGGCGGCTCGGGCTCCGGACGCTCGCCCACGACCAGCCCGGCGAGCGGATCATCCGGGTTGATCGAGGCGGCGTAGGCGGCGAGCATGGCCTATTGATAGCTGAAACGCCGCGGTGTGGGGGCGCTCCTGGTGAGCCCCCGAAGCAGCGGCGAGGGGGCGAGAGGTGAGGCGCGGCAAACGGTAGTCTGCGCGGTGCGTTGCCGCTCAAGGATCTCTCAGCCACCGCCTCGGGCGTCGCCGGTGCCGCGATCGAGCGCTGC
>JAJYHG010000281.1 GCA_021784895.1 Actinomycetes bacterium
TCGGCGTCGCCGTGGCCGAGGCGATGCTCGCCCGCTGCGTGCCGGTCACCACCCGCGCCGGCGCCCTGCCGGAGGTCGTGGGCTCAACCGGCGTGATGCTCGATGACAACCGGCCGCGCACGATCGCCCTGGGCGTGCGCGAGGCGCTGCACCTCGACACCGGCGAGGCCGCGCGCCGGCGTGTGCTCGAGCGCTTCAGTGTCGACCAGCGCCGCGACGGCCTGTTTGCGCTGCTCGACGAGCTGTTGGCCTGAGCTGGCGGGCTCGCGCGTCTGCACGCCCCTACTCTTGGTGAGCCAGATGGACCAGGCCCACATCCGCAACTTCTCCATCATCGCCCACATCGACCACGGCAAGTCGACCCTGGCCGACCGCATCCTCGAGCTCACCCACACCGTCGACCCGCGCCTGATGCGGGCGCAGCTGCTGGACTCGATGGAGCTCGAGCGCGAGCGCGGCATCACGATCAAGGCCCAGGCGGTGCGCGTCTTCTACACCTCGGGGCGCGACGGTGAGACCTACCAGCTGCACCTGATCGACACGCCCGGCCACGTCGACTTCACCTATGAGGTCTCGCGCTCGCTGGCCGCCTGCGAGGGCGCCCTGCTGGTCGTCGACGCAAGCCAGGGTGTCGAGGCGCAGACGGTCGCCAACACCTACCTGGCCGTGGACGCGGGCCTCGAGCTGATCCCGTGCCTGAACAAGGTCGACCTCCCCGGGGCCGAGCCCGAGCGCGTGGCCGGCGAGGTCGCCGACCTGATCGGCGAGCCGGCCGGCGACGTGCGCCGGCTCAGCGCCAAGACGGGGGAGGGTGTGGCCGCGGTGCTCGACGAGCTGATCGCGCGCGTGCCCGCGCCCTCGGGAGACCCGGACGGGCCGCCGCGGGCGCTGATCTTCGACTCCGAGTTTGACCAGTACCGCGGCGTCGTGGCCTACATCAGGGTGGTCGACGGCACCCTGCGCAAGGGCGAGCAGATCCGTGCGATGCAGGCCGGCACCGACGCCGAGATCGACGACATCGGCTTCTTCAGCCCGCAGATGACCTCGGCTCAGTCGCTCGGCCCCGGCGAGGTCGGCTACGTGATCACTGGCCTCAAGGAGGTGACGGCGCTGCGTGTCGGCGACACGCTCACGAGCGCCCGCCGGCCGGCCACGCAGGCGCTGCCGGGCTACCGTGAGGTCAAGCCGATGGTGTTCTCGGGTCTGTACCCGATCGACTCAGACGACTACCCGGACCTGCGCGACGCGCTCGAGCGGCTGACGCTCAACGATGCCGCCCTTTCGTGGCAGCCGGAGACCTCCGACGCGCTCGGGTTTGGCTTCCGCTGCGGCTTCCTCGGCCTCCTGCACATGGACATCGTGCGCGAGCGGCTCGAGCGTGAGTACGACCTCGACCTGATGATGACGATGCCGAGCGTCGAGTACGAGGTCACGCTCACCGACGGCACGCTGCTGCGCGTGCACAGCGCCGCCGACATGCCCGACCCGAGCAAGGTCAGCGCGATCCGTGAGCCGTTCATCCGCGCCCAGGTGCTCACCCCCAAGGAGTTTGTCGGCACGATCATGGAGCTCTGCCAGGAGCGCCGCGGCGAGCACGCCGGCATGCACTACCTCTCCTCCGAGCGCGTGCAGCTCACCTACGACCTGCCGCTGGCCGAGATCGTGCTCGACTTCTTTGACCAGCTCAAGTCCCGCACCAAGGGCTACGCCTCGTTTGACTATGAGGTCACCGGCCTGCGCGAGTCCGACCTGGTGAAGCTCGACATCCTGCTGGCGGGCGACCAGGTTGACGCGCTGGCGATGCTCGTGCACCGCTCCAAGGCCGACGGGATCGGCCGCACGCTGGCGGAGAAGCTCAAGGAGAAGATTCCGCGCCAGCAGTTCGACGTGCCGATCCAGGCGGCGATCGGCTCGCGCATCCTCGCGCGTGAGACCGTCAAGGCCTACCGCAAGGACGTGATCGCCAAGTGCTACGGCGGCGACATCAGCCGCAAGCGCAAGCTGCTGGAGGCCCAGAAGAAGGGCAAGAAGCGGATGAAGCGCCTCGGCCGGGTAGAGGTGCCACAGGAGGCGTTCCTAGCCGTGCTCGAGATCGGTGATAGTCAGCGTCAGTCATAGTCAGCCGCACCGCCCGCGCTCTGCGGTGCGCAGGTATGCCTGGCTGGCGGTGGTGGCCGTGCTGGCTGCTCTTGCAGCGCTGTTTTTGACCCTCACCCAGGCGCGGCCCACCTACGACGGGATGGGCTTTCTGGTCTGGGGCCAGCAGGCGCTGCATCTGAACTTCAACCTCAACGGTGCCCCGTCCTGGAAGCCGCTGCCCTTCCTGGCGACGCTGCCCTACGCGCTCGCTGGACGCCCGGGTCAGGAGTGGCTGTGGACGTTCACCTCCGACTTTGCGGCCGGCGCGGCGGTCGTTCTGGCGGCCCGTCTTGCCTATCGCCTCTCGCCGGAGGTCCACGGGCGCCGGTGGGCGCGGGTGGCCGGTGCGCTGGTGGCCGCCTACGGGGTCGCAACCCTGGTCGGACTGCTCGAGTTCGCGCTGATCGCCAACTCCGATCAGCTCGTGGTCGCACTCCTGCTTGCGGCGATCGATGTTCACGTCTCCCGCCGACCGCGGGCGGCGTTCGCGCTGCTCTGGCTGGCGGCCCTGGGCCGCCCGGAGGTCTGGCCCTTCCTGGTGCTCTACGGCGCCTACACCTGGCGCCAGGGGGCGCTGCCAGCCTGGCTGACGGTCACGGCCGTGCTGGCTGCCCCGGCGGTCTGGTTCGTGGTGCCGGGCCTGACCTCCAAGAGCTGGCTGCAGGCGAGCAACTTGGCGCTCGGCCAGAAGACAGCGATCCACGGCAACAAGCTGATCGGCGTCTTCGAGCGGCTGCGCACGCTGACCGTGCTGCCGATGCAGGTCGCGACGCTCGTGGCGATCGTGATCGGCTTGCGCGGGCGCGACCGCCGGGTCCTCTGGCTGACCGCGGCCGCGCTGCTGTGGTTCTGTGTCGAGGTCGCCTTTGCGCTGCACGGTTTCTCGGCGGTCGCACGCTACCTGATCGAGCCGGGCGCGGTGCTCATGGTGGTCGCCGGCATCGGTGTGGCCACCCTGTTGAGCCGGCCATCCGGGCCGGCTCGCTGGCTGGGCCCGCTGGCTGTGGCCGCGCTGGTGGTGTCGCTGTTCCCCTACACGCACAGGACGCTCGTGACCGACCATGCGCTGATCTCCCAGGCGCACACGGACGCGCGCGTGCTCGGCGAGCTGGAGGCGGTGATCAGGGCTGACGGCGGCCCGCGGCGCCTGTTGGCCTGCGGGCGCCCGTTTGCGCCGCTCGGCTACCAGAGCACCGTCGCCTGGGACCTCGGCCTCAACGTCGGCACGGTCTTCTTTGGCGTCGGGGCCGGCTTCTACGGACACACCCCGGCGGTCCTGGTGGTGCCGCGCAGGCGCGGGCCGGTCATCTACGGCTGGCACGTGCTGGCGGTGCACGAGCCGCCCGCCCGCGCCGCCGCCTGCCGTGGCCTCGACCGCAGCGTGGCCGTGTAGCCGACGGACCGGTGGGCGGATGTCATCTGGTCGTGATTCGCGTCCCGGGTCCCGACCGGCAGGCAGTGCTCGACTGCGCCTGCCCCAAGCTTGAGGCGCGCGGTACGCGAGCACGGGATGATTCTGTGCCAGGACGAGTCCGGGGTGACGCTGCGGCACCTTGAGCCGGTCGCCGGCTACGCCCCGCGCGGGCCGCGCGCGATCGCGCTGATGTCCGGCAAGCGGGTTTCGCAGAGCGTGATCAGCGCCGTCTCAAACGGCGGGCAGGTGCACTTCTCGATCTGCGAGGGAGCTGCGGAGGTTCGCTGTGGGAGATGCCTGTGGGGTGGCGATCGCGGGAGCCGCGGACGATCAGCTCGGAGCGACGACCCTCCAGCCGAGCGCGCGGGCTGCGTCGGCCATGCGATCGTCGTAGGTGACGATCTGCCGCACCGACACGCCGAGCTGGCGCGCGCTGGCGAGGTGGATCGCGTCGAGCGAGCGCAGCTCGGACGGCTCCAGGCGACCGGCTTCGCGCAGGACATGCTCGTTGATCCGAAGAAGCTGGATGCGCCGCATAACTTGCTCTACCCGTGCCAGCGCCTCCGGGCCGCTGGGCAGCAGCGCTCGCGCGACCTCTGTACGCGCCAGCGCGCTGCTGACCAACGGCTGGCGTCGCGACAGGTGACGCCGAAGTGCAGATGACTCTGGTTCCCGGATCACGAGCTTGACGATCGCGGAGGAGTCCAGGTAGGTCAGCCGCTGATCAACGCTCATTGCGCCGTAGTCGCGCGAGCACCGATGACGGCGGCTCCAAGCCGGCGAGAGCTGGCAGCGGATCAGGCAGATCGGAGAGGTTGCCCTCGGCTGGTTGGAGATCCCCTGAGGCCCTCAATCGCTCGAGCGGATCTGCCGGCAGCGGCCCCAGCATCGCGACCGGTCGGCCACGATCGGTGATCTCGATGCTCTCGCCGCTCTGCACCAGTCGCAGAAGCTCGCTGGCTCGCTGTCGCAGTTCGCGAACACCAACACTAGTCATGTGCTATTTGTAGCACTAAGTATGGCTTGCGGTCGATCGCCCGGCACTCCCTTCCGCGCAACGCATGCGCCTCGGCGCTGTCAGGAGGATGCGGGTCGGAGCCTGTTCGCGCGCGCACGAGGTCGACCCGAAAGGCGTTGAGGCTCTGTGGGCGGACCGGTTTGCTGGAGCTGGTCCGCGGTCGATCAGTGGAGTAGGTATCGCCGCTACCTGCCGCAGCAGGTCGCCGTGGGGCGGATGGTCGCAACACGGTCATCACCAAGAGGTGTCCGGATAACGGTGGTCGGTCCGGTGCCGGGTGGGGAGTGGGGCGCCAGTCGATCCGGCCGACGCCTGACGCGGCTGGATCCCGTCTGCCACACTGCCGCCCGGTGGCAGTCCCCAGCGAGAAGATCGGCAAGCGCTACTCGCCCACAACCTACGCGGTGGGGCGCGAGAAGATCCGCGAGTACGCCGCCGCGGTCGGCTACGAGCACCCGCTGCACCACGACCTGGCGGCGGCGCGCGCCGCTGGCTACGCCGACCTGCTGGCGCCGCCGATGTTCGTGGTGGTCTACTGCGCGGCTGCGTTCCAGGCGGCGCTCTTTGATCCGGAGCTGCAGATCGACTTCGCCCACCTGGTGCACGCCGGCCAGGCGTTCAGCTGGCAGGAGCCGGTGGTGGCCGGCGATGAGGTCACGACCACGCTGACGGTCACGGCGATCAGCGAGCGGGCGGGCTTGAGGTTCGACAGCTTCGAGACCGTGTCTGTCAACCAGCGCGGCCAGCGCACCGCGCGGGGCACCTGGTCGACGATTGTCCGGGGGGAGGGGAGCTAGGAGCGATGGGTCTCGAAGCCGGACAGAAGCTGGAGCTGCGAGTCACCCCGGACCGCTACGTGACGATCCGCTACGCGGGCGCCTCCGGTGACTTCAACCCGATCCACATCGACGAGCAGTTCGCCCGCGAGGTCGGCCTGCCCGGCCGCATCCTGCACGGCCTGTGGTCGATGGCGCAGGTGGCGCGCGCGGCCACCGACGCCGCCGGTGGCGACCCGCTGGCGCTCACCGAGCTGTCGGTGCAGTTTCGCGGCCTGGGCCGCCCTGAGCAGGAGATAGTCCTCAGCGGTGTTGTCGAGTCGGTGGACGCCGGCGTGGCGAGCGTGAAGCTCGAGGCGCGTCAGGGTGACAGCCGGCTGGTCCGGGGTGCGGTCGCGCGGCTGCGGGCGGGCTGAGCGCCCGGCCCTCCAGCGCCCATCGCCCCGGCGCTTGTGGCCACCGGCAGCGCCGCTCCTAGAATCCTTTGCAATGCTGACTGAGCGCCAAGAGACGGTTCTGCAACGCGTGGTCGAGGAGTACCTGGCCGGCGGGGCGCCGGTCGGCTCCAAGGCGCTCGCGGCCGGCTTCACCTGGGGTCCCTCCACGATCAGGCACGAGCTCGCCTGCCTGGAGGAGCTGGGGCTGCTGGCGCACCCGCACACCTCGGCCGGGCGCGTTCCGACCGAGTCCGGCTACCGCTACTTTGTCGACCGGCTGCTCCCCGCCAGCACGCAGGAGCCGGCCGTTGAGCTCGCGCTGGTGCGGCGCGAGGTGGATGAGGCGATGCGCGTCACGACTGAGACGATCTCGCAGGTGACCAACCTCTTGGCGATCGTCACCGCGCCGCCGATCGAGACCGCCACGATCCGCCACATCGAGGTGCTGACGCTGCAGCCGCAGGTGCTGATGGTGGTGGTCATCACCTCGACGGGCGCCGTCAACAAGCGGCTCTTCACCTTCGACCATCAGGTCGACACCGGCCTGGCTGACTGGGCGGCCGCCTACCTCAACGAGCGCCTGGTCGGCACCGGCCTCGGTGCCCGCCGCCTCACCCAGCGACTGCTCGACCCGTCGCTGACGCGCGCCGAGACCGACTTCCTGCTGGCGCTGATGCCAGTGTTCACCGACCTGGCTGAGGCCTCCGAGGACTCCGTGTACATCGACGGCACGGCGCGACTGCTGGCGCAGGACCGCAGCGGCGACGTCAGCGAGCTGAACGCGCTGATGGACATGCTCGAGCGCCGCGTCACCATGCTGAGCCTGCTGCGGGTGGCGCTCGGCGGCCAGGAGGTGCGGGTCCGGATCGGCGCTGAGAACGACCAGCCGGCGCTGCGCTCGCTGGCGCTGGTAGCGGCCGGCTACGGACTGCCGCAGCGCCCCCTGGGCACCGTGTCTGTGATTGGGCCGCTGCGCATGGACTACCCGCACGTGATCAGCGTTGTGCGCGACGCGGCCACCCAGCTGTCGCGCTTCGTCGCCGAGGTCTACGAGGAGCGATGAGCGCCGCCACGCCCAAACGCGACTACTACGACGTCCTGGGCGTCGCCCGCAGCGCCGGCGAGGCCGACATCAAAAAGGCCTTCCGCCGCCTCGCGCGCGAGCTTCACCCGGATGTCAACAAGGACGACCCCGCCGCCGAGGAGAAGTTCAAGGAGGCCGCGGAGGCTTACGAGGTGCTCTCAGACGCCGAGCGCCGCGCCACCTATGACCGCTACGGCCATGACGGCCTGCGCAGCGGCGGCTACAGCCCCAACTTCGATGGCTTCGGGTCGGTGTCGGATCTCTTCGAGGCGCTGTTTCAGGGTGGTGGCCTCGGTGCCTTCGGCAGCGCCTTCGGGCGTGGCGGCCAGGCCGGGCCGCTGCAGGGCGCAGACATCCAGGTGGCCGCCGAGGTCTCGCTCGCGGAGGCGGCCCACGGCACCCCGGTCCAGCTCACCTTCGACGCGGTGATCACCTGCGAGCACTGCCGGGGCAACGGCGCCGAGCCCGGCACGGCGATCGAGACCTGTACCAAGTGCCAGGGCTCCGGCCAGCTGCGCACCGTCGCGCGAACCCTGATCGGCCAGGTGATGAGCACCACCACCTGCGATCAGTGTGGCGGCGACGGCCGCGTGGCGGTCAAGCCCTGCGGCACCTGCCGCGGCCGCGGCCGCCTGGCGGCCAGCCAGACGACCTCGGTCGATGTCCCGGCGGGGATCGCCGACGGCCAGCGGATCCGCGTCAGCGGCCGTGGACACGCCGGCGAGCGCGGCGGCCCGGCCGGCGATCTGTACGTGCTCGTGCGGGTGCGCGAGGACGCGCGCTTCGTGCGCGACGGCGACGACCTGGTGACCGCGGTGGACATCTCGAGCCCCCAGGCGGCGCTCGGGGTGAAGGTGGAGGTCCCGACGCTCGATGGCCCGCAGGAGCTCGACGTGCCCGCCGGCACCCAGCCGCATGACACCCTCGTCCTCCGCGGCGAGGGCATGCCGTCGCTGCGCGGCCGCCACCGCGGGGACCTGCGGGTCGTCATCAACGTGGTCACGCCACGCAACCTGAGCCACGCGCAGCGCAAACTGCTCGAGCAGCTCAACGACACCCTCACGCCCGAGAACCTGCACAGCGACGAGGGCGTCTTCGCGAAGCTGCGGCGCGCCCTGCACCACCGCTAGGCCGCGATGCACAGACTGGGTCTGCGCGTGCGCCGCGCCGACGCCGAGCTGGTGCTGGCCGCACTGCTGGACCTCGCCCCTGAGGGCGTCGAGGAGACCGACGTGGATCCGGACACGGTCGAGTACGCGCTCTACGGCAGCCGCGATCAGCTGCCGGGTGACAGCGCCCTGCGGGAGCTCGCCGGCGAGGCGCTGGCCGGACTCGTGCGCACCGAGGTGGCCGACGACTGGTCCGTCCGCTGGCGCGACTTCCACCGGCCGCTCGTGCTTGGCGAGCGGCTGTGCGTGCGCCCGCCCTGGGAGCCTGCACGCGGCACGGCGCTAGACGTGGTGATCGACCCGGGCCAGGCGTTTGGAACCGGCGCGCACCCGACCACTCGCCTTTGCCTCGAGCTGCTGCTCGATCTGGCGGCGGCTGAACAGCAACAGCCCCAGCCCGGGGTCGCTGGCCCGCACACCGTCGATGTCGGCGCCGGCTCGGGCGTGCTCGCGATCACCGCCGCCAAGCTCGGCCTCGGCCCGGTGCTGGCGCTCGACAACGACCAGCTGGCCGTCGAGGCAACGGCCGCAAACGCCGCGGTCAACGGTGTCGCCCAGCTCGTCGGCGCCCGGCGCTTTGACCTGCTCGAGCGGACGGTGCCGCCAGCTGACCTGCTCCTCGCCAACCTGCTTGGCCCGCTGTTGTTCGCCCTCGCCGAGGGGCTCGCGGAGCGGCCGCGTCACGGCGCGATCATCGCCTCTGGGCTGCTCGACAGCGAGGCAGACGCGGTCAGCCGGCGGCTTGCCCGCTGTGGCTACCG
>JAJYHG010000016.1 GCA_021784895.1 Actinomycetes bacterium
CCTTGGCCGCGCTCAGGCACTCGGTGTGGGGGGTGCGGGGATCATCGACCTTGCCACGGAAGGCGGGGTTGTTGAGCAGATTGGGTGAGCCTGCCTCGGGCTTCGGCGGGATGCCGCAGGCGCTGATCAGGAGCGCCGTCAGCACGCAGGCCACCGCGACCTTCGCGGGGTGCATATGCCTGCCAGGGTAGTAGATCAGCTGTCGCGATCGCGGCGAGAGCGGTCGGTTGCGCCGGCCAGCGGGCTGGCGGCGGCCTGCAGTCCGGCGATCACACCGTCAACGTCGGCCGGCGGGCGGTTGAGGCCAAGCTTGGCCTTGGCCTGCACGCGCGTGATCTGGAGCTCGACGCCGACGATCGCCTGCAGCTGACCGTCGACGTAGTCGCGCGGCGCGTCGTCGACGCTCCATGGCTCGGGGCGCTCCGCCTCGTGGCGGTCGGTCAGCCGGCGCACGATCTGCTCCAGCCAGACGGGGTCATCGTGGATCACCAGACGGCCGTGGACGTGAGCGACCAGGTAGTTCCAGGTCGGCACGACCCGGCCGTGCTCGCGCTTGGTGGCGTACCAGCCGGGGCTGATGTAGGCGTCGGGACCGTGGGCGATCACCAGTGATTCACCGATCTGCTCCAGGCGCCAGTGGTCGTTCTTGCGAGCGACGTGCCCGAGCAGGGATCCGAAGCCGCCAGGGGCGGGGTCGTGGATCAGCGGCAGGAAGGTCGCGTACGGGCCGTCAGTGGTGGCGGTCACGAGGTCGGCGGCGCGGATCCCGCCCAGCAGCTCGCCGGTTTCGCGCTCGTTGGCCTGAAAGTGTTTGGGGAGGTACATGGCGCCTGGTGCGCTGACGGGGGCGGCGCTATCCCGGGCCGGGTGCGCTGCAGTCCATGTACAGCGTAACCGGAGGGGCTGTGAGGATCCGGTACCTGGAGCCGTTCGACGCTTGCCAGCCCCTCTCCCAGGTCGCCATCTGAAGCGGGGTGGGGCCGAGGTTGCCGGGTGTGTACGAGGTCGGTCCGGCCTGGAAGACGACATTCGGGCCGCGGCCGGTTTGGAGCGTGTGGGGCAGCGAGTTGACCCGGGGGATGGGCTCGTCCAGGTACCAGGCGAGCATCGTGACCTCGTAGTTGTCGGTCATGATGCTGCCGCAGGCGAGGATCTTGCCCGGGCCGCCCGCACGCTTGATCAGGCTGACGTAGCTCTGGCGCAACTCTGCCTGGTAGCGCAGCGCCAGGCGTACCGACTCGACGCTCGGGAGACGGTGCGCGAACCAGCCCGGGACGAACAGGAAGACGAGCGTCATGAGGGCACTCGCGCCGCCCAGCCGCAGCCCCGCGCTGGGTGCCTGCCGCATCCCCGCGCCGGTTGCCTGCCGCCGCCGCCCCGCCGCCCCGCCGCCCCGCCGCCAGGCCCGCCCGAGCAGCCGCGCGACGCCGATCGCCGCCCACGCATAGGCGCTGGCACCCCCCACGTAGACCAGCAGCACGCCCAGGATCGTGTAGCGGGTGTTGCCGGCAAAGCCCGCCTGGGTTTCGAGTGAGATCCCGATCCACCAGCAGAAGCCGGCGGCGGCCGCCAGCGCTGCAGCCGCCGGTGCGCCGTTGCGCTTGACCGCCTCCCGCCAGCTGCCGGTGCCACGGCGGTCGCGGACCAGCAGCCAGGCTGTCACCGCGATCAAGAGCAGCGCCGCCGCCTCGACGCGGCCGATCACGAGCGGCCAGATGGTGCGCGAGAGCTCGGTCCAGAACGGGAAGGCGCTGTTGACCGCGGAGTGGACGGAATGGTTGTGACGCGCGTGGGAGATCAGCCCGCCCGCCTTGCGTCCGCCGAGGACCTGTGGCACGACCCAGAGTGCCAGCATCAGCGCGATCAGCCCCAGCACGGCCGCCCCGGCCGCCAGCGCCCGCTTGACGTCGCGCCGCTCGCGCCAGATCATCCAGAGCCCGTACGGGCCCCAGATGAACCACAGCTCCGGCCGGTCCAGGCACGGCAGCATGCCGATCAAAAACGCCTGCCGGTGGTGGCCATCAAAGGCCCGCTCGATCGCGATCAGCGCCAGCGCGAAGGTGAACCCCTCGGAGTAGCCGAGCATCATCGGCACCGGATAGGTGGGCGTGAAGCCGGTCCCGAGCAGCGCCAGGGTGGCGGCCAGCACGGGTGCCGCCAGCGCCCCAGCGCGTGCCAGCGGCGAGAGGCCGGCGAGCCACTCCCGCGAGCTGCTGTTCGACACCCCGGGCCGGCCGCGCGACACGAGGCCCCAGGTGATCCGGGCGGTCAGCTTGGCCGCCATCATCGACGCCAGCAGCGCGCCGGCGCGCGCCACGATCAGCCACAGGCGGGGCTGGGCCGGGCCGAAGAGCGCAAACACCGTTGTGAAGAGCACGGGCAGCGGCTTCCAGCTCGAGCCGCCGGCGATCGTCAGCTTGCCGTGCAGGATCTCGCGGCCCCAGATCAGCCACGACCACGGGTCGTAGCTTGGCGTCCAGGGAAACGCGAGGGACAGCACGCCCGCGATCAGCGCGAAGGCCACCATCCACACGTACAGACGCCCGCCGCGCAGCGGCGAGCGGCGCGGCGGACGGATCCGCGGTTCAGTTACTACCGTCATGCTTATGTGATTTTAAGGCTGCGGCTCGCTTTGCCTGCTGCTACGACCACGCACTACAACACGTCAGGCTGTCATTTGGAGCGGTGTCGCGTGCGCAGAGCCGTGCCCGGTGCTCACAGCGGTGTCGTGTAGGCGCCGTTGATGCCACCGTCGACCAGCAGCGATGAGGCAGTCATGAACGAGGAGTCGTCACTGGCGAGGAACAGCGCCGCTTTGGCGATCTCGGCGGCCTCGCCGAAGCGGCCCATCGGCACGTGCACCAGGCGCCGTGCGGCCCGCTCCGGATCCTTGGCGAACAGCTCCATCAGCAGCGGCGTTGCAACCGGTCCGGGGCACAGTGCATTGACGCGGACGCCCTGCTTGGCGAACTCGACGCCCATCTCGCGAGACATCGCCAGCACCGCACCCTTCGACGCCGTGTAGGAGATCTGCGACGTGGCCGCCCCCATGACGGCCACGAACGAGGCCGTGTTGATGACCGAGCCGCGGATCGGGCCGTCGTTCTCAAGCAGCGCCGCGATCCCATACTTGCAGCACAGAAAGACGCTCTTGAGGTTCGCGTCCTGCACCCGCTGCCAGGCGTCGAGCTCGGTGACGAGCACCGAATCGTCGTCGGTCGGCGAGATGCCGGCGTTGTTGAACAGCACGTCCACGCGGCCGAAGCGCTCCCGCACGCTGCGGTAGAGCTCGATCACGGCTGCTTCGTCGGTCAGGTCGACCTGGAGCGGGAGCTCGCCCACGGCGTGCTCGCGTACATCGACGCCGACGACGTGGGCGCCTTCAGCGGCGAACAGCTCGGCGCTGGCCAGCCCGATTCCCCCGGCCGCGCCGGTTATCACTGCGACTCTGTCTTGTAGGCGGTTCATTTGCTTGTCCGGTTCAGGTGGTGGCGTAGTAGATGGTCTTGGTCTCGGTGTAGGCGTCGGTCGCGTGCGGCCCGAGCTCGCGCCCGTAGCCTGACTGCTTGAAGCCGCCAAAGGGCGTGCTCACGCGCACCGACGAATTTGAGTTGATCGACAGGACACCGCTCTCGACGGCCCGGGCGACCCGCAGCGCGCGCGCCCCGTCGCGGGTCCAGATGGAGCCAGACAGGCCGTAGATGGTGTCGTTGGCCAGGCGCACCGCATCCTCTTCATCCTGGAATGGGATCACGGCCACCACCGGCCCGAAGATCTCCTCGCACACTGCCGGTGAGCCAGGGTCAACGGGGGCCAGGACGGTCGGCGGGAACCAGAACCCCGGGCCCTCGGGGGCGCTCCCGCGGAACGCCACCGATGCCCCTTCTGCGGCTGTCAGGGAGGCGACGCGCTCACGCTGGCGGGCCGAGATCAGCGGCCCCATCATCGCTTCGGGGTCGAGCGGGTCGCCGACCCGGAAGCCCTCGACGTGCGGCTGCAGCAGGCTCAGGAACTGATCGACGACCGCTGCCTGGACCAGCAGGCGTGAGCGCGCACAGCAGTCCTGACCGGCGTTGTCAAAGACCGCCCACGGGGCCGCCGCGGCCGCCCGCTCGAGGTCGGCGTCGGCAAAGATCACGTTGGCCGACTTCCCGCCGAGCTCGAGCGTGACGCGCTTGACCGTCTGGGCGGCGCTGGCTGCGATCGTGCGCCCGACAGCGGTCGAGCCGGTGAAGGCGATCTTGGCCACGTCCGGGTGTTCGACCAGCCGCGCCCCCGCCACCGGCCCGTAGCCGGCGACGACGTTGACCACGCCCGGAGCGATCCCGGCTTCGAGCACGAGCTGCTCGAAGCGCAGCGCGCTCAGCGGGGTGAGCTCGGCCGGCTTGAGCACAACCGTGTTCCCGGCTGCCAGCGCCGGCCCGAGCTTCCAGGCGGCGATAGTCAGGGGGAAGTTCCACGGCACGATCAGCCCGACCACACCGAGCGGCTCACGGACGGTGAACGCCTGCCCGCCCGCGACCGGGATCGTCTCCCCCATCAGCCGCTCCGGCATGCCGGCGTAGTAGCGGAAGGTGTCAACCACCATCCCCATCTCGCCGCGCGCCGAGGCGAGCGGCTTGCCGGCGTTGCGCGCCTCGAGCAGGGCGAGCTCCTCGAGGCTGTCCTGCAAGCGGTCGGCCAGGGCTCGCAGCGCCCCGGCGCGCACCCCCGGAGCGAGAGCGCGCCATGCCGGCAGCGCCGCCCGTGCGCGCGCGACCGCCTCGTCCACCTGCTCGATGCCGGCAGCAGGAACGCGTTCGAGCACCGCCTCGGTGGCGGGCTCGATCACCGTCAGTACCTCGGTCATTTCGCCTTTCTTCGTTTGAACACAGAAAAGGAGCGCTTCCCGGCCCTTTACCAGCGGAGCGGATTATCGCGCAAATTCGCGCCCGCGCTGGGGCTGCCCGGCCCGCTGGCCGGCAGCCCCGCTGAAGCGTCCTCTGCACCGGGCTCAGGCGCGGGGCAGGAGCCCGGCGAGCACGTGCTCGGTGCCGCGCAGGTGTTCGGCCATCTCCCGCGCGCTGGCGCCCTCGTCGCCGCTGGCGACTGCGGCCAGGATCCGCCGGTGCTGCAGGTTCGAGGAGCTCAGCACCTCGGCCGGGTGCGCGATCAGCGCGATCACCCGCGTCGCCGCGCCCTGGACCTCGGTCGCGAGCGTCACCAGCCGCGGGTTGCCGGTGGCCTCCGCCAGGCCGATGTGGAAGCGGACGTCGAGCTGGCGATAGGCCTGGAAGTCGTTGGGGGAGTCCTCCATCGCCGTGATCAGCTCGCCGAGTGCGCCCAGCGACGCCGACCGTGCGCGGCGACAGGCGAGCACGGCGATCCCCACCTCGACGGCTATACGGTGATCCCAGATCTCGTGCCAGCGCGCCAACAGGTCGGCCGGAGGGGGCGGCGCCGGTGGCAGCTTGGCCGCGACGAACGTGCCACCGCCACGGCCCCGGATGGCGTGCAGGTGTCCGCTCTGGCCGAGCGCGACCAGTGCCTGGCGCAGCGTCGAGCGCGCGATCCCGAGCCGCGCGCACAGCTCACGCTCGGCCGGCAGCCGGGTGCCTGGTGGCAGCAGCCCCAGGCGGATGGCGGTGCCGATCCGGTCGACCGCCTCCTCAAAGGCGGTCTGCGAGCGCACGGGCGCAAACACGGCGTCAAGTGACGTGGCGGGGTCGAGTGCGTTCGGTGGGTCGCTCGTGGTGGCCATTGCTGCCGCGCCGTGGCTTCAGAGGCGCTCGAAGCCGCGGATGCGCTCCCAGTCGGTCACCGCGGCGTTGAAGGCGGCCAGCTCGATGTCAGCGGCGTTAAGGTAGTGCTCCACGACCTGATCGCCGAGGGCGCGGCGGGCCACGGTGCTCGCGGCAAACAGCTCGCGCGCCTCCTGGAGGGTGCCCGGCAGCCGCGGCCGGTCGGTGGCCGTATAGGCGTTGCCCTCGAGCGCGGGCTCGAGCTCGAGCCCGCGCTCGACGCCGTCGAGCCCGGCTGCGATCAGCGCCGCCAGCGCCATGTAGGGGTTGAGGTCGGCGCCGCCGGCGCGATTCTCCATGCGCAGCGACGCGCCGCTGCCGAGCACCCGCAGGGCGCAGGTGCGGTTGTCGTGCCCCCAGGCGACCGTCGTGGGTGCGAACGACCCGGCCGCGAAGCGCTTGTAGGAGTTGATGTTCGGCGCCAGCAGCAGGGTCAGCTCGCGGGCGTGGGCGAGCTGGCCGGCGAGGAAGGACTCGAACGTGCGCGGGTCGCGGGCGAACAGCGGCCCCTCGGCGTCGGCCAGCGAGAGGTGGATGTGACAGGAGTTGCCCTCGCGCTCGTTGAACTTGGCCATGAAGCTGATCGAGGCGCCCTCCTGGGCCGCTATCTCCTTGGCCCCGTTCTTGTAGATCACGTGGTCATCAGCGGCGCGCAGCGCCTCGGCGTAGCGGAAGTTGATCTCGTGCTGGCCGAGGTTGCACTCGCCCTTTGAGCTCTCGACCACCAGCTCGGCTGCGCTCATCGCGTTGCGGATCCGGCGGATCAGCGGCTCGACCCGCGAGGTGCCCAGCAGCGAGTAGTCCACGTTGTAGAGGTTGGCGGGGTTGAGGTCGTGGTAGCGCTTGTGCCAGGCCTCCTCGTAGCTGTCGCGAAAGACGAGGAACTCGAGCTCGGTGGCCGCGTTGGCACTCCAGCCGCGCTGCGCGAGGCGCTCGATCTGCGCCTTCAGCACCTGGCGGGGCGAGGCGAGCACGTCGCCGCCGTCGGCCCAGGCGAGGTCGGCCAGGCACAGCACGCTGGCCTGCTCCCAGGGCAGCGGCCGCAGCGCGGACAGGTCGGGGCGCATCACGAAGTCCCCGTAACCGCGCTCCCAGGAGGACATCGCGTAGCCGCCGACGGTGTTCATCTCGACGTCCACGGCGAGCAGGTAGTTGCAGCCCTCGGCGCCGTGCTCGGTGACCTCGTGCAGGAAGTGACCGGCGCCCAGGCGCTTGCCCTGCAGCCGGCCCTGCATGTCGGTGAGCGCGAGCACCACGGTCTCGATCTCGCCCGTCTCGACCCCAGTTCTCAGTGTCTCGAGGTCCATCAGCCGCCTTCCGCTCGCCCAGTTGTGCACCCGCCGGGTGCCCCGCAGTCTGGAAGGTATCTCAAGCTGCGGCGCAGGCGGCTGGACGGCTCCCCGGGGGCGCGCCAATCAGGCGCCGGTTCAGCGGAACCGGCGCCGTGACAAACTGCTGCGCCGATGAGCAACGTGCCGGCCTCGGTCCTCTCAGACGGGACGATCCTCGCGCAGGTGCAGGCGGGGCGCATCGCGATCGAGCCGTGGGATCCGGCGATGCTGCAGCCGGCCAGCGTCGATGTGCGCCTGGGCGACTCCTTCCGCGTGTTTCACAATTACCGCGTCTCGGCGATCGACCTCCGCGACCCGCCGTCGAACCTGACCGAGGAGGTGGTGGTGGCGCCGGGCGATCCGTTCGTGATCCACCCTGGCGACTTCTGCCTGGGGCGCACGCTCGAGTGGGTCAGGATCCCGCCCGACATCGTGGCCCGGATCGAGGGTAAATCGAGCCTCGGGCGGCTTGGGCTGATCGTGCATGCGACCGCCGGCTTCTGCGACCCCGGCTTCGAGGGCACGCTCACGCTCGAGCTCGGCAACCTCACCCGTGTGCCGATCCGCCTCTACCCGGGCCTGCCGGTGGCGCAGCTGTCGTTCATGGCGCTCGACCGGCCCGCGCAGCGCCCGTACGGGAGCCCCGGGCTCGGCAGCCACTATCAGGGTCAGCGGGCTGCGACCGAGAGCCGCTACGAGGGCGGGCCGCCCGCCGCTACACCCGAGGCGGCGTCCGGACGATGACGCTGGTACTACTCTCCACCGGGGGGGTGCTGTTGCTTAGACCAGAGTCCTAGCTCGAGAGGATTGCCATGACCACTGAAACCCCGCAGATCACGGGTGCTGATGACGCATCTGGAGCCGACTCGCTGACGATCGTCGACAACCGCACCGGCAGGACCTATGAGGTCCCGATCGAGGACGGCACGATCCGCGCCACCGAGCTGCGCAAGATCAGGGTGGATGACGACGACTTTGGGATCATGACCTATGACCCAGCGTTCATGAACACCGCTTCGTGCCGCTCGTCGATCACCTACATCGACGGGGACAAGGGCATCCTCGAATATCGCGGCTACCCGATCGAGCAGCTGGCGGAGAAGTCCACCTACCTGGAGGTCGCCTACCTGTTGATCTACGGGCGTCTGCCCCTGCAGCACGAGCTGGACGACTGGACGCACCTGATCACGACCCACACCTTCGTCCACGAGAACATCAAAGACTTCATGCAGGGCTTCCGCTACGACGCGCATCCGATGGGGATGCTGCTGGCGGCGGTCGGCGCGCTCTCGACCTTCTACCCCGAGGCCAACCAGATCAAGGACCGCGAGCTGCGGATGATGCAGGTCGTGCGCCTGGTCGCGAAGATGCCGACGCTGGCCGCGTTCGCCTACCGCCACAACCGCGGCATGCCCTATGTCTATCCGGACAACGATCTGAGCTATGCGGGCAACTTCCTCTCGATGCTCTACAAGATCGCCGAGCTCAAGTACGAGCCCGACCCGCGGCTCGAGCGCGCGCTGGACGTGCTCTTCATCCTCCACGCCGACCACGAGCAGAACTGCTCCACCAGCGCGGTCCGCAGCGTCGGCTCCTCGCAGGTGGACCCGTACTCGGCCACCGCGGCCGGGATCGCGGCGCTGTATGGCCCGCTGCACGGCGGCGCCAATGAGGCGGTCCTGCGGATGCTGCGCCGGGTCGGCGGCCAGCACAACATCCCCGAGTTCATCGCCGGCGTGAAGGCCGGCCACGAGCGGCTGATGGGCTTCGGCCACCGCGTCTACAAAAATTTCGACCCGCGCGCGAAGATCATCAAGCGGGCCGTTGAGGATGTCTTTGAGGTCACCGGCAAGAGCCCGCTGCTGCACGTCGCCACCGAGCTCGAGAAGATCGCGCTCGAGGACGAGTACTTCATCTCCCGCAAGCTCTATCCGAACGTCGACTTCTACTCGGGGCTGATCTACGAGGCGCTGGGCATGCCGGTGGAGATGTTCCCGGTGCTGTTCGCGATCGGCCGCACCAGCGGCTGGATCGCCCAGTGGCTCGAGATGATCGACGACGAGGAGCAGAAGATCGCCCGCCCGCGCCAGATATATACCGGCGGGCGAGGGGTAGACTACGTGCCGATGGCGGAGCGCGGGCGATGAGCGAGCAGGCGACAGGGATCACATCGGCGCGGCTCGGCGCGGCACCCGGTGAGCGTTTCAACCGGCTGCGCGACCCGCTCGGCGTCGTCTCCTTCGGGATCAACCAGATGGTGCTCGCACCCGGGCAGCGCGGCCGCATCCACCGCCACAAGCACCAGGAAGAGGTGTATCTGGTGCTGGAGGGCACGCTGACGCTGATGGTGGAGGGCGAAGCGCACGAGTTCACGGTCGGCGAGCTGGTCCGCGTTGCGCCGAGTGCCCGGCGGCAGCTGGTCAACCGCCACCGCTCGCCGCTGTCGCTGCTTGCTCTCGGTGGCCACACCGACCACGCCCACGAGCCGCGTGATGGTGAGGTGTTCGCCGCCTGGGAGGACCAGCAGGCGGGCTCGCCGGAGACGATGCCGGCGCCCGCGGACCTGCCCGATTCTGAGCTGCGCTGAGCCGGACTGGGGCGGGCGTCTGGCGCGGGTGCCGGCCAGCGGGCCGGGCACCCGCGGTTAGCGCGTCCGTGCATTCAACGTGTCGCGCAACGCCTCGCCGACGAGGTTGAAGGCGATCACGGTCACCATGATCATCACGCCGGCGGGATACACCTCCCACCAGTAGCCGTCGAGGAGATAGGCCGTGCCCTGGTAGAGCATCCCGCCCCAGGTTGCCGCCGGAGGCGCCAGCCCGAAGCCCAGGAAGCTGAGCGTCGCCAGCAGCACGATCGCGTCGGCGACCTGGAAGGTCGCGTTGACGGTCACCGTGCCGAGCGCGTTGGGGAGCAGGTGGCGCACGATCGTCCAGCGCCGGGGTGCGCCCATCGCCCGAGCCGCGTCGATGTAGGGCCGGGATCTGAGGCTGAGCGTCTCACCGCGGATGAGGCGCGCCGGCCCGAGCCAGGAGAGCAGCGAGATCACCCCGATCAGCAGCCAGATCGTCGGCTGCGCGACGGTGGCCAGGTAGATCAGGACGAAGATCGCGGGCAGCGCCAGCAGCGTGTCCACGATCCGCATCAGCAGGGCGTCGATCGCGCCGCCGCTGAAGCCCGCCAGCGCACCCCAGAGCGCGCCGAACAGGGTTGCGAGCACCGCCACCGCCAGCCCGATCTCGAGCGACGCGCGCCCGCCGACCATGAGCCGGCCGAGCACGTCGTAGCCGTTCGCGTCGGTCCCGAGCGGGTGGGCCGCGCTGGGCGCCATGTTGGTGATGGCGACGTTCGCCTGGAGCTGGTTGGTGGGGTCAACGAGCGGCCCGGCGAAGCAGAAGGCAAAGAGCAGCACGAGCACTGCCGCCCCCGCGACCCCGAACCGGTGGTGGGCGAAGCGCTGGATCATGGCTGCTTGGGGCTGCCCGCGCCGGGGGTGCCGACGCGCGGGTCAAGCAGCGCGTAGGCCACGTCGGCGAGCAGGCTGCCGGTCACCGTTGCCACTCCCACGAGCAGCGTGATGCCCAGCTCGACCGGATAATCGGCGTTGGCGGCGGCAACGTAGTAGCTCAGCCCGACGCCGGGGATGTTGAAGACGTATTCGACCACGAGCCCCGAGGTCAGGAGCATCGGCACCGACATGCCGAGCAGCGTGACGACCGCCAGCAGTGAGTTGCGCAGCACGTGGCGGCTCAGCACAAGCCGCTCCGGGAGGCCCTTGGCCCGTGCCAGGCGGATGTAGTCCTCGGCCAGCGTCTCGATCGCCGCCGAGCGCATGTAGCGGCTGAACCAGGCGACGTTGACGAGCGTGAGCGTGAGCACCGGGAGCACGAGCCCGCGCGGATCGCTGAGGATCCCGGCCGGGCCCGGCGGGCCGGCTTCCGGCGGCAGCAGGTGCGCGCCGGTGCTCAGAGCTGCGATCAAGAGCAGCGCCAGCCAGTAGGAGGGCATCGAGTAGAGCGCGAGCGTCGCCGCGGTGACCAGCTGATCACCGGCCCGGTTGCGGCGCACGGCCTGGGCGATCCCGAGCGGGAGCGCGATCGCGAGTGCGAGCGCGAACCCGAGGCCGACCAGGATCAGGTCGTTGGGCGCCTGGCTCGCGATCAGCGAGCCGACACTCTGGTTTAGCCGGTAGGAGTAGCCGAGGTCGCCGTGGAGCAGGTGCCAGAGGTAGTCGAGGTACTGGACCGGGAGGGGGTGGTCGAGGCCGTTGGCGGCGTCGAAGGCTCTGACCGCCTGGTGGTCTGCGCGCGGCCCGAGGATCGCGTGCGCGAGGCTGCCGGGCGTCAGCCGCTCGAGGATGAAGACCACCAGCGTGACGCCCAGCAGCACGCCGGCCGCCTGGCCGGTGCGCCGCAGCAGGAAGCCGCTCATACGCCGCTCATACGCCGCTCACATGCCGCTCAACGGGTGAAGTACCACTCCTCGGGGCTCAGGTAGCCGTAGGCGTTCGGGGTCGTGCCCGCGAGGTTTGCCTGGAAGGTCTCGAGCGTCCCGGGAGAGGGCTGCCAGAAGTCGGGCAGCGCCAGGCGGACCGCGTTGGCGTAGGCGTTGAGCGTGTGCTGCGCGTCGCGCGCCGGGCTCGTGGTGCTCGCCCGGATCAGCCGGTCGATCGCGGTGCTCGAGTAGCTGCCGACGTTCCCCAGCGCGCCGGTCTGGAAGATCTCCTCGCCGGTCGGGTAGTGGTCGGGAGCGAACACCCAGGCGCTTCCGTACTGGCCGAGCTGCCAGGAGCAGGCCGCCATGTGGGGCGCGCACGGCTCGATCTGGGCCGCGACCGTCGCGGCCGTCACCTGCTTGAGCGCGAGCTCGATGCCGGCTTGGCGGGCGACCGACTGCAGGTCGACCATCGCGTTGTCGGTGTAGGACATGCCGTCCGGGTACATCAGCGTGAAGCGCAGCTGCTGGCCCTGGCGGATGCCGGAGCCGCAGTCGCCGCGCTTGCTGCCGGGGTGCACGCAGCTCGTGATGGCGCCCGGGCGGACCCGCCAGCCGTGGGCGGCGAGGATCCGCCGGGCCGCGGAGACGCTGAACGGGTAGGGGTTGGTGTGCGCCTGCGCGTCCGCGTAGGGGTTGGCGGGCTGCGCGGGTACGGGGCTGTAGGTTGGAACGCCCAGCCCCTGGTAGTAGGCACGGATCCAGCCGCTCTGGTTGACGAGGTGCTGGAAGGCCTGGCGGAAGTAGAGCTGCCTGAAGACCGGACCGGCCGTGGGGTTGTTGAAGTTGGGCTCGAAGTAGTCAAAGCCGTAGGGATAGACGGTCGCGAGCCGGTATCCCTGTGCGCGCAGCGCCGCCGCCTGGGGAGCGTCGGTGTCGGGGACGTAGCCAACCGAGATCTGCGCCTGTGAGCCGCCCTGGCCGCCGCGCGCGGGCCCCGCCTCCAGCAGCGAGAACTCGGCCGTCGCGCTCGTGAAGGGCAGCTCCACGAAGCGGGCCAGCCGTGGCCGGTCCGGCCCGTCGTAGAGCTTGTTGGGCACGAACGTGGCGCGGCCGTCGGCGGTCAGCTGGGCGAGCTTCCAGGGGCCGTCGACGACCTGCCAGATCGGGCTCGAGGCGTAGCCCGAGACCCGTTTGGCCCGGGCGTTGAGGAAGGCGTATACGGCCCGGGCGCCGGCAGGTGTTGCGTCCGGCTGTGCCGCCAGGGCCGGGCAGCCGCTATTGCTGTGACAGCCGCTGCTGCTCGTGCGGTCCCAGGCCATCGGCAGCGGCGTGATCTGCGAGAGCTCGTTGTCGGTGAACCAGACCGGGTTGTAGCCCCGGTCCAGGCGCAGGCGCACGGTGCGCGGGCCGGTCGCGCGGTAGGAGACGACATTGTCCGGGAAGCCTCCCGGCACATACGAGGCCCAGTCGGCCCTGTTGGCCCTGAGCAGGTTGATCCAGAAGATCACGCCGCGCGCGCTCACGGGCGTGCCGTTGGACCAGCGCGCGCGCTTGAGCGTGATCGTGACGACGCGGTTGTGGTCGCTGTAGACCGGTGCGTCACCCAGGGAGAGCGAGTAGTCGACCCCGGGCCGGTTGCCGTTGCCGAACCAGTAAAGCGGCCGGTACATCAGCGTCTGGAAGTCGTAGACGTTCTCGTTGGTGTAGTAGGCGCCAGAGATCAGCGGGAAGATGTAGTTCGGTGGCTCGAGCGGCTGCTCGGCCCAGTAAGCGGTGCCGCCGCGCGCCACGGCCGCAGCGCTGCGTACCGCGGCCGCGCTGTGATGCGCCGCCCGTGTCGACCCGCATGCGGCGATGAGTGTGGCGCAAACCACTACGACCACCGGACCGCGCAACTTGACAGTCATTTCTTGCTCCCTCCGCCGGCATGACCCGGATCAGGTTCTACGGTCGGCGCCGTCCGGCGCCCTCTCAGCCCAAGTGGACTCCCGCGTTGTTCCGCGACAGTGTAGAGGCTGGCGGGGCACGACCCAAGTGCAATAGCGACTGCGGGCCCGTCCGGCCGGCGCGCCCGCCCGTCTGGCCGGCGCGCCCGCCCGTCTGGCCAGCCAGGACGCACAAACTGGCAGCGTCACTCCCAGTTTGTGCATCTGGTGCCGAAAATCGTGCCGTTTCAGAGCAAACTGGCTGCCGCGTTGTCAGTTTGTGCGCTACGGCCGGTAGGCGAAGCTCTAGCTGCCGGGCACGACTAGGTCGAAGCCTGCTGGCAGCCGTGAGGCAAAGTACTCACGTTCGGCGGCCAGCCAGGTCTCGTCCCAATCTGCGGGGTCGATCCGGCCGCGCAGGCGCGCCAGCCTGATGGGCTCCGGCGTGTCTACCAACACGGCGTGCGTTACCAGGTCGGCGAGCGCTGGGGAGGCCGCGGAGACGCCCTCTACGATCACCAGCAGCGCCCCCGAGGCGAGCGCGGGTTCGAGCGCGTCTCGGCGCAGCGCTGCCCAGTCGTAGTAGGCGGCGAGCGGTCGTCGGTCGCTCGACGGTGCCGGCGGGTAGCGCAGCCGGCTGTCGGTGGCGATCAGCTCGGCCGCGAGCGCACCCGCCACCTCGCGCGCAATGGTGGTCTTGCCCGCGGCGCCGTGGCCATCGATCGCGACCACGAGCTGGTCGCCCGCCTGACGCCCCGCGCCTGCCTGACGCCCCGCGCCTGCCTGACGCCCCGCGCCTGCCTGACGCCCCGCGCCTGCCTGACGCCCCGCGCCTGCCTGAGCCTGCCACTCGCGGATGGCGGCCGTGATCGCTTCAGCGCCAGGGGTCACAGCACGAGCGTGCCGGCGTTGTGCCGCAGCCAGGCGGCGTGGGTGCGGTGGTCAGGGCAGTACCGTGCCACCAGCGCCCAGAAGCGCGGCGAATGGTCGTGCACCGCCAGGTGGCAGACCTCGTGCCAGACGACGTAGTCGAGCACCTCTGGTGGTGCCAGCAGCAGCCTCCAGTTGAAACTGAGCACCCCGCCGGTCGAGCAACTTCCCCAGCGTGTGCGCTGGTCGCGGATGGCCAGGCGCGTGTAACGCAGGCCGCTCGAGGCGCAGGCGCGGTCCAGGCGCTCCCCGATCTCGCTGCGCGCCATGTGCCGGTACCAGCGCTCGATCGCGGCCGCCTGCTGCGGGCCTTCGGGCACGAGCAGCGTGGCGCCGCGCCGGCTCACCCGGGTGTGCCCAGCTCCGGGCACGACGGTCAGGCTCGCGCCCAGGTAGGGCAGCGTGCCGCCGCGATCGAGCACCGCTGCGCGCTGGCGGCTGGCGTTGCGCTGCTGACGTTCGATCCAGGTGCGTAGGTCGCGTACCGCCTGCTCGGCAGCGCCCAGCTCCAACGCCTGCGGCAGCACCACCTCGACCCTGCCCGCACGGTCCACACTCACGCGCACCCGGCGGGCACGCGATGAGCGGCGCACGTCGTAGGCGAGCAGGGACGCCGAATCGGCCAGCACAGGCACGGATAAAGAGGGTACGGTCCAGTGACGACATGCCGCTGATTCCTGAGCCCCCTGAGCGGATCTCCGACGAGCTGATCGAGCTGCGCCCGATCGCCGGCTGGGACATCCCGGAGGTGCTGATCGCCCACCAGGACGATTGCGAGCTCTACCGCCGGCTGGGCATGTCACGGCCGCCGACCGGGGCGGTGCTAGGCACGGAGGTTGAGCGGGCCGATGCGCTGCGGCGCGCGGGCGAGGCGCTCAAGCTGTCGATCGTCGAGCCCGGTGCCAACACCTGCCGCGGGCGTGTGGATGTGGTCTTCGACTGGTCGCACGGGGGCGCGATCGTGCGCGTCTGGGTCGCCCCGCAACTGCGCGGCCGTGGGTATGAGCAGCGCGCCGCCGAGCTGACCTGCGACTGGCTGCGCGACAGTGCTGGCCTGCGCGAGTTGCAGGTCGAGCTGCTGACCTGAGCCCTAGACTGCGCCCACCATGGCGTCCGGCTCGGTGATCGCCAAACGCTACTTTGCGGCGCTGCAGGCGCGTGAGCTCGACGCTGCGCTTGCCTGCTGGAGGCCCGGTGCCGTCGAGCGTCTAATCGGCCAGGGTGAGCTGGTTGCCCCGGACGGCGTCCGCGAGTACCTCACGGCCCTGTTCGATGCATTCCCCGACTTCAGTTTCGAGCTGATCGACACGACCACGCAGCGGGAGCGCTGCTCGGTGCGCTGGCGTGCGAGCGGGACGTTTGCCGGCCCCGGCTCCTTTCAGGGCTTGCGCGCCAACGGCCGCTCGATCACGATCGAGGGTTGCGACGTGCTGGAGGTGGCCGAGGACCAGATCGTGGCCGGCACCGTCTACCTCGACCGTGGTGAGGTGGCCCGCCAGCTCGGGCTGCTGCCGCCGGCTGCCTCGGCGGCGGAGCGGCGCCTCACTACGGTCGTCAACCTCCGCACCGGAGCCCGGCGGGCGCTCTACGGGGGCGAGCCGCGGGCGATCGCTGCCGGGGTGTGGCTCCTGCGCGGGTGGATCACGCGCCACATGAACGTGTACCTGATCGAGCACGAGGGCGGCGTGATGGTGTACGACGCGGGCGCCGCCGCCATGGGCCCGGCGATCCGGGCAGCTGCCGTGCGCCTCGGCGGCATCAGGGGGGTCGTGCTCGGGCACGCCGACTGCGACCACCGCGGCGGCGCTGCCGCGCTCGGCGTGCCGGTTCACTGCCATGCGCGTGAGCGCTCGGCTGCCCAATCAGCCTCGCCCTACCGGGACTACTGGAACCTGGGCCTGCTGCGTGGCTGGGCACGGCCGGTGTATCCCCGCCTGCTCGCGGCCTGGGATGGCGGCGCCCTGGAGGTGGCGGGCACCCTCGACGAGGGCGACCTGGTGGCGGGCTTCCGGGTGCTTCACCTGCCCGGCCACGCGCCGGGGCTGATCGCGCTTTACCGCGAGCAGGACGGGCTCGCACTGGTCTCTGACCTGATCTACACGATCGACCCGGAGACGGGCTTCGGCAACGCCGCCCACGTTCCCCACCCTGCCTTCAACTACGACACCGAGCAGGCCAGGGAGTCGATCAGGCGGCTCGCGGCGCTGCGGCCGAGCGTCGTCTGGCCCGGCCACGGCAAACCTGTGAGCGGGCCGGATGTCGAGCTCCAGATGCAGCGCGCAGCGGTGGCGGCCGTCCGCTGATGGGCAGGCGCTCGCGCAGGCGCGTCGCGGGGAGTCTCGGCCCGGTCCTGCCGGCGGCCAGCAGCAGCTACAGCGACCCCGATGGAGGCGAACTGGAGCTGCGCTGTGCGCTGCCACCGCGGGCGCGGGCCGAGTACGCGGCCACGCTGCACGGCGGAGCCAACCGAGACGACGCCTGGCAGCGAGCGACCGAGCTGCTGTTCGAGCGGCTGGCAGTCTCCTGGACCATCGCGGGTGTGCGAACCGGCACTCAGCGCGAGCTGCTCGGCCGCTACCGCATGGCCACCGTGGCGGAGCGGCGGTTCGTGCGCGAGAGCCTGCGCGCGCACCTGAAGGACAATTTCCCTGAGATGGAGGCGCCGTGATCGATGTCGATGCCTTTGCCACGCTGCTCGCCGACTGGTGCCTCGAGGTTGGGCCCGGCCAGCAGATCCTGATCCAGACCACGACGCTCGCGCAGGAGCCGGCGGCAGCGCTATACCGAGCGGTGCTGGACCGGGGCGGCTGGCCGCTGCTGCGCCTGGAGCCGCCGGGCCTCGCCGCCGACTTCTTCAGCCACGCCTCCGATAGCCACCTCGACGGGGTGGCGGGTGTAGAGCTGGCCGAGGCGCAAGCCGTGGACGCCACCTTGTGCATCATCGCCAACGCCGTGGCGAATCCGCTGGCCGGCGTTGCCCCGGCGCTTTTAGCCCGCCGGGCGCGCGGGGTCACGGCGCTGCGGGAGGCATTGACCAAGCGGCGCTGGGCGCTGACCATCTGGCCGACGGCGGCGCAGGCTGAGCTGGCGCGCATGCCGGAGGCAGAGTATGCGGCCTTCCTTAACCGGGCGCTGATGCTCGACCAGGGCGACCCGGTCGCGGCCTGGAGCCGCCTGCGGGAGCGGCAGGCGGCGATCATCGAGCGGCTTGCGCCCGCGCGTGAGGTCCGCATCGAGGCGCCCGGCACCGACCTGCGCCTGAACGTCGCGGGCCGCACCTGGATCAATTCCGACGGGCGGCGCAACATGCCAAGCGGCGAGGTCTTCACGGGGCCGCGCGAGGACTCGGCCGACGGCACCATCCGCTTTGACGTGCCCTCGCGTGCCCGCGGGGTCGAGGTGACGGGGGCGGAGCTCACCTTCAGAGCGGGTGAGGTTGTGGCCGCCCACGCCGATGTCGGCGACGAGCACCTCCAGGCAGCGCTCGCGACCGACCCTGGCGCCCGCTTGCTCGGCGAACTCGGGATCGGCACCAACACCGGCATCGACCGCGCCACCGGGTCCACCCTGCTCGACGAGAAGATCGCGGGCACTGTGCACCTCGCGCTCGGCCGTTCCTATCCCGAGACCGGCGGCACCAACCAGTCGGCCCTGCACTGGGACTTGATCTGCGACCTGCGCCGCGGCGGCTGCTTGAGCGTGGACGGCGAGCCGCTGGTCGTCGACGGGCGCCTGGTGGTGTAGGGGCGAGGACTGGGGCTGGGAGGAGGCACGGGAAGTGCGTGCCGTGTGCACTTTGGGTAGGGTGTTTTGAACTGTGACGATCAAAAGCCTGGGGTGAATTGAGCAGATGCGCCGTACCAAGATCGTCGCCACGATCGGTCCCGCCTCGCGTGAGCCTGACGTGCTTGCGCGCATGGTGGAGGCCGGCATGGACGTGGCGCGGCTGAACTTCTCGCATGGCGATCCCGAACTGCACGCGGAGAGCGCCGACCGTGTGCGCGCGGCGGCCAGCGCCGCGGGGCGGCAGGTCGCGATCCTGCAGGACCTGCCCGGCCCCAAGCTACGCGTCGGCGCAGTCCAGAACGGTCTCGCCGACCTCGAGCCGGGTCAGAGCCTCGTGCTCCAGTGCGGCTCAACCGAGCCCGGTGATGCGCACCGGCTGTCGGTCAGCTGGGCGGGGCTTGCCGATGCGGTGCAGCCGGGCGACGTCATCTACCTCGCCGATGGCAAGATCCGCCTGCGCGTCGATGCCTGCCGCAACGGTGACGGCGAGGTGGAGACCACGGTGGAGGTGGGTGGCATCGTGGCCTCGCGCCAGGGCCTCAACATTCCCGGCTCCACCAAGGGACTCGACGCCGTGCCGGCCGAGGACCTGGAGATGCTGCGCTTCGGTGAGGAGATCGGCGTTGACCTGGTCGCGCTGTCGTTCGTGCGCACCGCCCAGGACATCATCAGCGTCCGCAGGCACACCCGCCAGCCGCTGATCGCCAAGATCGAGAAACCGCAGGCGATGGAGGCCGCCGAGGACATCATCCGCGCTGCCGACTGCGTGATGGTTGCGCGCGGCGACTTGGGCATCGAACTCGCGATCGAGGATGTCCCGCTCGCCCAGAAGCGGCTGCTGAAGCTCGCGGGGCAGCTCGCCCGGCCGTCGATCACCGCCACCCAGATGCTCGACTCGATGGTGTCCTCGCCGCGCCCGACACGCGCCGAGGCCACCGACGTGGCCAACGCGATCTTCGACGGCACCGATGCGGTGATGCTCTCCCAGGAGACAGCGGTCGGCCAGTACCCGGTTGAGACCGTGGCGATGATGGCCTCGATCGCCGAGCGCACCGAGCAGGCGCTCCCGTATCGCGAGTGGAACGAGACGCGTGTGCGCCGGGACGCGCGCGACCCCGCGTACACGGTCGCCTACAGCGCCTGTGCGGCGGCGCGAGATCTGCACCTGGCGGCGATCGTGACGCCCACGCTCTCCGGCCGCTCGGCCCGGCTGGTCGCCTCGCACCGGCCGAATGTGCCGATCTATGCGCTGTCGCCCGGCCACGAGACGGTCCGGCGCTGTGGCCTGATGTGGGGGGTCCAGGCGGCCTCGATGCGGCGCCACGAAGTCACCGAGGAGCTGATTGCCGATGCCGCGCGGCGCGTGGTCGAGCTGGGCTGGGTCAAGCCCGGTCAGCGCGTGGCGATCACCGCCGGCCTGCCCAGTGGCCGCCCCGGCACCACCAGCCTGCTGCAGATCCAGCGCGTTTGAGGCGGCGCCCAGCGCGCCCAGCGCGTCCAGCTCACGCCCGCGCGCGGCCCTCCTTGTAGAACGCCGCCTCGGCGGCGCCGAGCTCGGTCTCGGGCGGGTCGCCGTAGTACCACTCGCGCACGATCCGGTGGAAGTTGCCGCGGGCGTAGAGCTGTGAGATCACCGCCAGCGTGAGCACCTCCATCCGCCGGCCGAAGATGTGGTCGGGCGGGGCCGACTCGTGGCGTAGCTGGCCGAAGTACTCGGAGCGCGGGTCGCTCATGTCGATCAGCACCTGGGTGGCGTAGTCGGGCGTCAGCGCCACCTCCGCGTCGACCGTGTACCAGGAGGTCGCCGCCCGGAAGTGCTCGAGCACGCGGTCGGGGTCGAACTTATCCGGGTCGGGAAAGAAGCCGACCTCCGTGCCGAGCGCCATGATCTTGTCCTTGTCGCCCTCGATCACGGCGCGGGCGATCTCCATCTCGAGCTCGACGGCGCCGGCCGGCATCCGCTTGAACAGGCCGAAGTCGAAGAACGCCACCCGCCCGTCGGCCAAGAGCATCGAGTTGCCGGGGTGGGGGTCGCCCGAGAACTGGCGGTGGCGGTACATGCAGCCGAAGTAGAAGCGGAACAGGATCTCGCCGACGCGGTCGCGCTGCGCCTGCGGGTAGCCCTTGAGCTCCTCGAACCCGATTCCCTCGACGAACTCGCTGACGAGCACGCGCTCGCGCGAGAGCTCGGTCACCACCGACGGCACGGCGATGAACGGGTGGCCGCGGTAGATCCGCGCGAGCGTCCGCTGATTCTGAGCCTCGAGTTCGTAGTCGAGCTCCTCCTCGATCCGGTGGCGGATCTCCTCGCCTACGGTCTTGGGGTCCAGTCCGGGCGCGATCCGCTTGGCGATCCGCAGGATCATGCCGAGGTTCTGCAGGTCAGCCCGGACCGCCGCCGCCACCCCCGGATACTGGACCTTGACGGCCACGTCGCGGCCGTCGTGCAGCTGCGCCCGGTAGACCTGGCCGATCGACGCCGCCGCGATCGGCTGCTCATCAAACTCCGCGAAGGCCTCCGCCAGCTTCTCGCCCAGCTCATGTTCGATCACTCTGCGCATCTCGCTGAAGGTCACGGCGGGCGCGGCGTCTCGCAGGCGCGCGAGCTTGCGCTGGAACTCGTCGCGGTGCTCGGGCGGCACCAGGCCCGCATCGAGGAACGAGAGCACCTGGCCGACCTTCATGGCCGCGCCCTTCATGGTCCCGAGCGCGGCCACGATCTGCTCGGCCGCCTCGAGGTTGCGCCGCTCGAGCGCCGCCTCGCGCCCCTCCTTGCTGCGCACGACGTTCCCGGCCACGGTCCCAGCCTGCCGGATCGCCTGCCCGGCGGCCAGGCTGCCGATCGTGGCGGTGCGCCGGATCCGGGAGGTGGGGATCTTGCTGCTGTCTGCCATGGCGGGGTGGGTAGGCGGTCGGTAGGCCGGCTAGCCGGTAGCGCCGGGGGCCGGTCCGGCACCGCCTGCGAGTTCCACACGCGAGCCGGGGAGGATGTCGTCAGAGCCGTCTGGCCAGCGCACCCAGGCCTTGTGGCCGCCGTCGTAGTCGCGGGCCAGCAGCACCAGCGTCGCTGGCTGGCCCAGCGCCAGGCACGCGCCGGTACCCTCAGGGTCAAGGCCTCGCCAGATGCGCACGAACGGGTTTGAGCGAAGCTCGTCACCGACCGTCGTCGGCTCGGTGTGGCCGGGGTGGATGCGCGTGCCCTCGGGCAGCGCGAGCAGCGTGTCCATGATCGAGGCGCGCAGGTCGGCGTAGGTGGTGTGGCCGGGGGCATGCACGCCGCCGACCGATCCCCGGAACAGCGTGTCACCGGTGAACAGGTCGCTGCCGCCGGCCAGCAGCGACACCATCCCGGCCGTATGCCCGGGCGTGTGCAGCGCCTCGATCGTCAGGCCGCCGCTTTCAATCAGCTGGCCGCCGGCCAGGTCTCCGGTGGCGGCAGGCACCAGCTCGCGCTCCAGCGGATGGATCAGGACCGGTGTCCCAGGGTGGGCCGCCAGCACCTTCCCGAGCTCGCCGGTGTGGTCGTGATGGTGGTGGGTGAGCAGCACGTGCGAGAGCCCGTAGCCGTGGGCCTCGATCAGCTCCAGCAGGCCCGCCACGGGCCCTCCGGCGTCGATCAGCACCGCGCTGCCACCCTCCACATCCGCCACCAGGTAGGTGTTGGACAGCCACTCGGTGCTCATGGAGCGCTCGACGATCACTGTATGGAGCGTATCCGCTCGCAATCTGCTTGCGAGCCGCTTGTGCTCGTGAGATAGGCTTAGACGCGGTGACGGTAGAACCGGGAAAGAGCAAGATCGCGCACCTGCTGGAGCGCCTGAGCTACGGCGTCGCGGCCCACGACCGCGAGAACCCGGGCCACCACACCTGGGGCATCGGGATGGCGCCGTTCGACATCGAGCGCCTCGGCCTCGACGAGGGCGAGGAGATCCTCCCCGGCATCGTGCTGCAGGCCGACAGCGGCGTCACTGGCGCCTTTCGCGTGCTCTGCGACGGAGACCACAACCGCGAGCAGGAGGAGGCCGAGGAGGAAGTGATCGACGCGGTCGCCCACGAGGCCCGCGAGCTCGAGGTCGTCCGCCCCGGCCGCGGAGGCGGCGCTAAGGAGGAGTACCCGCCGCCGCTGCGCCCGCCGTTCTAGCGTCTGCCCTCGGGCGCGCTCGCCGCTGCTTCGCGCGCCCAGCCGGGGCGCGCAGTAGCTTTAGCTTCGTGGCAGCTGAGCCCGAGATACTCGCCCGCGGCCCGTGGAAGCCCGGCGAGGTGCGGGTGCTCTGGCGCGAGGCAGCGTTCGAGCCCGGCGCGGCGGCCACGGCCGAGGCCGACCGCAACCTGCAGGTGCTGGGCGCGCGCGGCTCGCCGACCTACGACGGACCGGCTGCGCGGATGGTCTCCTACGCGCAGACCGACAGCGGGCTCGAGCTCGAGCTGCAGCCGACGCGCTGGTCGCTGCGGCTCTCACGGACCGACGCGAGTGACAGCCTCTCGGCGCTGTGCGTGGTCCGCGACGCCCGCGGTGGCTGGCTGGCGGGCCGGCGCGCCGACTGGGTCGCCTCGTGGGCGGGCCGCTGGACGCTCGGCGCCGGCGGCTCGGTCGAGGTCGGCGAGCACCCGGCCCGGACGCTCGAGCGCGAGCTCGTGGAGGAGTGGGGCGTGCGCCCCGAGCGCCTGCAGGTGGAGGCGCTGGTGCGTCCCGCAAACCGCATGGTGATGTTCGTCGGCCAGGCATGGCTTGCGGCCGGCGCGGCCGTGACCCCGGATCACGAGCACGATCAGTTCAGCTGGTGGCCGCCGGAGATCGGCCGCTGGCCGGCCGAGGCCGACCCCGAGCTGCGGGCGATCGGGGCGCTCGTGTCGAGCGCCCCGATCGCCTAATGTCTGGCCGGTGAGCACAGACCCGCAGCCCCTGTTCACCCGCATCGTCACCTTCAACCGGCTCGAGTTCGTCTCGTTCTTTCACTCCTGCATCTACCTGTCGCTGTTGATCTGCGCCTTCGCGCTCGGCAACCCGGAGCCTGCGACGTTCGTGCTTGGTATGTCCCACGGGCTCCTGTGGATCGGCATGTCGCTGACCTGCATCGCCGCCGCGCGTATGAAGGTGATCCCCTACTGGCTGGCCGTGACGGTCGCCATCCTGGGCGGGCTGGGGCCGTTCCTGGGCACGGCCGGGTTCATCCGTGAAACCCGACGGCGGGCCCGTGCTGCGGCGACTGGCTAACCTACCTAGCGGACAGTTTCGATGGCCGTAGAGACAGGCACTTATCAGGTTGTGATGCCGGCGATGGGCGACTCGGTGGTCGAAGGCACCATCCTTGAGTGGCACCGGCAGGAGGGCGAGAGCATCGCCGAGGGTGAGACGCTCGTTGAGATCTCGACCGACAAGATCGACGCCGAGGTGCCCGCCCCGGTCTCGGGCACGATCGTCAAGCTCTACGCCGCCGCCGGCGAGACCGTCAGCGTCGGCGGGCCGCTGGCTGAGATCGCGCTCTCCGGCAACGGCAACGGCGCGGCGCCGCCGGCCGCGCCGGCGCGGGGCGACGAGGCCGCCCAGATAATCGACATCGTCACCCCCGGCGGCAGCGAGAGCGTCACCGAGGGCACGATCCTCGAGTGGTCCGTCAAGGTCGGCGACACGGTTGCCGACGGTGACACGGTGGTCGAGATCTCGACCGACAAGGTCGACCTGGAGCTGCCCGCGCCGGCCGCGGGCACGATCACCGAGATCCTCTTTGCGGAGGGTGCCACGGTCCGCGTCGGCGAAGTGATCGCGCGGATCGCGGTGGGCCAAGCTGCGGCCGCGGCGGGTGCTCCCGCGCTCACCCCGTCGCCCCAGCCCCACGCCGGCGCACCGATTACCGGCGCAACATCTGCGGTAGACGGGACGAGCGCGACCGGCGTGGCCGCGACCCCCGTTGCCCAGCGGGCTGCGGCCGGGCTCGGCGTCAACCTCGCCGGGCTGACCGGCAGCGCCCGCGGCGGGCGCGTGACCAAGGACGATGTGCTGGCTGCGGCCGCGGGCGTGGCCGAGCTTCCGCCCGGCGCGCAGAAGCTCAGGGGCGGCGCCGCCGTGCTCGCACGCTACATGGACGAGAGCCGGCAGATCCCGACCGCGACCTCCTTCCGCACGCTGGCCGTGACCACGCTTGACGCCCGCCGCCGGCAGCTCAAACAGGCCGGCAAGCGGGTCTCGTTCACGCACCTGATCGCCTACGCGGTCGCCCGGGCGGCGACCGACGCGATGCCGGTGATGGCGCACCACTTCGCGCAGGCGGGCGGCGAGTTCTACCGGGTTGACGATGGCCAGGTCAACCTCGGCCTCGCGGTCGACGTCGAGAAGCGCGACGGCAGCCATACGCTGATGGTGCCGGTGATCCGCGACGCCGGCAGGCTCGACTTCGGGCAGTTCCTGGCCGCCTACGACGAGCTGGTCGAGAAGGCGCGCACCAACACGCTCGCCGCCGACGACCTGGTGGGCGCCAACGTCTCGCTGACTAACCCCGGCGGCATCGGCACGGTCGCCTCGGTGCCGCGGCTGATGGCCGGGCAGGGCACGATCGTCGCCACCGGCTCGATCTCCTACCCGGTGGGGCTGGAGGCGATCGGCGCTCAGATCGGGGCCGAGAAGGTCATGACCATGACCTCGACCTACGACCACCGGATCATTCAGGGCGCCGAGTCGGGCCGCTTCCTGAAGGCCGTAGAGGAGTATCTGCAGGGCTCATACGGCTTCTACGAGTCGGTCTTCAGTGCACTCGCGGTGAGCCTGCCGCCGCTCCCGGCCAGGCCGGCCCTGGCGAGCGCTGCGCCGGCCACCACGCCGGTCGCCGCAGCGCCAGCGGGCGCGGCGGCGGCGACCGCAGCGAGTGAGGAGCTGCTGCAGGCCGTGCAGGCGGCCACCTCAGTGCTGAAGGCACACCGCACGCACGGCCACCTGGCGGCGCGGCTTGACCCGCTCGGGCGCGCGCCCGGCGGGGACCCGGCGCTCGACCCGGCCAACATCGGCCTGACGCCTGAGCTGATGGCGCAGATCCCGACGCGAATCCTGCGCGTCCACGTTCCGGGTGCCACCTTTGATCAGGCGCTCCCGCGCCTGCGCGAGATCTACTGCGGGCCGATCGGCTACGAGAGCGAGCACATCTCCGCCCACCGCCAGCGGCTGTGGCTGCGCGAGGCGATCGAGTCCGGCACCTACCGCAAGCCGCTGAGCGCCGCCGAGCAGCGGCGGCTGCTCGAGCGCCTGACGGCCGTCGACTCATTTGAGCGCTTCATGGGCCGCGCCTACCTCGGCGCCAAGCGCTTCTCGGTCGAGGGGCTCGACATGACGGTGCCGATGATCGATGAGATCGTCCGTCTCTCAGGCGAGCACGGCGCCCGCGAGGTCGTTATCGGCATGGCCCACCGTGGCCGGGTGAACGTGCTGGCCCACAACCTGGGCCGCTCGTATGAGTCGCTGTTCGCGGAGTTCGAGGGCGCCAACACGCTCGATGCGATCACCACCATCCCGGACGGCGGCACCGGCGACGTGAAATACCACCACGGCGCCTCGGGCACCTACCAGCTGCCGAGTGGTGAGTCGCTGATCGTGCGGCTCGAGTCCAACCCGAGCCACCTGGAGTTCGTCGCGCCGGTGGTGGTGGGCGCCACGCGTGCCGCGCAGACCAACCGCCAGGGTGCGCACGCCAGTCAGGACACCAACGCCGCCGTGCCGGTGGTGCTGCACGGTGACGCTTCGTTCCCGGGTCAGGGTGTGGTCGCCGAGACGCTCAACCTGCAGGCACTCGACGGTTACACGGTGGGCGGCACCATCCACATCATCCAGAACAACCAGGTGGGCTTCACGACCGACCCCGAGGACTCGCGCTCGACCACCTGCGCTTCGGATCTGGCGAAGGGCTTTGACGTGCCGATCATCCACGTCAACGCCGACGACGTGGAGGCCTGCATGGCGGCGGTGCGCCTGGCGTTTGCCTTCCGCAAGGAGTTCGGCCACGACGTGGTGATCGACCTGGTCGGATACCGCCGCCACGGCCACAACGAGGGCGATGAGCCGCTCTACACGCAGCCCGAGATGTACGCGCTGATCAAAGCGCACGAGCCGGTGCGCGAGCTGTTTGCCAAGCAGCTGATCGCGGCTGGCGTGCTCAGCGAGGCCGAGGTCAAGCAGATCGCCGACGCCTGCTGGGCGACCCTGACCGAGCACCACGAGCGGATCAGGGCGCGCCTGTCGGCCGCCAAGGACCACGCCGGCGAGCAGACCACCGGCGAGTACAAGCTCGACACCGGCGCGGCCCAGGAGGTCTCAACCGCGGTCGACGCCGAGAAGCTGCGAATCCTCAACGAGGAGCTCTTGGCCGTGCCCGAGGGGTTTGAGGTCAATCGCAAGCTGGCGGCGCAGCTCGCCGAACGGCGCAAGGCCTTCAGCGACGAGCACGGGCCGATCAACTGGGCGCACGCCGAGGCGCTCGCGTTCGCCTCGCTGCTCGGCGAGGGGATCCCGCTGCGACTGACCGGCCAGGACACCGAGCGCGGCACCTTCAGCCAGCGCCACCTGGTGCTGCACGACGCGCGCACCGGCCGTGAGCACTCGGCGATCCAGCACCTGCCCGGCGCGCTCGCGACCATGGAGCTGCACAACAGCCCGCTGTCGGAGGCGGCCTGCCTGGGCTTCGAATACGGCTACGCGCAGGAGGCGCCCGAGACGCTGGTGATGTGGGAGGCCCAGTTCGGCGATTTCGCCAACGGCGCCCAGGTGATGATCGACCAGTTCATCACCTCGGGCATGGCCAAGTGGGGCGTCGCCATGCGGCTGACGCTGCTCCTGCCCCACGGCTATGAGGGCGCCGGCCCCGAGCACTCCTCGGCCCGGCTCGAGCGCTTCCTGCAGCTCGCCGCCGAGGGCAACATCCGGGTGGCGAACCTGACCACGCCCGCCCAGTACTTCCACCTGCTGCGCCGCCAGGCGCGGATCGCGCAGCAGCGGCCGCTGGTGATCATGACCCCCAAGAGCCTCCTGCGCCTGCCGGCGGCGGCATCGCACATGGAGGACCTGACCGGCGGGCGCTTCCAGCCGGTGCTGGCCGAGCCGGACCTCGACGCAGAGCAGGTAACGCGCCTGATCCTCTGCAGCGGCAAGCTCTACTACGACTTCATTGGCAACCCGCTGCGCGCACAGACGCCGGGGGCCGCGATCGGGCGGGTGGAGATGCTCTACCCGTTCCCCGAGCGCGAGATCCTGGGGCTGGTGGCGAGCTACCCGCGGCTGGAGGAGGTCGTCTGGGTGCAGGAGGAGCCCCGCAACATGGGGGCGCGCGCCCACATGTCGGCCCGGCTGCGGCAGATCCTGCCGCCGCAGCTGCGCTTCGGCTACGTGGGCCGGCCCGAGCGGGCGGCCTCCGGCGAGGGCTACCCGGCCGCGCACGCGCGCGAGCAGAACCGGATCGTGACCACGGCACTCGACCTGCTGCGGCCGGTCTCGCAGTTCCCGCTGGCGCAGCCGGGCGAGCGCTGAGCGCTGAGCGCTGCGCCGCTCGATCCGTTCTCAGCTGATCCCGACCATCGCCGCGCAGGTCCAGTTGGAGGCACCGGCGCCGTTGTTCCAGAGGCGCGCGGCGACGGCGCTCTGCTCGGCCCTTGATGCCAGGTAGGCGGCGGGGCCGGGGCCGCCCTCGCCGCGCCAGGTGGCGGGCATGATCTGGTAGTAGCCGGAGGCTCCGGCGCTGTTGGGCGGCAGGTTCTGGCCACCGGACTCGCACAGCACAATCGCCTCGGGGATCGCCCAGCCGTTGTATGGGTAGCTGCCCGACCCGCCACCTGACCCGCTCGCGCCTGATCCGCCGCTGCCGAGCCCGCTGCCGCCGGAGCCGCTGGTGCCAATTGTGGCGCTGGTACCGATGGTGGCGCTGGTGCTGTTGGTGACGCTGGTGCTGGGTGGCGGGGAGGGGGGCGGCGGCGGCCTGTAGGCGATCGCTCGCTCCGCCTGCCTGGCGGCCTTTACCTGCTTCTTGATCGTCGCGATCGCCGCCTGCAGCTGCGCGCCGCGCGCCTTGGCTGCGCCCAGGGCCGTGGCCTGTGCCGCCTGCGCGTCTGACAGCGCCGTCTGGCGGGAGCGCAGCAGCGCGCTCATCCCGGCCAGCGCGGCGGTCTGGGTCTGGGCTCGGCTGGCGGCGATGACGTCGATGCGCTCGAGCGCCGTCAGCCTGGCGGTGGCGGCGGTGGCCCGGGCGCGGGCGATGCGGGTCACCGTGATGATCGCCTGCTCCTGGCGCCGTGCCATCGAGAGGAAGTGCAGCGAGTCCAGCAGCTGCTGGAAGCCCGAGGCGTTGAGGATCACGTCGATCAGCGACTGTGGTGGCTGCTCGTACTGGCTGACCAGCTCGGCCGACAGGGCCCGGCGGGCCAGGCCGAGCACCCTGTGCAGGTGGCGCAGGTGGCGGCGTTCGCGGCCGATCGCAGCGCGGACCTGTGTCAGGTCGGCCTCGTAGGTCGTCAGCTGTGCGCCGGCCGCAGACTCGCGTGACTGCACGAGCTTCACCTGGCCGGCCAGCGACTGCACCTGGCCGGCCAGTGCCTTGATCCTGGTGGCGATGCTCTGCTGCTGCTTGGCGTTGCCGCTGAGCTGCCCCTGAGCGCTCCCGAGCTTGTGGTGCAGCTGGGTCAGGTTGGCACCGGTGGCGGTTGCGGCCAGGGCCGGCAGCGCACAGGCACAGACCGCGATCACGGCGGCTGCGCGGCGCCACAATTGTCGTCGTCTGCGTTCAGTCATAGGGCCGGCCGCCCCGATCCGGCCGGGCGGGGCCGACCGGGGCAGGTTACCGCGTTGGCGCGTGCTTTGGGGGCGAGCTGGCCGTGGCCGTGGTGGCTGGCTGGGTCGCGCTGCCTGCGTGGCTGCCCGCGTGGCGCGCATGAGCCCCCGGCCAAGCTCACTGTCGCCGCGCCCCGATGGTCGAAGCCACCTCACGCCACCGAGCGCATCTTTGCGGGCGATTCGTCCGGCGATTGAGCAGCCGCCCCGGTTGGCCACAGGGCCAGTCCGCCTCTGCCGCCGGGACCAAGTTCGCAAGTGGCCCTTGACGCGCGGGGGCGCGGCGGAGAGAATGCCGCGCATAAGGACGGGTCATCAGTCATTTACTGGTGCCCGCAAGTCAACAGCGGAGATCAGGGGGTTGTCGGATGGCCACGGGAAGCCTCACAGCGGACGAACGCCGACTGGCTGAGCTGGGTTACAAGCAGGAACTGAACCGCGGTTGGAGCGGGTTCTCCAACTTCGCCATCTCGCTGACGATCATCTGCATCCTCAGCGGCTGCTTCACCACCTACAGCCAGGCCTGGAACGACGGCGGTCCGGTGGTGATCTCGATCGGCTGGCCGGTGATCAGCATCCTGGTGCTGCTGGTCGGCCTGTCGATGGCGGAGCTCGCCTCCAAGTATCCGACCGCTGGCGGCATCTACTACTGGGCCTACAGCCTCGGCGGCGTGCGCTGGGCGTGGTTCACCGGCTGGTTCAACCTGCTCGGCCTGGTCGCCATCACCGCCGCCGTGGACTACGGCGCCGCTGCCTTCCTCAACGCCGTGCTCGCGCTCTACGGGCTGCACTTCATCCTCAACTTCGCGACCACGAGCCCGTCGGCGATCCTGCAGCACACGTTCGCGCTGTTCGTGGTGATCCTCGCGGCCCACAGCGTGATCAACGTGTTCTCCTCGCACCTGGTCTCGCTGCTGAACCGCATCTCGGCCTGGTGGATGCTCGGCGGGGTGATCGTGATCGTGGCCGTGCTGGCCTTCTCGCCCTCCTCCCACCAGAGCTTCGCCTGGGTGTTCGGGCACCGCAACAACTACTCGGGCTTCTCGGGCGGCCTGTACTGGATCTACGTGCTGCCGCTCGGCTTCCTGCTGACGATGTACACCTTCACCGGCTACGACGCCTCCGCCCACCTGTCGGAGGAGACCCATCAGGCCGAGGTGACCGCGCCGCGTGGGCTCTACCGCTCGATCCTGTACTCGGCCGTCGGCGGCTGGGCGGTGCTGTTGGCGATCACCTTCGCCGCGACCCGCCTGAAGGCGATCGACGCCTCCGGTGGCACCGCGATCGGGGTGATCGAGTCGGCGCTCAGCACCGGCATGGCCAAGCTGGTCCTGGACATCGCCACCGTCGGCCAGCTGTTCTGCGGCATGGGCTGCGTGGCCGCGGCGTCGCGGATGGTGTTCGCCTTCTCGCGTGACGGCGCCGTGCCCGGGCACAGCCTCTGGCGGCGACTGAGCGCCAAGCGCACCCCGACCTGGGCGGTGCTGTTTGTGGTTGTCTGCTCGCTCGTGATCACGATCCCGGCGCTGTTCGGCAACAAGGTCGGAACCCCGGTCGCCTTCTACGCCGTCACCTCGATCACCACGATCGGCCTCTACATCGCCTACGTGCTGCCGGTCTTCCTGCGCTGGCGGATGGGCGACAAGTTCGAGCCCGGCGTCTGGAACCTCGGCAAGCACTACCGCTGGATCAACCTTGTGGCGATCGTCTGGGTGGCGCTGTGCGTGATCATCTTCTGCCTGCCGGGGTCGCCCACGGCGGTGCCGTGGAACGCCGGCTTCAGCTGGAGTGCCTTCAATTACGCGCCGCTGGTCACGATTGCGCTGGCACTCGGGGTCTGGATCGCCTGGGAGGTGAAGGCCAAGCACACCTTCACGGGACCGGTCCGGACGGTGGACGACCCAGACCTGGGGACGCCTGAGGATCCGGCTCTGATGCCCGTCTGACGTCGCCACCCGGCCCGCCCGCCCGGCCCGCTGGCCGGGCGGGCGCGTATGCGGCCGCTTGGGCTGGGCGGCCTGGGCGGGCGCCTGGGGCCGCTTCCGCTGGGCGTCAGGACTGGAAGCTGCGGATGGAACCCGGCAAATCCGCCGGGGTCTGGCCATAGCTCCCCACCCCGCCCCGGCAACCCCCCTCACCTGGCCCTTCCTGGCGAGCCGGCGCGCGTGGCGGTCCCGTTACGCTCCGTCCGGTGCACCTCTGCGTGGTCGACCCAGCTGACGAAGCCGCGGTGGCGGCTCTGCACCGGATCTATGTGACGGTCGGCCGGGCAGACGACCCGGAAGCCTTCGTCGCCGCGCCCGTGGAGGAGATCCTTGAATGCCTGCGCGAGCCCACCGCGCGCTTTGCGTTCACCGCGTTTCTCGGCCTCGAGGACGGCGAGGCGGTCGCCAGCGGCTGGTGCGCGCTCGCGCTCGCCGATGCCCCACAGCTGGCCTATGCCACCCCGCGCGTCCTGCCTGAGTTCCGCCGCCGCGGCTATGGCAGCCGCGTGCTCGCCGCCATGGAGCGCCACGCCGGCGCCCACGGGCGCACGTGCTTGCAGTCGCTGGCGGTCTGGTCGGCCGATCACGGCCCCGACGGCTCGGGCTCGGCGCCGGCCGGTTTCGCCGCCGCTCACGGCTTCGGGCTCGCCAAAGCGAACATCAGGTTGCGGCTCGAGCTGCCCAGCGACCCGGCCCGCCTCGACGCGCTGCTTGGCGAGCGCGCCGCGGGCCGGGTCGGGTATACGACGCGCGCGTGGGTCGGGCCGGTGCCTGCTGAGCTCCTGCCGGGCTGGGCTGTGCTGCACGCGGTCCTCTCGGCGGACGAGCCCCATGGCGCGCTCGAGCGGCCGGAGGAGACGTCCAATCCAAACACGATCCGGGATGACGAGCGGATCCTCGCCCGCAGCGGTCAGGTGAAGGTCAACGCCGCGGTGCTCTCCCCGGCTGGGGAGACCGTCGCCTACTCGAGCATCAGCACGCGGATCGGATCCCCGGAGGCGGCCTTCCTGCGGGGCACGGTAGTGCACCGTGGGCACCGCGGCCTCGGCCTCGGCGCGCTCGCCAAGGTGCAGGCGCTGCGTCTGCTCGAGCGCACCCGCCCGGACATCAGCGCCGTGATCACCGAGAACGACCAGGAGAACACTCACATACTCGAACTGAACCGCGCCATGGGCTTCCTGCCGGTGCTCTACTCGGGTGCGTTCCAGAAGCACATCGGTGCGTCAGCAGCCAGCTGAAGCCGGTGCCGGCCCTCGCCTTGCGGGCGCACCGCTCGGCCCCCAGCCGCCGCGTCGCGCCCGCGGGCAGTCGAGATGCACAAACCTCTGCCCCGAAGGCCAGTTTGCTCAGAAACGGCGGTTTTTGGGGGGCGGTTTCATCCGGTCATCGCAACACGATGGTGGTTCGTGTTCGAGTGATCGGAGGTTGTGGTGGCGAAGAGCGTGAAGGCCAGGGCTCGGTATAGGTGGTTGACGCCGGCGGATCGTGTGTTGATCGAGCGGCGGTTGTTGGCTGGGGAGCGGCCGGGGGTGATCGCGGCTGATGTTGGCCGAGGTTGAGGCGGGGCTTCAGAAGCGCTGGTCGCCTGAGCAGATCTCCGCCAAACTGAAGGTTGACTATCCAGATGATCTGGAGATGCGGATCAGTCACGAGACGATCTATCCGTCGTTGTTCGTGCAGTCGCGAGGGGAGCTGCGCCGGGAGCTTGCGGCGTGTTTGAGGACCGCTCGCAAGACCCGCAAGCCGCAGGGTCGCGTTCAGACGCGCGCGCAGATCATCGTGGACGGGACGCCCGCGCTGTTCATCACCGCGGGCGAGCACGACGGGCTGTGGGCGGGGGTGCGCCGCCACGGTCAGCTGACGCTCACGATCGTCGCCGGCGGCGCCTCGCCCGAGGCGGTCGAGCTCGAGCCCCTCGCCGACCCGCGCGCCCAGCTGCTGGGACCCGAGCAGTGATCTGGATCCAGGACAGGATCACGCTGGCGCCACGACCGCGCGGCTTTCACCTGGTCACGCGCGAGGTCGTGGACGGCATCGACGGGCTCGGCCAGATCAGAGTGGGGTTGCTCCACCTGCTGATCCAGCACACCTCGGCGTCGCTGACCGTGAACGAGAACGCCTCGCCCGAGGTGCGCCGCGACTTTGAGGCGTGGTTCGACGAGGCGGTGCCGGAGCGGGCGCGCTACTGGACCCACACGCTCGAAGGTGCCGACGACATGCCGGCGCACATCAAGGCTTCGCTGCTTGGCCCGTCGCTCGTGCTGCCGATCAGCCGTGGGCGCCCGGCGCTTGGGACCTGGCAGGGGATCTACCTGTGCGAGCACCGCGACCACGGCGGGCCGCGGTCGCTGGTCGCCACCGCGTTTGGCAAGGGCTGAGGACGGGTTGGCCCGGCCGCCGTCCAGCGGGACGAGCGGCCGGGGTGCGGGCGTTACTTGCCCTGCCAGACCGGGGGGCGCTTTTCGGCAAACGCAGTCGCACCCTCGCGGGCGTCGGCCGAGTCGAAGATCGGCTCCCAGATCTCGGCCTGGCGGGCAAAGGCGTCTGACTGCGGCCAGTCGGCCGACTCGCGCAGGATGCGCTTGCTGCCGGCCAGGGCGAGCGGGCCGTTCGCGGCGATCGTGGCGGCCAGCTCGAGTGCGGCTGCGAGGGCCTGGCCGGGTGCAGCGAGCCGGTTGACGAGGCCGAGCTCGTGGGCACGCTCCGCGCTGATCGGGTCGCCGGTCAGCGCCAGCTCGTTGGCGACGTTGCGGGGCAGCATGCGCGGGAGCCTCAGCAGCCCGCCGCCGGCCGCGACCAGCGAGCGCTTGACCTCCGGGATGCCGAGCTTGGCGCCGTTGGCGGCGACGATCAGGTCGCAGGCCAGGGCTACCTCCAGGCCGCCGGCCACCGCGAAGCCCTCGATCGCCGCGATCAGCGGCTTGTCGGCGGAGCGCTCGACGATGCCGCCAAAGCCGCGGCCGTCGACCCACGGGCGCTCGCCCGCGGCAAAGGCCTTGAGGTCCATGCCGGCGCAGAAGAAGCCCCCGGCGCCGGTGATGATCCCGACCGCGAGTGCCGGGTCGGCGTCGAGTTCTTCCAGTGCGGTGGCGACTGCGTGCGCTACGGCGGCGTCGATCGCGTTGCGCTGCTTGGGGCGGTTGAGGGTGATGACCAGGGTGCGCGCGTGGCGCTCCGTCAGTACTGGCTGTTCTGGGTGCGGCTCGGGTTCGCTCATGCTGCGAAGAGTCGCAGCTCTGGCTCGCGCTCGCCGCGCAGGACCGCGAGGTCGACCTCGACGCAGGCGATTCCACGGGACTGCGCGAGCACGCGCGCCTGGGGCTTGATCGACTGCGCGGCCAGCACCGCGCGGCAGGTCGCGAACTGCGGATCGGCCTTGAGGCGCTCCATGTAGCGCGTGATCTGCTCGACCGACTCAATCGTGGCGGTGCGCTTGATCTCGACCGCGACCCACTCGTCGTCTGCGTCGCGGCACATCAGGTCGACCGGGCCGATGTCGGTGGGCCATTCGCGGCGGACCAGCCGCAGGCCCTCGCCGCAGTGGTGGGGCTGCTCGGCCAGCAGCTCCTGGAGGTGAGCCTCGACGCCGTCCTTGTTGAGCGCCGCGTCGCTGTCCGGGGCACCCATGTCGTGGCTGACGTCGGAGAGAACCTCGGCGAGGGTGATCTCCAGGCGGTCCTCGGTCTTGCCGGCGTGCTTTCGCACCACGATCCTGGTTGGCAGATCGCCGGTCTGCTCGATCACGGTCGGCGGGGTCATCCAGTTCAGGGGCTTGTAGCCGCCGGCGTCGGCGTGGATCAGGACGCTGCCGTCCTCCTTGAACATGAGCAGCCGGAGTGCCTCCGGCAGGAAGGTGTCGAGCCGCCCCGAGTACTGGGCGGAGCATCTGGCAACGATGAGTCGCATCCGGGCTGAGGCTAGGAGAAGAGGCGGACGGGGCGTCGTTCGCGCTGGGAGACGCCCCGGAGCTTGGGATACGCGTCGATGGGCGCGGGTTGAGGATTGTTGTGAGTAAACGTGCGGAAGGTTGCACGTTTCTCCACAACAATGGCGCGACGGGTGGATCGGCCGCAGGTGCGGGGCGTAGGCTTGGCCGCGTGGGAGCCGCGGATGAGCATCGGGAGCGCTTCAGTTTCCTACCGCTGGGCCACGAGCACCTTTCGTTGCTGGCGGGCTGGCTCGAGGCCGACCACGTAGCCTCGTGGTTCGGGCTGCCGGCCGCTGCCCCGGAGCTTGCGCTGGGCGAGCGCGATGCGATCAGGCGCTTCATCGCCTCGCGCGCCGGCCGGCCGATCGGCCTGATCCAGATGTATCGCTGGAGCGACTTTCCGGAGAACGGCGCCGCGGTTGGCGGCCGTGCCGGGGAGGTCGGCATCGACTATCTGATCGGCGAGACCGAGCTGATCGGTGGAGGTGTCGGTCCGGCGCTGATCGACGCCTTCCTCGAGCGCTTCGCGTCAGGCCGCGGCGACGTCTCCGGGGTGCGAGTCACCCTCCCGGAGGCGGACGAGCGCTCCTGGGGCTGCCTCGAGGCGATCGGTTTCAGGCGCGAGCGCGAGGGGGTCGTGATCCCCGGGCAGACGGGGCGTCAGTTCGTGTACGTTCGCGACCGGGAAGGCGCGGGAGTCGCTGATGAGGTGGTGATGCGCGTCGTTGGCCTGATCCGTGCCGCTCCGGTGCCGTTGGCAACCGGCATGCGCTGCCGGGTGCTTGCGATAGACGGTCCCGGTGGTGCCGGAAAGAGCACCCTGGCGATCGCCGTGGCGCGTGCGCTCGGCGACGCGCCCGTCGTGCACACGGACGACTTTGCCGCCTGGGACAACCCGCTCGACTGGCATGCGCGCCTGCTGGATCAGGTGCTCCGGCCGCTTTGCGTCGGCGCTGCGGCGCGCTACCAGCGCTACGACTGGGACGCGCGCCAGCTGGCGGAGTGGCAGGAGATCGAGCCGCGGGATGTCCTGATCATCGAGGGTGTCGGTGCCTCCCAGCGCGCGCTGCGACCGTATCTCGCGGCGAGCGTGTGGGTGGAGACCAACCGCGCCGAGCGGCTGCGCCGTGGCCTGGAGCGGGACGGGCCGCAGGCGCTCGCGCTCTGGGAGGAGTGGATGCGAGCTGAGGATGATTACATCGCGCGCGAGCGGCCCGAGCAGGCGGCCGATCTGGTCGTGAGTGGCGAGCGGTGCCGGCGGGGAGCGGATGGGCGCCGCTGACAGAGCCGAGGGCGCCAGGTTGGGTGAGCTGCGGACGGTCGTGTTCGACATCGGCGAGACGCTCGTCGATGAGACGCGGGCCTGGGGGCTGGTCGCGCGCGCGGTCGGGGTGCCGGCGCTCACCTTGTTCGCCGCGCTCGGCGTGGTGATTGAGCGCGGCGAAGATCACCGGCAGGTGTGGCCGCTGCTGGGGGTTGACGCTCCTTCGGTCATCCCCACAATCGAGCGCTCTGATTTCTATCCCGATGCGATCCCGACACTCGAGGCGCTGCGACGGGCGGGCTACGGGATCGGGCTCGCCGGCAACCAGCCCGCGCAGGCCAGTGGCGAGCTGCGGGCGCTCGGCCTGCCGGTGGACTTCGTGGTCACCTCGGCGGGCCTGGGCGTGAGGAAGCCGGCACCGGAGTTCTTCGCTTCCGTCGTGGCGGCGGCCGGACTTCCTGCGGCGCAGGTCGCCCACGTCGGGGACAGGGTTGACAACGACGTGGTGCCGGCCGCCGGCGCCGGAATGTTCTCCGTGTTCCTCATCCGCGGGCCGTGGGCGCACGCGCAGAAGTCGCTCCCCGGGGCGGCGACTCGGTGGGAGTCGTTGGGGTGAATGACCATCGCGCGTTCCTTGCCATAGCGGGAGATGACCGCGACCTCGCCCTGAACGGGCTCTGGCATGCGGACCTGGTTGCCGAGCAGCTGCTTCGCTGTCAGGGGCATGACGTCACCCTAATACCTCTGTTGTACGGGATATGGCGCAATGTAGTACGACATTAGGCGCAATCACGCGCGGGCGTCGCTCGGCGCTTGGATCGAGTCGATGAAGTCTGAGATCGCTGTGAAGGTCGCCTCGTCGGCCTCGACTTGTGGGACCTGAGCGACACCGTGCGGCCAGCGAAACTCGGCGCCGGGGATCGGCTGGCCGAGCAGCGGGTTCATCTGGAGTAGATCCTCGACGTCTCTCGAGCCGGCCGGTCATCACCAGTGTCGGGATGGGGATCTCCTCCAGCCTGGGCCAGGCATCTGGAAATGCTGCACCGCTCCCGGGTCGAGAGCCTCGCTGGCCCGCGGCAGACGCTGGTGCCTATCCAGCACCAGCCCCGCCACACGGTCGGTGTGAGCGAGCGTGAGGCTGATTGCGCGGCCGCCGCCCATAAAACCGGCGATCACCACGGCCCGGGACATGGCGGCACCGTCCATCACCATCGAGGCATCCGCCACGAGCAACGCGCCGTCCTCGGCTCACACTGTCTCGCCAAACCGCCGCTGATTCAAGGCCGCACACTGGCGACGGGCCTCGCGGCCACCGCATCCCAGTCGCGCCCGACGCTGACGCTTGCGTGGATCAGCCGCGCGCCCCGTCCGCCGGTCTCTCCACACACTTCGTATGCGACCTTCGCGCGGTCCGACTCTGCAGACAGCTCTCAGTCTCTCCTCATAACCGGCTTCCGCGGTGGCTTTCAGCACAGGTGTGGCGGGTCCTCA
>JAJYHG010000207.1 GCA_021784895.1 Actinomycetes bacterium
CGTCACCTGTTCATCGCTGTAACCCGCGGAGGAGTAGAAGCTGAACAGCTCACGCCAGGAGCCGGCCCGTTTGCCGACCTCCTCGGCCAGCTCGCGCCGGGCGAGTTCCAGCGGCGACTCGCCGTCGCGGTCGCGCTTGCCGGCCGGCAGCTCGAGTGAGGCGTGAAGCCGGGCCGCCTCGCGCGGCTGGCGCACGAGCCAGAGGTGAGTGTCGTCATAGGCGATCACCGCGACCGCTCCCGGGTGCCACACCCTGTCGAACGTGTTGCGCGTGCCGTCGCTGTAGTGGTAGGTCTCGACGCCGGCACGCAGCAGGCGACCGCGCCATTTCACCTCCTCGGCTACGACCTCAAACGCGATCATGACGCCGCTGCCGCCTCCCGCACCAGCGCGAGCATCAGGCCGAGGTTGGCGTCGAGCGCCTCGAAGCTGACGCGCTCGCTGCGCTCGTGTGCGTGCTCGGTCCCGTTGGCCAGGTTGGTGCACAGAAACCCGTCCAGGCGCAGGGCGTTGGCATCCGAGCCGCCGCCGCTCGAGCGGTAGCTCGGCGTGTAGCCAAGCGAGCGCAGCGTGCGGGCCGCGAGCAGCACCGGCGCCTCACGGCGGCTGGCACGGTAGCCAGTGAAGAGCTGCTCCAGCTTGATGTCCAGGTCGCAGCAGGCGCTGTCGGCCGCTTCCTGAAGCGCGTCGATCGCCGCGGTCACATAGCGGTCGAGCTGCGCGTGCTCAACCGCCCGTAGCTCAGCTGAAACCGTGCAGCGGTCAGCCACGACATTGGTGGCCGTGCCCCCGCTGACCAGGCCCACGTTGGCCGTGGTCTCGGTGTCGATGCGGCCCTGGGGCATCTTCACGATCGCGCTCGCCGCGGCGAGGATCGCGCTGGCGCCTAGCTCCGGCGCCAGCCCCGCGTGGGCCGCCCGGCCGCGTACCTCGGCGTCTATGCGCATGTGGGAGGGCGAGGCGGTGATGATCTCGCCAAGCGGCGAGGCGTGGTCGAAGACGTAGCCAAAGCGGCCGCAGAGCCGCCGGGTGTCAAAGTTCCGCGCACCGTCCAGCCCGGTCTCCTCCGCGACGGTGAACAGGAGCTCGATCCCGACCGGCGGTGGTGCGCCAGCCGCGGGCGGCGCAAACGCGCGCGCCAGCTCCACCATCGCCGCAACCGCAGCCTTGTTGTCAGCGCCGAGGATCCCGTCGCCCGCGTTCTCCCAGCCGCCGTCACGGCGGACAGGCTCCACCGGGGCGGTGAGCGGCACCGTGTCCAGGTGCGAGCAGAAGGTCAGCGTCCAGTCGCCCGCGCCGGGGATCCTCGCCAGCAGGTTGCCCGCACCGGCGCCAGCCGCAGGGCCGGCGTCATCCTCCTCTACGGTGATCCCGAGCGCCCCGAGCTCGCCGGTGACCCAGTCGGCGATCGCTCGCTCGCTGCCGGTCGGGCTCGGGATCCGGCAGAGAGCTTCGAAGCTGCGGTGCAGGCGCTCGCTGGCCGGCTCGGAGATCACGCTCACAGGGATAGGGGCCGGCTGCCGTGCCTACTGAGCGGCCGGCGCCACAACCTGGCTGCCGCCCGCCTGCGCCCGGCTGGCCCGGCGCTCGTGGTGCGCGTAGGCCGCACCCACAAAGTCACGGAAGAGCGGCGCCGGGCGGTCCGGGCGCGACTTGAACTCCGGGTGAAACTGCGAGGCGACGTAGAAGGGATGCACCTCAGGCGGCAGCTCGGAGATCTCGACCAGGCGCCCGTCGGGTGTCGTGCCCGAGAACACCAGCCCAGCCGATTCGAGCTGCTTGCGCAGGTGGTTGTTGACCTCGTAGCGGTGGCGGTGGCGCTCGTACACCACACCTTCGCGGTAGGCCGCGTGCGCCTGGGTTCCGGGGTTGATCTTCACCGGGTCCGCCCCGAGGCGCATGGTCCCGCCCATGTCGGCGATCTCGCGCTGCTCGGGCAGCAGGTCGATCACGGGGTATGGCGTCTCCGGGTCCATCTCGGTCGAGTTCGCCCCCGGCATCCCGGCCACGTGACGGGCGAACTCGCTCACTGCCACGTGCATGCCAAGGCACACGCCCAGGTACGGGATGCGGGACTCACGGGCGAGCTTGGCCGCCGCGATCTTGCCCTCGAAGCCACGGCCGCCGAAGCCGCCCGGGATCAGGATGCCGTCCACCCCGCGCAGCAGCGACTGGGTTTCCGGATCCTCAACCGTCTCGGAGTCAACCCACTCGATCTTCACGCGGCAGCCGTGGTGGATGCCACTGTGGCGCAGCGCCTCTGCGACCGACAGGTAGGCGTCCTCCAGCCGCACGTACTTGCCCACCAGCGCGATCCTGACCTCGGAGTCCAGGGAGGCGGCGCGCTGCACCAGCGCCCTCCAGCTGTCTAGTTCCGGAGGTGGCGCGTCGATGCCGAAGTGGTCACCGAGGATGAAGTCGTCGACACCCTGCTCGTTGAAGGTAAGCGGGCAGTTGTAGACGTCGGCGACGTCGTAGGCGGAGATGATCGCGTCCACTGGCAGGCTTGCAAACAGCGCGATCTTCTTGCGGATCTCTGTGGAGAGCACCGACTCGGAGCGGCAGAGCACCATGTCGGGGCTGATGCCGATGCGCCGCAGCTCATTGACCGAGTGCTGCGTCGGCTTGGTCTTCAGCTCGCCCGCATGGCCGATGTAGGGCACGAGCGTGAGGTGGATGAACATGCAGCGCCGGCGGCCGACCTCGACCGGGAACTGCCTGATCGCCTCCAGGAACGGCAGCGACTCGATATCACCCACCGTGCCCCCGATCTCGGTGATCACGAAGTCGACGTCGGTGGAGTCGGCAACAACCCGCACCCGGTGCTTGATCTCATCGGTGATGTGCGGCACCACCTGGACGGTGGCACCCAGATAGTCACCGCGCCGCTCCCTCCGGATGACGGCGTTGTAGATGCCGCCCGCGGTGACGTTGGAGGCGCGGCTGGTGTTGGCATCCGTGAAGCGCTCGTAATGGCCGAGGTCGAGATCGGTCTCAGCCCCGTCCTCGGTCACGAACACCTCACCGTGCTGGTAGGGCGACATCGTGCCCGGGTCGACGTTGATGTAAGGATCGAACTTCTGGATCTGGACCGACAGCCCGCGCGCGCGCAGCAGCCGGCCGATCGAGGCAGCAGCGATCCCCTTGCCGAGCGAGGAGACCACGCCGCCGGTGATGAAGATGAATCGCGTGTCGCCCTGGCTCATGCTGTGGTCCTTGCTCCCGTAATCACCGACAACCGAAGGTAGCTTCCGGGGCGGACGCACGCACCTGTGGCCGAGAGGCTTACGCTGCCCTGCCTCAGGGTAGCGGCCACAAGCCGCGGATCTGACCGCAGTGGCCGCCCAGACGACACACACCGCCGCGGATTGGGCGCAAATAGCGCGATGCGCCAGCCGGCTTGCGCTGTTGCCCGCACAGCCATCACGCCGCCCTGAGCAGCTCGCGCGCGTGCCCGTGCGCGGCCTGGTCGCCCTCGTCAGCTCCGAGCATGCGCACCAGCTCGGCGACGACCTGATCGCCGGCGAGGGTGGCGACCGTGGTCACCGCGGGCGTGCGCGAGCTGTCCTTGACGATCCGGAAGTGGCTGCCCGCGGCGGCTGCCACCTGCGGCAGGTGCGTGATGCAGAGGATCTGGCGCCCGGCGGCCAGCTCCCGCAGGTGCGCGCCAACCGCCCGGGCTGTGTGCCCGCCGATGCCAGCGTCGACCTCGTCAAAGACCAGCAGCCCGCCCTCCCCGCGCGCGTCGACCCGGCCGCCCGCGCGACCACCAGCGCCAGGCCCACCACCGTGCGCGGTGCTGAGCAGCGCCAGCATCACCCGTGAGAGCTCACCACCGGAGGCGACCTCCCGCAGCGGGCCGGGCGGCAGCCCAGGGTTGGGGGCGATCAGGAACTCGACGCTGTCGCGCCCGCGCGGGCCGAAGCCGCCTTCGCGCTCACCGACCGCGACCTCGAACTGTGCGCCCGCCATGGCGAGCTCAGCGAGCCGCTCGACCACCGCGGCCGCGAGCTGCGGCGCGGCGATCCGGCGCGCCGCCGCGAGCTCGCAGCCAACCTGCTCACGCTCGGAGCACGCCTGCTCGAGCTCCCCGGCTACGGCGGTGATCGTCACCTCGGCGTCCTGCAACGCCTGGCGCCGCGCCCGGCAGGATTCGGCGTGCGCCAGCACCTCCGCGATCCCGCCGCCGTGCTTGCGCGCCAGGCGGGCAAAGGCCGCGAGGCGTTCCTCGACGAGCTCCAGCCGGCCCGGCTCGGCCTCGAGCCCCTCCACGTAGGAGCGCAGCTCGGCGGCGATGTCATCTGACTCATAGCGCAGCGCCGTGAGCCGCTCGGCGAGCGGCGCCAGCGCGGGATCGAGCGCGGCCGCTGCTTCCAGCTGGCCGGCCGCCCGCGCCAGCAGCGCGCCGACGCCGTCACCATCTTCCGGGGCGAGCGCATCGGCACTGGCGAAGGCGCCAGCCCGCAGCGTCTCCTGATGGCGCAGGCGCTCCCGCTCGTGGCGCAAGCTCGCCTCCTCCTCCTCGGTCGGTGCGATTTGCTCGATCTCGCGCAGCTCAAAGTCCAGTAGGTCGAGCTCTCGCTCGCGCGCTCCGGCGCGGCCCTCGAGCGCGTCGATCCGCTCCTCCAGATCGCGCACGCGCGCGTGCACGGCCGCCATCAGCTCGCGCCGCTCCTGCTGCCGCGGGCCACAGAACGCATCGAGCGTGTCCAGCTGGGCGCTCGCGAGCATCAGCTTGCGGTGCTCGTGCTGCCCGTAGAAGGAGAGCAGGCGGCTGCCCAGCTCCCGCAGATCACCGACCGTGGCGGCACGCCCGCAGACGTAGGCACGCGTACGGCCGTCGGGCCAGACGCGGCGGGCCAGCACCAGCTCCTGCGCATCCACGGGGATGCGCTCGTCACCCCCGGCCCCCAGCCACGGTGGCAGCTCGAACACCCCCTCAACGTACGCCTCCGCGGCCCCGTCGCGAACGATTCCGGCGCGCGCTTTGCCTCCCAGCAAGAGGTCGAGCGCGTGCGCGAGCAGCGTCTTGCCGGCGCCCGTTTCACCGGTCAGCACGTTGAGACCGGGCCCCAGGCGCAGCTCGGCCAGTTCCATCAGCAGCAGGTTCTCGACGCGCAGCTCGTAGAGCACGACTGCAGTTCTACGCCCAGCGGCGGACGGAAGACCGCGAACAGGCGTTCGCCCTGCTCAGCGCAGCCGCGCGAGCCGGCCGAACTTCTGGTGCAGGCGGCCGTAGAAGCTGACCCCGGCAAGCTGAGCCAGCGCGCCCTGGTCATCGACGAACCGTGCCCGGAGCCGGGCCCCGGCCGCCAGGGCGGTCACCGGGCGCCCGTCTACGACGACGTCAACCGGCTCTTCGGAGGAGCGGTTCTCGATCACCAGCGTGTCGCCCGGAGCCACCACCAGCGCGCGTGCGGTGAGCGAATGCGGCGCGATGAAGGAGACCGCCATGCCCTCGACCCCCCACGCCATCACCGGGCCGCCGTTGGCGAGGTTGTAACCGGTCGAGCCGGCCGGAGTGGCCACCACCAGCCCGTCGCAGCGGACGCTTCCGATCTCGTCGTCAGCCACCGCATAGGCAAGCGTCGCAACCCGCTGACCATGCTGGCGCTCGACCGAGACGTCATTGATCGCGATCCAGCCGGCCGCGTCTGCGGGCGCAGTCTCAGCGGCCGCCGGACCGCTCACGGCAACCGCGATGCCCGGCAGCTTGAGCACGTCGAAATCGCGCGCGAGCGCCCGTTCGAACGCTCCCCGCGCCTGGTCGCGCTCGACCGTCGCCAAGAAGCCGACCTCCCCGAAGTTGACGCCGAACACCGGTACGCCGCTACCGGCGAACGCGCGCAGCCCGCGCAGGATCGTGCCGTCACCGCCGAGCGCGAAGCACAGGTCTGCGGGCTGTGGCAGCGAAGCGACCAGCGCCACCGTTTCCGACTCTCTGAGCGCATGCTTGCGCGCCTCATCCGGGTCGAACAACAGCCGCGCGCCGGCGGCCCGCGCCAGCTCGATCAGCTCCCGGACCGCAGGGCCAGTCTCCTCCGGGCGGCGGTGGGTGAGCACCGCGGCGGCCACGGCGCTCACGGCCGCTCCTGCACAGGCTCCACCGCCGCCACCGCCGCGCCGAGGTCGGTCAGTGACCCTGGCCGCCCCGGCTCGGCCAGCCACACGAACGTCTCCAGGTTGCCCTTGGGGCCGGGCAGGCCCGAGCTCGCGTAGCCCATCACCGACACACCCAGATCGAGCGCGCCGCGGCCCACCGCCTCGAGCGCCGCCGCGCGCGCGCGCGGGTCGCGGACGACACCACCCTTGCCAACCAGCTCGCGCCCCACCTCGAACTGCGGCTTGACCATCGCCAGGCAGTCATAGCGTCCGGCGGCGCAGGCGAGCACGGCCGGCAGCACCTTGCCCAGCGAGATGAACGAGAGGTCCATGACAATCAGGCCCGGAGCGTACGGCAGCGCGCGCGGATCGAGCGACCGTGCATTCATCCTTTCAACCACGGTCACGCGCGGGTCGGTGCGCAGCTTCCAGTCAAGCTCGCCGTAGGCCACATCGAGCGCGACCACATGGGCCGCCCCGCGCTGCAGCAGGCAGTCAGTGAAACCGCCGGTCGAGGCACCCACATCCAGGGCCCGGGCAGCGGTCACATCCAGTGCCAGCGCGTCCAGCGCATGCTCGAGCTTGAGCCCGCCGCGCGAGACGTACCGCGGCCCCACAGCCAGCTCGATCTCCACCGAGTCGGGCACCATCCGGCCGGGCTTGAGGGCGCGCTCGCGTCCCGGCAACAGCAGCACCTCACCCGCCAGGACCGCGGCCGCAGCTCGCGCGCGCGACTCGAACAGGCCCCGCTCCGCGAGCAGCACATCCAGCCGGCGTCTGTCGCTCAAGAGCGCCCTCGCCGCGGGCCCTCAGGCGACCCGGAGCCGCTCACCGACGGCGGCGAGCACCTGCTCGGTGACGCGCTCGGGCGTGAAGCCGACCTCGGCGTGCAGCAGCCGGGGCGCGCCGTGGGTGACGAAGCGGTCGGGCAGGCCAACCCGCAGGATCCGTGGCGCCGCGCCCGCAGCTGATAGCGCCTCCCAGACCGCCGTGCCGAAACCGCCGGCCAGGACACCCTCCTCGAGAGTCACCAGCAGGTCGTGCTCAGCTGCCAGCGCGCCCGCCAGCTGCACGTCGAGCGGCTTTGCGAAGCGGGCGTCCGCGACCGTCACCGCGACCCCCTGCTCAGCCAGCATGTCCGCGGCCGCCAGGGCCAGGGCCACACCGGTCCCGTAGCCGAGCAGCGCCACCCGCGGGCCGGCAGCGCAGGCCGGCGCCTCGCGCAGAACCTCGCCGGTGCCGAGCGGGATCACGCTCGGCTCCTCGGGCAGCGGCACGCCGACCGCCTCGCCGCGCGGGTAGCGCAGCGCCACCGGCCCTTCGTCGTAGGTGAGCGCAGTGCGGAGCATGTGCACGAGCATCGCCTCATCCCGCGGTGCCATCAGCACGATGTTCGGCAGGCAGCGCAGGTAGGCGATGTCAAAGGCGCCGTGGTGGGTGGGTCCGTCGTCACCGACCAGACCGGCTCGGTCCATCGCGAACACCACCGGCAGTCGCTGCAGACAGACGTCGTGGATGATCTCGTCGAAGGCCCGCTGCAGGAAGGTCGAGTAGACGGCCACCACCGGGCGGCAGCCCTGCAGCGCCAGCCCACAGGCCAGCAGCACGGCCTGCTGCTCGGCGATGCCGACGTCAAAGTAGCGGTCGGGCAGGGCGGCCTGCAGGATGTTCAGGCCGGTGCCGGAGTTCATCGCCGCAGTGATCCCGAGGATCCGCTCGTCACGGCGTGCCTCGGCCAGGAGCGCCTTGCCAAAGACTGCGGTGTATTGAGGCGCGGGGGCCGCCGCGCCAGCGGGCGCGGCGGCGGCAGGAGCAGGGGCGCCGTTGGCGATCGAGTTCGGCTTGGCCGCGTGCCAGCGCTCCATGCCCTCCAGGCCGCCGTCCTCGGCGGGTGCAAAGCCCTTGCCCTTGATCGTGGCGCAGTGCACGACCACCGGCCGCTGGGCGGCGAGCGCCTCCTTGACGGCGCGGCGCACCGCGCGCACGTCGTGCCCGTCGATCACGCCCATGTAGGCCCAGTCGAGTTCCTCCCAGAACAGCCCCGGCGCCCAGAAGGCCTTGATCGACTCCTTAAAGTGCGGACCGAGGCGCTCGAAGGTGTGCCCCAGCGCCGGCAGCTTGGTGAGCGTCGACTCCACGTCCTCGCGCGCGTGCCAGAGCTTGGGGTTGAGGCGCACGCGGCTGAAGTAGCGCGACAGCGCGCCGACGTTGGGTGCGATCGACATGCCGTTGTCGTTGAGCACGATCACGATCGGCGTGCCCAGGCCGCCGGCCTGCGTGACGGCCTCGAACGCGACTCCGCCGGTCATAGCGCCGTCACCCACGACCGCCACGACGTGCCCGTCCTCGCCGTGGCCGCGGCGCATTGCCTCCTTGAGCCCGACGGCGTACCCGATCGCGGTCGAGGCGTGGCCGGCCCCCATGATGTCGTGCTCGGACTCGAAGATCGAGCAGAAGGGGGCCAGGCCCTCATAGTGGCGGATCGTCGGCAGCAGGTCGCGCCGCCCGGTGAGGACCTTGTGCGGGTAGGCCTGATGGCCGACGTCCCAGAGGATCTTGTCGCGGGGCGAATCGAGCAGCGAGTGCAGCGCAACCGCGATCTCGACCGCGCCGAGGTTGGC
>JAJYHG010000225.1 GCA_021784895.1 Actinomycetes bacterium
GGGAGTGTGGCCTGGCCGCAGCCGCGGCCGTGCTGGATCGCGAGGAGCTGACGCCGCGCGCACGGCTGCTCGAGCTGTTTGGCGCGCTGGCGGGCGAGCCGCCTGCCCCCGACCCGGTGCTGGCCGCGGCGGTCGAGTTCCCCGACGCCCGGCACCCGGTGCACCGAGCGGCCACCGCGCAGGCCGGCCGCCTGCTGGCGCGCCTGCGCGAGTTGGCGCAGGCGGCCGGCGCGGCCAATCCCGACCAGGTGGCACGGCGCCTGGCGCTGGTCTACGCCGGCGCCGCCGCACGCGCGCTGCTCGAGGATCCAGCCACGGTGGTCGCGGACGCTCACGGCCTGGCCGCGCTGATCCTGCGTGAGGCCATAGACTGACTGGGTACTGATCGGTCTACTTTAGGCTCCGCCCGTCAGCGCATTGCGTGCCTGGGGTACCGCTTGGTGTACCATGCGCCCAGAGCCATCTCCAGGAGGAACTTCCACGTGAGCACCGACCAGCACCAGACCAACGGCGCGACTGCGACCGCCACCCGCTACCAGCACGAGCAGGTGCGCGTGGCGATCATCGGCGTCGGCAACTGCGCCAGCTCGTTTGTCCAGGGCGTCCACTACTACCGCGACGCGGACCCCGGCAAGGAGGTCCCCGGGCTGATGCACGTCGAGCTGGGCGGCTACCACGTCCGTGACATCGAGTTCACCGCCGCCTTCGACATCGACGCCGAGAAGGTCGGCAAGGACCTCTCGGAGGCGATCTTCGCCGGGCAGAACAACACCGTGCGGTTCGCCGATGAGGTGCCCCACCTGGGCGTGCCGGTGTACCGCGGCATGACCCACGACGGCCTGGGCAAGTACCTCAAGGAGAAGATCGTCAAGGCGCCCGGGCCCACCGCCGACATCGTGCGCATCCTCAAAGAGACGCGTACAGATGTGGTGGTCTCCTACCTGCCGGTCGGCTCCGAGCAGGCGACCAAGTGGTACGTCGAGCAGATCCTCGAGGCCGGCTGCGGCTTCGTCAACTGCATACCCGTGTTCATCGCCGGCGAGGACTACTGGAACGAGCGCTTCATCAAGGCCGGCCTGCCGATCATCGGCGACGACATCAAGTCTCAGGTCGGAGCGACGATCGTGCACCGCGCGCTGGCGCGGCTGTTCCACGACCGCGGCGTCAAGCTGCTGCGCACAAGCCAGCTCAACGTCGGCGGCAACATGGACTTCTACAACATGCTCGAGCGCGAGCGCCTGGAGTCCAAGAAGATCTCAAAGACCCAGGCAGTGACCTCGATCATGGGCCACGTGCTGCCCGCCGACGACGTCTATATCGGCCCCTCTGACTACGTGCCGTGGCTGACCGACCGCAAGTGGGCGCACATCCGCCTGGAGGGACAGGCGTTCGGCGACGTGCCGCTGCAGATCGAGACCAAGCTCGAGGTCTGGGACTCGCCCAATTCGGCCGGGATCGTCACCGATGCGGTGCGCTGCGTGAAGCTGGCGCTCAACAACGGCATCGCCGGGCAGCTCGACGGCCCCAGCTCCTACCTGATGAAGTCACCCAAGCACCAGCGTCCCGACGACCAGGCGCGTGAGGCGACCGAGGAGTTCATCGCCCGCTACGCGCGCGTACAGGCCCACGCGCCCGGGCCGGCGAAGGTCGCGCTAACCTGAGGCGTGACTCCGGCGCGCCTGAGCGCGGGCGGCCCGGCGCGGGCGGCTGGGCAAGCGCGCTGTCAACCGAAAGTACGAAACCCGCGCCCTGGGTCATCCGGACCGTACGATGATCTGCCGGTATCGTCTGTGGAAAGCTAGGCGGCCCCACGTCGTCGCAGGCGTCGCTTGAAGTGCCTTGCAGCACAATCTCGTGCTGGGATACAACGGAGGTAGGTGCCAATGAGAATCGATTCGAGTCGGCCGGCGCGGTGGCGCTGGCAGCAACTGCTCACGGTACCCGCCGTGACCTGCGCAGCGGCGCTGGCGATCAGCGCTTGGGCGCCAGCATCCGCTTCCGCTAAGACCAGCGGTAACGCGCCCACCGTCAAGGGCAAGCCGATCAAGGGCGGCGTGGCCAGCTACGCGCTCCCGATCGGCGACACGTTCTCCTGGATGCTCCCGCTCGAGAACCAGGCCAACTACGAGAACTACGAGAGCAACGTGGAGAGCGGCATGTGGCGGCCGCTGTACGTCGTCGGCGGTGCCGGGACCACCGGCGTCAACTACCCCATGTCGATCGGCCAGCAGCCGGTCTACTCGCACGGCAACACGGTCGTGACCGTGAAGCTCAACAAGGGCTGGAAGTGGTCTGACGGCACCCCCGTGACCTCTAGCGACGTGCGCTTCTTCTTCGCGCTCGAGGCCGCCGCCGTGAAGGCGGGCAAGTACGCCCCCTACGTCTCGGGCGAGATGCCAAACGACATCGCCAGCGTCAGCTACCCGAACGCCTACGAGTTCGTCATCCACCTCAAGCACGCCTACAGCCCGAACTGGTTCACCGGCAACCAGCTGACCTGGATCTACCCGCTGCCCGCACAGGCGTGGGACAAGACCTGCGCATCCTGCAAGGCCGGCAACGACGCCGCCACTCCGGCGGGCGCGGGCAAGGTGTTCAGCTTCCTCTACAAGGCGTCGGAGAAGCTCTCCACCTACTCGAGCAACCCGCTGTGGAAGACCGTCGACGGGCCCTGGGTGATCAAGTCCTACGACCCGACCACCTCCCACACCGTGCTGGCTGCCAACTCCAAGTACACCGGCCCCGGCAAGCCGCACCTGGCCGGCTACCAGATCTACAGCTTCTCCTCCGACACGGCCGAGCTGGACGCGGTGCGATCGGGCGTGGTCGACTTTGGCTACCTGCCCTTCAGCGACGCGGCACAGGTGAGCAACTACAAGTCTCAAGGGTTCAACGTCGTGCCCTGGACCTACTTCTACAACGAAGCGGTCGAGTTCGGCTACACCGGACCCTGGAAGGCGCTCGTCAGCCAGCTCTACATCCGCCAGGCCCTCCAGCACCTGGTGGATCAGCCGCTCTACATCTCAAAGACCCTGCACGGCTACGGGATCCCCGACTACGGGATCGCCCCTGACTATGCGGGGTCGAATCTGGTCGCCCCGGCGCTGCGCAGCAACCCCTACCCCTACAGCCCGTCAGCGGCCAGCAAGCTCCTGGCCTCGCATGGCTGGGCCAAGGGAACCAAGGGAACCGACGTCTGCAAGAAGCCGGGCACCGGCGCCAGCGAGTGCGGTGCCGGCATCAAGAAGGGCGCTCCGTTGCAGATACAGCTGATGTACACCACCGGCGTGCCGAGCTTCCTCTCCCAGGTCGAAGCCTTCCAGACCGCGGCGGCGTCGGTCGGGATCAGCCTGCCACTCAACGGGCAGACTCAGAACACCATGTACTCGATCGCGGGGGTCTGCCCGCCCGGCCCGTGCAAGTGGGGAATCGCGGCCTACAACGGCTACATGTGGGACTTCGGCCAGTACCAGACGCTGCCCGGCGGACTGAACCAGTTCGGCAAGGGCAACTACTGGGCCGGCGGCTACAACAGCCCGGCCGCCGACGCCCTGATCGCAGCCGATCACCGCTCATCGAGTCTCAGCGCGCTCTACGCGGCCGAGACCTACCTGACCAAGAACGTCGCCTCGCTGTTCTGGCCGCTGCCGGACTACGAGATCGTGCTGGCCAAGAACAACCTCGGCGGCTGGTATCCGCTGAGCCCATACGCCAACTACCAGGTCTCACGCTGGTATCTGACCAAGCCATGACCGCCGTACGCCACACAGCGCGAGGCTGAGGCTCGCTGGGCTTGAGCGCACCAGGAGCCGCAGGACCGCAGGCCCGTATCGGTGCGCCTGGCCACCCGCTTGGTGGCCAGGCGCCCGGACGTTCCGGTGCGCCCGCACGCACACCAGCCCGCTCGGCACGGCGGCCCTGGGCAGGCCCGATCGACTTGACCGCGGAGCCGGCTAGGCCCAGATGACCGGCTACGTGCTGCGCCGCTTTGGCCAGGCGATCGTCGTGATGTTCATCGTCTCAGTGATCGTCTTCGCCATCCTTCACCTCCTGCCCGGAGGGCTGGTCCGGGCGCAGCTCGGCCCGCGTGCGACGACCCTCGCCGTCCACGACCTGACCGTCCAGGAGGGACTGAACAAGCCCCTGGTGGTGCAGTACGGCATCTGGGCCTGGCACACGCTCCAGGGGAACCTGGGCTTCTCCTACAAGCTGAATCAGTCGGTGGCGTCGCTGCTGGGTGAATACCTGCCACGCGACCTGTTGCTGGTGGGCGTCTCGTTGCTGTTTGCGATCGCGATCGCGGTGCCGCTCGGTGTCTGGCAGGGCTACCGCCGCAACCGCCCCGATGACAACGCTCTGAGCACGGTCATGCTGATCTTCTACTCGATGCCGAGCTTCCTGCTGGCGGTGTGCCTGATCGTGGTCTTCAACCTCTGGACCAACCTGCTGCCCTCGACGGCCACCAACTTCGGCAGCGGCCTCGGCACCGATATCAGCGTGCTGGCGCTCCCCGTGATGGCTCTCTGTCTGGGGAACGTCAGCTACTTCAGCCGCTACATCCGCTCTGCCACGATCGACAACCTGCTCAGCGACCACGTACGGACCGCGATCGCGAAGGGCGCGGCTCCGCGGCGGCTGCTGGCACGCCACGTGCTGCGCAACTCGCTCAGCTCGACCGTGACCCTGATCGGGCTGACGCTTCCGTATGTGCTGTCGGGATCGCTGGTCATCGAGGCGCTGTTCAACTTCCCCGGGATGGGCCTCCTGTTCTGGAACGCGGCCCAGGACCGTGACTTCCCGGTGCTGCTCGGAGTCGTTCTGGTCGTGACCCTTGCCACCGTGGTCGGGAACCTGCTTGCCGACCTGGGCTACGCGGCGCTTGACCCGAGGGTGCGCCTACGGTGATCGCCGAAAGCGCAGGCGGGGAAGCGCAGGCGCCCACGCCGACGTCGATGTGGCGGCAGGCGATCGCCACCTACGCCGAGAACCGCCTGGCGCTGGCGGGCCTGGTCGTGCTCGTCTTCCTGCTCCTGTTCAGCTTCCTGGGGCCGGTCCTCTACCACACCAACCAGACCGCGACGAGCCTGATCAACGAGAACCTGGCCCCGTCCGGCAGCCATCTGCTCGGGACCACGCCCGAGGGACGCGACGAGCTCGGCAGGCTGATGGTGGGAGGCCAGTCGACGATCGAGGTCGGCCTCGGTGTCGGCCTCGTCGCAACCGCCTTTGGCCTGGTCTATGGCTCCGTGGCCGGCTTCGTCGGCGGCATTGTCGACGTCGTGATGATGCGGATCGTCGACGCCCTGCTGTCGATCCCCTACCTGTTCTTTGTCGTCCTGCTGGCCGCGCTGGTGCAGGTCAACCTGCTGGTGCTGATCCTCGTGCTGTCGGCGGTCAGCTGGCTGTCAACCGCGCGCCTGGCGCGTGGCGAGACGCTGTCGCTGCGCGCACGGGACTTCGTCACCGCCTCTCAGGGCTTTGGCTCCCGCGTGCGTCATGTGCTCGCCCGCCACATCACTCCGAACCTGCTGGGAGTGGTCGTCGTCAACGGCACCCTGAAGGTCGCCGACGCGATCCTCGCGTTCGCGGCCGTCGCCTACCTCGGGCTCGGGCCAGCCCCGCCGGCGACCAACTGGGGCGAGCTGATCTCGGCCGGGATCAACAACCTCTTTGACGGCTACTGGTGGCAGCTGTGGCCGGCGGGGGTACTGATCGTGGCGATGGTGCTGGCGGTCAACGTGATCGGCGACGGCCTCTCTGATGTCGTCGAGGTCCGGCTGCAGAAGCGATGAGCACGGGCGTGGCCGCAGACAGCAGACAGCACGTTCTGAAGGTCGAACACCTGCGGACCGAGTTTCGCCTCCGTTCGGCGACGGTCGTCGCCGTCGATGACGTGTCGTTTGAGGTGGGCGAGGGCGAGTGCGTCGGCCTGGTGGGTGAGTCCGGCTGCGGGAAGAGCACCACGGGGCTTTCGATCATGCGCCTGTTGCCGCGGATCGGCCACGTCACCGGCGGCCGGGTGCTGCTCGGTGACCGCGACCTGACAGCCCTGTCGGAGGGCGAGATGCGCAAGGTGCGCGGCAACGACGTGGCGATGATCTTCCAGGATCCGATGACCTCCCTGAACCCGACGGCCACGATCGGAGTTCAGGTGGCGGAGCCGTTGCGCATCCACTTCCGGACGCCGAAGCGGCAGGCCGCCGAACGAGCGCTCGAGGTGCTGAACCTGGTTGGGGTACCCAACCCACGCGAGCGCATGAACGACTATCCGCATCAGCTCTCCGGGGGCCTGCGCCAGCGGGTGATGATCGCCATGGCGCTGACCGCCAGCCCGAAGCTGCTGATCGCCGACGAGCCGACCACCGCGCTCGACGTGACCATCCAGGCGCAGATCCTGGATCTGCTCGACCGGCTGCGGCAGGAGCTGTCAATGGCGGTCCTGCTGATCACCCACGACATGGGGGTGATCGCCGGGCGCACCGACCGGGTGATGGTGATGTACGCGGGCAAGACGGTTGAGTCGACCTCGACCAACGAGCTGTTCGGCGCCACCAGGCACCCGTACGCGCAGGCGCTGCTCGAGTCAGTGCCGCAGCTCACGACCAGCGCGGCTGACCGCCTGCCGACGATCCCCGGCGCTCCACCGGACCTGGCCAGTCTCCCCGGAGGCTGCCGCTTTGCGCCGCGGTGCCGCTTCGCAGAGCCCGCGTGCAGAGCCGCCGAGCCGCCGCTCGAGGATCTCGGCGGCGGGCACCTGGCCGCCTGCATCCACCCGGTTGGCGGGCCGAGCGAGCGCCAGGCGAACGGGCTGGCCGATGCGGCGGTGAACGTGATCTCCGGGCCCGCACCAGAGCCCGCAGCAGCGACCGGGCCGCAAAGTGTTGCCGAGCGGCGAGCGGCACTCGCCGAAGCCCCGGTCCTGGTTGAGATCGACCGCCTGGTGAAGGAGTACCCGATCCGCCGCGGGCTCGGGCTCGGCACTGGGGGTGTCTCGGTCAAGGCCGTCTCGGGCATCTCGCTGACGATCCGCCGCGGCGAGACCTTCGGCCTCGCCGGCGAGTCGGGGTGCGGCAAGAGCACCCTGGGCCGGATCGTCTCCGGCCACGAGCACCCCACCTCCGGCGCCGTCCGGATCGACGGCAAGGAGATCCTGCGCTTGAAGGGCTCGGAGCTGCGCCGCGGTCGCAGCGAGCTGCAGCTGATGTTCCAGGATCCCTACGCCTCGCTCAACCCCCGCATGCGGGTCGGAGCGATCATCCGCGAGCCGCTGCTGGTCCAGGGCTCAGGCAACCGCCGGCAGCAGTGGGAGCGGGTCGCCGAGCTGCTCGATGAGACCGGGCTCAGCCGCCGGGCGATCGACCTCTACCCGCACGAGTTCTCCGGCGGCCAGCGCCAGCGGATCGGGCTGGCCCGGGCGCTCGCGCTGAGCCCGCGCCTGATCGTGGCTGACGAGCCCGTCTCGGCCCTGGACGTCTCGATCCAGTCGCAGATTCTCAACCTGATGAAGCGCCTGCAGGGCGACCATGGCCTGACCTATATGGTGGTGTCTCACGATCTGTCGGTGCTGCGCTACCTCTCAGACACGATCGGCGTCATGTACCTGGGCAAGCTGGTGGAGTACGGTCCGGCCGAAGCCGTCTACACCGCTCCCGCCCACCCCTACACCCACGGCCTGCTGCAGGCGATCCCGGTGCCAGACCCGATCGTGGAGCGCGCCAAGCGCTCGGTCGCCGTCCGCGGCGAGCTGCCATCGCCCGTGAACCCGCCATCCGGGTGCCGCTTCCGCACCCGCTGCCCGCTCGCGCAGGAGCTATGCGGCCAGGCAGAGCCGGCGATGCAGGTCTTCGGTGAGGGGCACGTGGCGGCCTGCCACTTCCCGCTGCAGACGCCAACCGCCGGCGAGCCGCCACACCCTCTCGCATAGCCGGGCCACGACGCCGTTGAAAACGGCGCTCGCTGGCTATAGAGTCCTCGGCGCAAGCCGTCTTGAAGACGGTAAGCCATCGCGGGGCGCGATGTTTAGCACGGGACCCGAGCCTTGAGATGTTGCCGTTTCGGCGGCGACCCCAGGCGGCGGCTGAAATCACAGAAGGAGGTTGTAATGAGGGTACTCAGAGGCGGCGTGGCGTCGGCCACGGTCGCTGCGATCGTGGCTGTGCTCGCGGCGGGCGGCGGTTACGCGCTCGCGCGCGGGAGCGGCGCGATCACAGCGTGCGTGCACAGGAGCAGCAGGGTGCTCTACCTCGGCAGATGCCAGAGGCACGACATCAAGATCAGCTGGAGCGTCACCGGTCCGCGGGGCGCGCAGGGCGCACGGGGCGCGGCCGGTGCGGCGGGCCCAGCCGGCCCAGCCGGCGCAGTGGGCCCAGCGGGCCCAGCCGGCGCGGTGGGCCCAGCCGGCGCAGTGGGCCCAGCCGGCGCGACAGGCGCAACCGGCCCGGCGGGCCCGGCCGGGACCGCCAAGGCGTACGGGTTGGTCGCAAGCAACGGGACGCTGGTCACAGCCGAGAGCAAGAACGTCACATCCGTGTCGAGCCCGTCAACCGGCGTCTACTGC
>JAJYHG010000113.1 GCA_021784895.1 Actinomycetes bacterium
AGCCCGGTGGGACTACATCATCCCGTTCCTGTCACTACCAGCCGACCTCAGAAAGGCGGTTTACACAACGAACTCGATCGAAGGGCTCAACCGCCAGGTCCGCAAGGCGATCAAGACCCGTGGACACTTCCCCGACGAGGACGCCGCCACCAAGCTGATCTACCTCGCGATCATGCGCGCCGAGAGCAAATGGCGCAAGGCCTACAACTCGACAGGCGCGCTCCGCGGCCTCAAAATCCACTTCGGAGACCGACTCCCCGACTAACCACAATCAACAAGCAGCCCAGGCCTCACACACAGAAGCCCGGACAGTCTCGTCTTCCGGAGGATCACATGCTCTCGCACTCTCTCTTTCGTCCGGCTAGGCTTGCCGTAATCGCCGGGGTGTCAGTCGCGGTGGCTGCCGGCGCTGGCGTGACCCCGGTGTTTGCCGCCTCCAGGGCGAGGTCCGCTGCCGGTTACGCCGCTCCTAGCACTTCTGCGCCCCGAGTTGCGTTGGCCAAGGGGACCGGCAAAGGCGGGCACCAGACGCCGTCACCCTCGCCTGGTGTGGTGCCAGTGGGTGGCGGTGGCGGCTGTGGTTCGACGCTCACCGCCAACGAGGAGCTGATCAGCGGCGCTGAGTTGTGCTCCCCCGACGGCAGCTACACGCTCGACATGCAGACCGACGGCAACCTAGTCGAGTACAACGCCTCCGGGCAGGCGCTGTGGGCAACCGACACCTCCGGCCACTCCGGCGCCGATCTGGTGATGCAAACCGACGGCAACCTCGTTGTGTACTCGTCCTCTGGCCAGGCGGTGTGGGCGAGTGGCACCTACGGGATCGGGGGCGGCACGACCTACCTGAGCATCCAGAACGACTCAAACGTCGTGCTCTATGACAGCTCCGGGGCGGTGTGGGCGGTCCGGGACTTCTCGCCGCAGACCTACGCTCAGGAGATCATGTTCCACTTCGGCTGGAGCCAAGCGCAGTGGACTTACCTCGACGAGCTGTGGCAGCGTGAAAGTGGCTGGCAGTGGAATGTCTGCAACGGCGGTGGCACCTACCCAACCTGCGACTACACGGGTGTCGCTTACGGTATTCCTCAGGCCAACCCCGGCTCAAAGATGGGTTCCGTTTGGCCAGACTGGCCCACCGACCCGTTCACGCAGATCACTTGGGGGGAGCAATATATAGCCGGAACCTATGGCAACCCGGAAAATGCCTGGAATCACGAAGTCAACTACGGCTGGTATGCCGTCACAGCTTCAGCCCGTTCGTAGCAGGTCGGGCATCGCACTGACCAACGAAAGACGACTATGTCCGCGCATCAGATACGTTTACTCTCGCCCTCTCGGCTGGCAGCACGCATTCTCGGCATCGTCAGCGTGTTAGTCATAGCTGGCGTATCGGTAACGCCAAGCTATAGCCGGTCTCTGCACAGACGCCAGCTTCAGCTCGCACCTATGAGCAGGCCCGTCACTGCAGTCAACTGGATGACAGTTCATCTTCCTGGTGCCTCAGAAGTCGTGCCTGGCACACGACGTGCGTGCGACATGGCTCCTTACGTGGATAACCACAGCCATCGCGCAGCCGCCTACTATTTCGTCAGCCACAAGCAGGATTACGCGGTGGTCCCGGCTGCCTGCCGATCCTTAAATCAGGCACAAGTCAACTTCTTCCTCTTCTCCATGCGACCTGATAGGAAGCCGCAGTTGCGCGAGGTGGTCTTCCAATCCGACGGCGCAGCATCGGGCCTTTTGACGCGCGCGGTTCCCACCGCGGCCGTAGCGGCTAGTCACCCGCACAGCTGGTCCGGGTGGTTCCAGTGGGCTGGGCCGAATGAAGTAGGCACGAAGGCGATCCCGGCGCGCACGGTCGGCGTCCAGATCAAAGGCTTTGAGCTGTCAATTCGCGGCCTAGTGATCCCGGTGGGTGGGCAGCCGCCGAGTCCGACCTACACCGACCACGGCACTGTCCTGGCCAGCTACATATTCGGCTGGCATGACGGTCTGTTTGACTTCGTCCGCGCGACGGCTGGGGTGGCGCCGGCCAAGGCATAAGGCGGCCAACTTCGCGAGTCCTTGCCGGCGCACCGCCGCGCTTCGATGTTTCCGCGTCACGGCGTTACGCCAGCTGCGGCCCCGCACCAGCCAGAGCCGTTACTCGATCATCTGGCGGATCAACCACGCCAAGCGCCCTGACACGCGCGCACGGCGCATCGCCAAGTACCTCGACATGATCCGGCGCGGGCAAGCAATCAGATAGCGCTGCCAGCGACGTGCTTCCACACTCCGGATGTGCGCCGCCACAGCGCGTACGCCATCCTCACAAAGACCGATCGCTGAGCAAGCGAGAACTCGCCTGGAATCTGCTGATCGATCCTGGCGGGTGTCACGGCGGTCCAGACACGCCCGCCGTCGGTCGTCTTCCAGAGCACATCACTGCCGGGCATGATCAGCCACGCGGCCGAGCGCGAGGGAGCGGAGAGGTCTCCCGTCGTGCCCGTTTCGGGCAGCTCCCCGACGGCGGAGATGTCGCCGGAGCGCACATGCCCGCCGGGCGTGCTGGCGGAAACGAGCTTCCATGTGCGCCCGGAGTTGGAGGAGCGCCACACGAGCTCCGCCTGTGTGCCCGCTGATGGTTTGGCGCCGCAGAACAACCACAGGGAGGTTGGTGAAGCCGCCTGAAGTCGCTGCGTGAAGCCGAAGCTGTGCGGCCCGCAGTTTCGCTCGCACGGGTCGCTGCGCCTAATCCAGGTTGCTCCACCGTCGGTTGTCTCGACTATCCCCGCATCCGCGGCTTGCTCGGTGCCGAAGCCCTTCACCAGCGCGAAGCCCACGTTCGCGCTGGGGCGCGCAAGGTCAGCCTCCCACCCACGCAGAGCGGGCAGTGTAGAGCGATAGGTCCAGCTGCGCCCGCCGTTGGTGGAGTCGTAGAGCCACATCACCGCCACCGCGTTGACCGCTGACGGCGGCGACTGGGGTCCTGCCGCGAGCGCCCAGATGTCGCTGCCTCGCTGCGCGGCCGCAACCACAGCCTGGCCGAGATACGCACGCCACCAACGCTTGCCCGCATCGGTGGTCACGACGATGCTCGAGCCTCCGCCGCTACCGCCGTAGGCGTAGGCCTCGCTTGCACTCCTCACCGCCAGGTCGCTAACAGCGCTGGCGCCGTCGGCGACCGGCAGAAAGAGGGCCGGCCCGTCGATAAACCATCTACGGCCACCGTCGGTGGTCTTCAACGGGAACTCCGATCCCTGCGGACCACCGAGCGCGTAGCCAACACGACCGGTCGCAAACGCGATGTTGTTCACCTCGCTGAGCGCGACCGTGGTTCCGATCCGCGGCTCATTCGCTCTCGGCGCATACGAGACCACGCTCGCCCGTACCCTCGACGGGACGACCACGCCCGCATCGGCGCATCCGGCGGGACTCGCGCCAGCAGCAAGGAGCAGCCCGACGAGCAGACCACCGCGGAACGCACCGATCTTGAGTGGCTCCTCCACGTTGGGGGTGGGTCAGGCGATGTGTGGTTCCCCCCGGATCGTGGAGGGTTGATCTATCGGGCTAGCGCCTCGAAGTTGACGGGGCTCATCTGCAGGATATGGCTGTGACGTCGGATGTGGTTGTAGAACCCGTAGCACCATTCTTGGACGACGGCTTGGGCGTGCTCGAGGTCGCGGAACTCGGCGTCACGGAGGACCTCCCATTCCAGTGAGGAGAAGAACGCCTCGGCAGCGGCGTTGTCAAAGCACGAGCCGACACGGCCCATCGACTGTTGGATCTCGAGCTGTCGGCACAGGCTGGTGAACCGCTGCGCCGTGTATGTGGCTCCTTGGTCGGTGTGGAAAATGACGTTGCGGATCGCGCCAGGCCCGCCACGGGCCGCGACCGCGGTCTGGATCGCTGAGCGAGCCAGGGTTGCGTTCGCGCTCATGCTCGTGCACGCGGCCAGGCAACGCCTTGAGTACAGGCAGGTGACGGTCGCCAGGTAGAACTTGCCGTGCCCGTCGACGGGGATCTCGGTCATGTCCCCGACCCAGCGGAGGTTCGGGCCACGGGCGGTGAAGTCACGTCTGAGGAGATCAGGGAACGGCTTTCTGGTCTTGTCGGGCCTGGTCGTGTTCCGCCGCCGCCGGATCCGGCGGGCGATGAGGCCTTGGCGGCGCATCGAGGCGGCCACTGTCTTCTCCGATACGGTCCAGCCGGCATCCCTGAGGTCGGCGACCAGCCGCGGGGAGCCGTGCTTGCCCTTGGCCGCGTCGAACGCCACACGGACCGCCTCATCCAGCGCCTGGCGGCGGGTCTCAGAGACGCTCCGCTCGCCGCTGCCGGCACGGCCAGCCCACTTGTAGAACCACGACTCCGACACGTTCAGCAGCCGGCAGCACGCGGCGTGTGGCACCCGATGGAAGGTCCGCTGGTCAGCGATGAAACGAGCCACCGTCATTTCGTCGCCTCCTTCACCCAGAGGACCACGGATCGCTTGAGGACATCACGCTCCATCCGCAATGTCGCGACCTCCGCCCGGAGCTGCTTTAGCTCCTCACGCTCATCCGGTCTTGAGGCCGCCCGGGTCAGCTGCGGCCCTCGCTTTCGCAACCCAGTTACCCAACGTGCCCTCATGCACACCCAGATCACGGGCTATCTGAGCGATCGGCTTGCCGGACTCCTGAACAATCCGGACCGCGCTCGCTTTGAACTCCTGACCTGACTTCTTCCTGCTCTCTGACATGGGGACTCCTTATAGCTGGAGCCTCCACGGTCTTGGGGGAACCTCAGCACGCGACTTCGGCGGATCCGACGACGGCGGCTGCGAACTGTTCCGCGAGTCCCGATTGTCCCGCCGCTCCAGCTCCTCGATCCGCGCGTCCTGCTCAACGACACGCTTCCGCAGCGCCGCGTTCTCCTCGACCAACAGCGCGTTCTGCGCCCTCAGCTCACCAAACTCAACATCGCCGGCCACGCTCCATAACTACGCCCACACCGACGAAAACCCTGCTCAGACCCCCTGAACACGTACGTACCCTCCCGCAGGCCAACGACTTGGTCGCTGTCATTCCGCCGCCGCCCGGGAGGGCTTCGTCTTCACATCGCACCGCCGCGCACTACCGGAGATCCGAGACTACCACGTGAGGCGCCGGATCTTCGCAGTTCGATCGCATGCTGGTACCGTCCACAATCACTTGACCGTACTTGGCCAGTGTGTTACACCCGTTACATAGCCAAAGCCACTTAGGCGAGCCAGCAACTCGCTGATCACTTCGAGCATCTACAGGGTGCTAGGCAATCGCCGGTTCCCGTGAGATCGGAGGTCAAAATGAAGATGCGCGTTGTCACCATTCTAGCTGCCCTCGCATCGAGCGCAGCAATCGCTGCGGTTTGGCTCGTGCCAGCCGCGTCGGCTTACTCGTACTGCGGTTCTGGGAACAACAACCCGTGCGTCTGGCGCGATCCGGGCTACGCCGGCGACAACTCGCCAAACCTCATCATGGTGGGTAGCGGTAACTTTAGCGCCTACCAACCCGGCCCAGGGACAATCGACTTGCAAGGTTGGGCCTATCTCGACGGGAGTTGGCATAGCGACGGCACGTGGCCGATATCAGGTAAGGAGACGCATTACTTGTACCCAAGTCTCGCTGCCAACGTCACAGTTCATGCTGAGGATATGAATGACATCGGCGCCTCTAACGTGACGCTCTACTTCCCATACTGAATGCAGCGACTGTACATTCCCGCGAGATAGTGGACTGATAGAGGCACCGTGGTCGTGAGTCCCCTGGTGGCCCGGGTCTGTGGGCTGCGCGACTACTGCCTACTGGGTCTCATGCGTGTGCGGAGTCGCGCGGGAGCGTCGCTGAGGAGCCGGAGAGCGATCACTAGGCTGCGGTCAGTCGCGCTGTGCATAGTGTTGGCTACCGGTGTCGTCGGCTGCGGTGCGTCTACTAACGTGGCGCACCCGGGGGGCGACACTTCGAAGCGACTCGCGTTTCGGTCTCGGGCGGTGCGCGTGGCGAGCGCTGAGTTTGGTCCGGATGTGCTTGACGTCATGTTTCCGAGGGACGGCCAGGATTTGGCGCAGCAGGTGCCGATCGATGCGTTTGCGCTCGGTGTCGACCAGAAGCAGGAGGCGGCCTGTCTCGCGGCCGTGGGCTTTCCCGCTCCAGGGGTCACTCTCGATCAGGAATCTCTGGCAACCGCGGCGTATGGGAGCGCTACGATGCCGAATCTGCCGTTGATGGTGCGGACCGGTACGGTCGGAAACCTGACCAGCTACCGTGTGCCGCCAGGGCCTGAGGCGTCGATGCCGCAAGCCGAGCGCAGTGCCTATGTTGCGATGCTCGGGAGGTGTAGCCGGCGCGCGTTCTCGTTGGGCGAACTTATGACGAGCAAGTCAAATCTCGCGCTGGTGTACGAATGGGACAACGCGATCTCGGCGGTGCAAGCGTCCGCGGCTGTGCGTGCGCTAAACGCACGGGCCGCAGCGTGTACCCGGCACACGGCGTTCTCAGCAGGGTCTGTGGAGGCGATGTACGGCGCGGTGATCTTGGCGGGCAACCGTCACCTTGATAACCCTTCGGCGGACGCTGCGGTGCAGGCTGCGGGCGTGCGGGTGATGGCTCGCTGCTTCGGCGCCGATATCGCCTACCAGGCGCGCGTGCTGACGGCGAAGCGGGCTGCTTTCTTCGCCGCGAACGCCTCGGCGATCCACGCGATTCTCAGCCAGGTCAACAGCGACGTGGCGCGGCTTGAACGTGCTGGTGACGCGCCGCGATCGGTGTTGACGGTCGGGCCGTGAGCTGGCGGTGGCACAACGCTAGCCCGCGGCCACGAGGTGGCGTCACCGGAGTCCCTGCGCGAGTGTGGGTCATGCGTGGCCGAGGGATGGCGTGAGACCGTCCGGGCCGCGCACGATCGGCCTGCTGATCGTGCTGTCGCTGGTGCTGGCCGGGGTGGCGTTCGTGGTCGGCTACAACGTCCGCAGCCCGGCGCAGGTACAGGCCCGCACGAAGGCACCGGCGCCGTCATTGGTGACGGCGCCGGTGCGTGTGTCCCGCGCGGCGATCACGCTCGTGCTGCGCGGCACCGTCACGATCGCTGGGACCGAGGTCATAGAGCCACCGTCAAGCGTTAGTGGTGATCTGCCGGTCGTGACCGCCTCCCCTTATGCGTACGGTTCACAGGTCGGGGCCGGTGATGCGGTGGTCGCGGTCGCAAACCATCCCGTGATCGTGATGCCTGGCAACATTCCGGCCTACCGCTCGCTCGCCTACGGCGACAGCGGACCTGATGTCGCGGAATTGCAGGCGGCACTCGCCTTGGTCGGGCTGTCCGTCGGCAACGATCAGTCGGGGAGCTACGGTCTGGGGACCGCCGCCGCGGTCGCGGCCCTTTTCCGCCGGGCGGGTTACGCGCCGCCGCTGGTGTCGGCGACGGTTCGTGCGGCCACTGGAAAGCCCCGTGTCGAGCAGCTGGCGTCCGTGCCGTTGGGCGAGGTTGTGTTCGTCGCACATCTACCCGGGCGCGTGCTCGCGGCTGCACGTGTCGGGTCGATATTGAAGGCGGGCAAGCCGGCGGCCGTACTCGGGACCGGGGCGGCGCTCATCCCGATCACGGTCAACGCCAACGAGGCGTCGCTGATACGGCCCGGCGACAGCGCCTTCGCGTCGCAGGATGTGAGCGGCAGGGCGCTGCCGGGACAGATCAGCGCAGTCACACGCTCGCGGAATGCGACCAACACCGGCGCGCCGAGATACGTGGTCACGTTCGTTCCAGACAACGAGGCGGCGGCCGGGTCGCTGGCCGGCAAGAACCTCGCAGTGACGGTCCGGCTTCGGGCGCACAGCAAAGACACGACCACCGTGCCGGACGCGGCTGTGGTCACCAACGCCAGCGGCCGCTCATACGTCATCGTTCTGTCGCACGGTAAGCAGAGGCCAGTGCGGGTGCGGGTCCGCCTCAGCTACCAGGGAGTTGACGTCGTCAGCCCGGTTGGCGGTGCGCTGCGCAACGGCGAGACGGTGGTGTTAGGCAGTGGCGCCTGACTGCTCCGGAGCGCGCCGGCACCCGCTTCGTAACCGCGCGCGCAACCAGGCACGGTAGAGAGCATGGCCACGCTTGGACACGAGACTGTGCTGCTTGAGCTCAACGGGGTAACACGGACGTATGCCGGCCCGCCTCGGCTGGACGCGCTAAAGGGGGTGTCCCTCACCATCGCGTCGGGCGAGATCGTCGCCATCGTGGGTCGTTCCGGCTCGGGCAAGTCGACGCTTCTGAACGTGCTCGGATTACTTGACCGGCCCAGTGACGGCGAATACCTGGTTGGTGGGGTCCGGGTCGCGGGCTGTGGGGACCGAGAGCTGACCCGGTTGCGATCCGAGTTCTTCGGGTTTGTCTTCCAGCAGTCGTTTCTGCTGGCCCGCCACACCGCGCAGGAAAACGTCGAGCTCGCCGTCAGGCCACAGAGAACCTCCGCGCGCGAGCGCCGCGAGCGAGCTGCCGCGGCGCTTGAACGGGTCGGGCTCTCGCACCGCCGTGCGGCACTTCCGGGGAGCATGTCCGGAGGAGAGTGC
>JAJYHG010000080.1 GCA_021784895.1 Actinomycetes bacterium
GGACCAAACCGGGTTGTATTACATGCAGGCGCGCTACTACGACCCGCAGACCGCCCAGTTCTTGACCAGCGATCCGCTCACGCCGATCACCGGGCAGCCGTACAGCTACGCGAACGACAATCCGAATACCTTCGCCGATCCGACCGGGTTGTGGCTCGGGATCTCATGGCTCCCCAGCCCAGGGCAGGCAGCCAGCTGGGTTGGCAATGGCATCAGCAGCGCTGGTACTTGGGCCGTACAAAGCAGCTCCACGCTTGCGACTATCTCAGCCGCCGCGACCCTCGTTCCGGGAGCAGACCTGGTTGCTGCGCCAGCAGCCATCGTGTTCGGCGGCATAGCCGCCGGCCAGGATTTGCAGTCAGGCAACTATGTTGGCGTAGGGTTTAACGTTGTCGGCATTCTCAGCGGCGGTGCCGGGGCGCTGCTCAAGGAAAGCGCTGCGGGTTGGGATGCCACCGCAAGCGCGCTGTGGAACCGGGGTTTCATGCAAGACTGGGCGGAATCCATGGCTGCACAGCGGCTTCTGCAGGCCCGCACGCTTTCGTTAGGGTCTTTTGCGTTTTCCGAACTGTTCAGTTGGCTTGCGGATCCGGCTGTGGCTAACGGGGGCGTGCTGGCGCAGACGGTTTCGTCGAACCCATGTGTGTTGTGGCCGTCTGGGTAGCTTCGGCGAGTTCGCCCCACGGCATGCCAGGGTGGGTGGTGTTCGCTGCCTTGGGCGCCGCCTACTCGTTTGCCTGGTTGACTCGTCAACATACCCGCCGTGTGGTTCGTCGCCGTGTGCAGCGCATCACCGGCGCTGATCCCGGGCCGATCTCGCTCGGCAGCCGGAGCGCCGGTAACGTGTCCGCCCAGAGGGGCGTAGGCGATTACTTTGACGCGATCCGATCAAAGAAACACGGCTGGCTACAGCTCGCTACGCTCGTTTCGTTTGCTGGCGGCGTCTGGGTAACAAAGGGACTTGTCAGCCTCGCGGTGGCGGCGGCCGCGGCGGCCGTGCTGGTCTTCCCGGTAGGCTTTTTCTGGTGGAGGCGATGGGGACCTTGACGGCGGCCGCCGGGCAGTTCCTCTGTGCGGCGGCAGCCCAGACTGGGCGTTTCTCAGGGTCGCCGGCGGCTGGGTGTGCGGCAAGACCTGCGCGACCCCGCTGCCAGGTGTCCGGGCTTTCTGGGGTGGTGGCGGTCGCCGCCGGCGCCGACCACTGTCTCGCGCTGCGCTCTGACGGGAGCACCACTACATCGGCGGTGCCGGTGGCGCTCAGCGGCCTTTCTGGGGGTGCAAGCACTGGGTATCCAAAGCAGCTACAGCTATGACGGCAACGGGCTGCTTGCGAGCGCCACCACCGCCGGGCAGAGTGACCATTACGCGTGGGATCTGGCCGCGCCGGTGCCGCTGATGCTGACCGACGGCTCAACCAGTTTCATCTACGCCGATAACGGCCTTCCCGTGGAGCAGATCGGTGCGGGCGGGACCGTTTTCTACTACCACCACGGCCAGCTTGGCTCAACCCGGCTTCTGAGCACCAGCAGCGGCAGCGTCGCAGCGACGTTCAGCTACAGCCCTACGGGACCCTCGCCGCCCAGACCGGGTCGGTGAGCACGCCGCTTCGGTGGGCGGGCCAGTATCAGGACCAAACCGGGTTGTATTACATGCAGGCGCGCTACTACGACCCGCAGACCGCCCAGTTTTTGACCAGCGATCCGCTGGCGCCGCTGACCGGGCAGCCGTACAGCTACACGGGCGCCAACCCCGTGAACTTCACCGACCCCTCGGGTCTTGATGAGACGATCCCGCCGTCAGTGGGCCCCTACAGCGGCCTGAGCGCCGCGACCGCCGGCGGGCTGTTTGCCGGCTACTGCCAGCAAAACCCGGCGGCGAGCGTCTGCGCTTTTGGTGGCACGATCGGCTTGTGCTTGAACTTTGGTGGCGGGGCTGGTGTTATCGGTGCCGCAAGCGGCTGTGTAGCGCTTGTCGGCGGGTCTCCCACGCTAATCGGCACACTCGGTTTTGGGGCGGGCAGCCCGACCGTCCAGGGTTCAGTCGGGCTGCTTGTCAGCAACGCGCAGAGCCCGTGTGAGCTTGATGGCTGGTTCGGTGGGGTAGACGGGTCGGTCGGCTTCTTTCCGAGTGTGGGAGACCAGTTTTCAGCTAACCGGACAAGCAGCGGACGGTTCATCTGGGAGAACCAGGTCACCATCGGTTACAACAACGGCCTCCCGGTTCCGTTTCAGCTACAAGGGATAGGCAGCTACACGTGGACGTCGTGACGGGTTGACTGCGATGGCGCCGGTGGTCCGGATGCGAGTCGGGGCGATATTTTCAACAGTACCCTTGAAAGTCACTGGGCCGTTAGCTGTGCTCGTGATCGACGAGGCCGGTATAAGCGTTGATGTCCAGCCCCGCTGGCTGATAAACCCGTTTCTGCGGCCCCTTATCTTCGGCGAGGGTTCTCGTGACGCGCCGCTCTGGAGTGCTGGCTGGTCCCAGCTGGCCCCGGTCGAGGTCGGCAAACGCACCGCGGTGCTTCGCACCGAAGGCACCCGCGGCTGCCGAGTAGGCTTTCTCTTCGATACCGGCTGTGAGAAGCTGGTTGAGCAGCTGACCGCACACCAGGTGCAGGTCAAGCGCGTGAAGACCACGTTCTGGTGGTACTTTCGCTAGCCAGGACGCTGACAGTGGGCTACGCGTGGGATCTGGCCGCGGCGGTGCCGCTGATGCTGACCGACGGCTCAACCAGTTTCATCTACGCCGATAACGGCCTGCCGGTCGAGCAGATCGCCGCGGACGGGACCGTTTACTACTACCACCACGGCCAGCTTGGCTCAACCCGGCTTCTGAGCACCAGCAGCGGCAGCGTCGCAGCAACATTCAGCTACAGCCCTACGGGAACCTCACCGCCCAGACCGGGTCGGTGAGCACGCCGCTGCGGTGGGCGGGCCAGTACCAGGACCAAACCGGGTTGTATTACATGCAGGCGCGCTACTACGACCCGCAGACCGCCCAGTTTTTGACCAGCGATCCGCTGGCGCCGCTGACCGGGCAGCCGTACAGCTACGCGAACGACAATCCGAATACCTTCGCCGATCCGACCGGGTTGTGGCTCGGGATCTCATGGCTCCCCAGCCCAGGGCAGGCAGCCAGCTGGGTTGGCAACGGCATCAGCAGCGGGGCGACCTTGGTGGCCAACCATCCTGGTCAGGCTGCTGAGGCCCTTGCGGGGGGCGTGTGCATTGTCGCCAGCGACGGCGTTTGCGCATGGGCAGTTGCGGGTGCATTTGGGGCTTCTACGTTCGTCAACACGCAGACCCCGGACTTCTGGGGCCATGAGGCGGTCACGGTTGGCGAAACCGGGCTGCTGGGCGGTGCTGGGCTTATCAAGACGGGGCTCGGTGCCGCGGGCGTATTTGAGACGACACTGGCCGACGGTACGACGATTTCGCCGGCTCTTCCCGAGTCGTTCCTCGGGAAGGCTGGCATAAATGCCGCCCTGACGTGGCCGACGCTGGTCGGGATTGGACTGGAAGGACCGATCGACCAGGCGATCTTCGGTGGAGGCTAGAACCGACACGCCGAACGTTAAGAGGGCCTACCGCACGCGATCCCAAGCGGTCACGATCGGCTGTGTCCTTGTAATCGACGTTGCGCTCGGAGTTGGAGGAGCGATCCGGGGTAGCGCCCACTCGACGGTAGGCCTTGTTCTCGGTGCCGTCGTATTGCTGCTCATCGCTACCCCGATGGCTCGCGCGGCGTTCGCTGTATTGCTGGTCGACGATCACGGTGTGACTGCTCGTAATCCCTTCCGCACCGTCACGGTTGCATGGAGCGAGATCGCGACATTTGACCTCGGGCGCTACAAGGTGCTCGGGTGCGTCTGTCTGATCCAACTGCGCGCAGGCACGGTCGTGCCGGCATTCGCGATCCAGGGGATCACCGGCCAGCCAAGGCGGCGCACGAGCGCGTTAGCCAGACAAGCGGTGGATGAACTCAACCAGCGGCTTGCTCGCGTGAGCGCTGGCAGGGCCGCGGTCAAGCCGCCCGGGGCGGCTGGGTTTACTGGGCAGGGATCGGGCACGGAGTCGGGTGCGCGTGCCTAACGGTGACTTCGAGGCGACCTGGTATCCGGTGCTTGGAAGGTGCTGTCAACGATCACGAGAAATCCCCACTCTCGATCATGGAAATTCCCCACCCCGGGCCGGCTTCGTTGGCGAGCTGGTGGACGTTCGCGCGGCGGGCTTGCTCAGCGGTCCAGCCGGCCGTGGCGAGCGCGTCGGCGAGCTGCGCGAGGGCGGTGCCGGCCGCAGCGTGGCTGGCGGACCTGCTCGGAGGGCTGGAGGTGGATACTGCTCGTATGCGCAGCAACCTTGCACAGCTTGAAGCGGCGGGGGTCGCCGAGGCCGCCGATCTCACAGCCAGCGTCGCGGCCGCCGCGGCCCTGGCCGAGCGTGCGCTGGGCGGCGAGCGGTGGTGAGCACGGTGGCCCTCAACCATGAGCTGCACGGGCCTGCGGACGCGCCGGTGCTGCTCCTGGGCGGCTCGCTGGGCACGAGCCTCGCGATGTGGCAGCCGCAGGTCGCGGCGCTGCGCGAACACTTCCGCGTGATCGTCTTTGATCACCGTGGCCACGGCGGCTCGCCGGTACCGCCCGCGCCCTACGCGATCGCCGACCTGGGCGCGGACGTGCTAGAGCTGATGGACGGGCTCGGGATCGAGCGTGCCTCCTACGGCGGGCTTTCGATCGGCGGGATGGCCGGCATCTGGCTGGGCGCCAACGCACCCGGTCGGCTCGATCGCCTGGTTCTGATGTGCACCTCCGCGCACGCGCCGCCAGCCTCTCGCTGGCTCGAGCGCGCCGCTGCCGTACGGGCGGCGGGCAGTACTGAGGTCGTTGCCGACGCCGTGGTGTCGCGCTGGTTCACCCCTGGGTGGGCAGCGGGCCACCCAGGGGTGGTTGCGGCCCATCGGGCGATGATCACCGCTACCGATCCGGAGGGCTATGCCGCCTGCTGCGAGGCGATCGCAGCCATGGACCTGCGGCCGGAGCTGACGCGCATTCCGGTGCCGACGCTGGTGATCAGCGCGACCGAGGACGAGGCGCTCCCGCCCGAGCACCAGCGCCTGATCGCCGAGCAGATCCCAGGGGCGCGCCTGGAGCTGATCGCCGGCGCCGCCCACATCGCCAGCACGCAGCAGCCGCAGGCCGTGAACGAGCTGATCCGCGCGCACCTGGAGGCGTGAGCGGCCCGGAGGCCGTAGACCTCATGAGGCATATCCTCACCGCACGTACGACGCCGGTCAACTGCTGCGCGATGCGCGCCTGCGCAGCGGCCTCGATCAGGCCCAGCTTGCGCGCCGCTCCAGCACCACGCAGCCATATGTGAGCCGGGTTGAGCGCGGCGTGACGGTACCTTCGCTGCCGACCCTGGAGCGGCTGCTCCGCGCGATGGGCTTGCGGCTGCGGCTCGAGGTCGAGCCGATCCCGACCGGCAACAGCACTCCCGAGGAGTTGCGGCGCGCGTACCTCAGCTCAACGCCAGAGCAGCGGATCGAGGAGGCCATGGCGCTGTCCCGTTCGTGACCGGGCTGACCGCGGATGCGGTCAGCGCCCGGGATGACCGGCGTTGACGACCCCGGCAGCTCGGGCGGCCCGAGGGCGCTCAACCCGCGGGAGCTGCTCGACTGCCTGCTTCGCACGGGGTGGAGTTTGTTGTGACCGGAGGGTTCTCTGTTGCCGCGCACGGAGTCGTGCGGGCGACCAAGGACGTGGACATCTTTCCCAATCCCTCGCCGGAGAACCGGACCAGGCTCGTGGCCGCACTGCGTGACCTCGGCGCGGTCGTCGATCTCGGCGACCTGGCCGCAGACGAGCTGCCGATCCGAGCAGCTGATCGAGATGAAGAACGCCGTTGGCCGTGAGGAGGATGTGCTGGACATAGGCAAGCTTCGCGCGGCGCGTGGGGAGTGGGCGAGACGACCGTCCTGCGCCCTCCGTGGTTACCGTGGCGAGCGTGAGCGCACCGCGTGATGAGCGGACGTGAGCGACGAGCCTTACGAGCCGGGGCTGCGAGTGCGCCGGGAGGTGCTCGGTGACGCGCAGGTCGAACCTCAGCTCGAGCTGACGCGCGCGAACAGCTCTCGCAGCGCGGCGAACGCGCTCGGCGTGACCGGCAGGTCGCTCTTCAGAAGCACGGGGCGTGTGCCGGTCACGGGCACTGACAGGTGCGCGTACCCCAGATGCTCATACAGCTGCAGCGGGCCCGGCAGCTCCGCGGTGGGGTGGACTTCGAGCTTCGGGTCCGCCTGCGCGAAGTCATCGACGGTCCACTCGGCGATCGAGTCAGCGAAGCGCTGTTCGTCCTCCACGAGGTCCAGGTTCGCATGCTCGATCCGGCCCGCCTTATACACCCAGTGCGCGACTGCTGCCGGCGGCAGCACCATGTGCAGCCCGGGGAGCGGGATGGCAGACATCGGCGCGTCGTCGGTGGGGCGGATCGCCAGGGCGTCGGCAAACAGGTAGAGGAGCGCCGGGACCTCGCGTGGCCCGTGCAGGTGGCTGGCCGGAAGGCTCAGGCGCATGCCGAGCACATGCCCGACCAGCACGCGCTCACCGCCCAGACCGGTCGTGACGACTTGTAGCGCCGTCGCCTGCGCCGCCTTCCCGAGCTCGGTCGCGGCCCTTTCGCCGGCACCGGCGCTGGCCACCACTCCTTGCAGCAGGTCGCCAGCCACGCGCTGACGCAGGCTCCCGGCGTGCTCCTCCGGCGGTTCTTTGTGCTGCTCGTCGGTCATCATCTCCTGCTGGGTCCTGCGCTGCGCCGGTGCCAGCCCCGGGTGGGCTGGATCACACCAGCATCTCAGGTTCGCAGCGGGCCGGTCGAGTCGCGCTCCACGAGACGGGTGGCGAGCTCGACGTGCAGTGCCTCGATGCGCTGGTTCTGCAACAGCCGCACGAGCTGGGAGACGGCCATCCTGCCCATCTCCGCCAGCGGCTGGCGCACGGTCGTCAGGGCCGGATGCATGATCGAGGCCTCGTAAGTGTCGTCGAAGCCGACCACCGAGATGTCCTGTGGGATGCGCAGGCCGTGCTGGCGGATCGCCTGCAGGGCGCCGATCGCGAGCATGTCGTTGAAGGCGAAGATCGCCGTCGGCGGCTCGGGCAGGCTGAGCAGCTGCTGGGTGGCGAGCCGGCCGCCGTTATCGCGGAAGTTCGCGCCGATCTGCAGCTGCGGGTCGGGCGTGATCCCAGCCTCAGCGAGCGCGCCACGGTAGCCTCGCAGCCGCTCCTCGGTGGCAATCCAGTCGTGCGGGCCGGTGATGGCCGCGATCCGGCGGTGCCCGAGGCGCAGCAGGTGTTCGGTCGCCTCGCGTGCGCCCGAGAGGTGCGAGGCGGACACGGTCGGGACGCGGTCGCCGGGCGTCATCCGCGGGTCGATGATCACGAACGGGTAACCCTGCTCCTGCAGCGCCGCCAGCTCGTCGTCATCCTCCTCGGGGAGGATCAGGAGCGCGCCGTCGGTGGTGCCGTGACGCAGCCGCTGCAGCAGCGTGACCTCACGGTCGTGCTCGTGCAGTGTCGGGCAGAGCACCATCGGGATCTCGTGCTCGTAGAACGCCTCGGCGATGCCGGCCAGGATCTCTGAGAAGTAGGAGTGATGGATCAGTGGCAGCGTGACGCCGACCAGGCCGCTGTGCATCCCTAGAAGCGGCGGGCGGGCGACCGTGTAGCCGTGCTCGGCGACCACGCGCAGCACGCGCTCGCGGACCGTATCGGAGACGTCGCTCCGGCTATTGATCACGCGCGAGACGGTGGCGGGCGAAACTCCCGCCAGGCGTGCGATGTCGCGGACGGTGGGTCGTCTATGGCCGTTGCCGCCGCCGTTTGTTGTCGTGATACCGACCACGCTCGCAATTCAAGCACATTCTGAAACAGTTTCAGAAAAATTTTCGCTTGACAGTGCAGAAATGTTTCAGCTAGCGTTTCTGCCAGAGAGGAGTCGGAGAGGTCGGATGGCTTTCATCGCGAGACGATTTGGGTTCTACCTGGCCGCCGTATGGGCAGCGGTCTCGATCAACTTCATGATCCCGCGGCTGATGCCGGGCAACGCGATCGACGCTGTGCTCGGCAAGTTTCAGAATCTCACGCCGGCCGTGGTCAAGTCGCTCGAGGCCGAGTTCGGCTTCCACCCCAAGGGCTCGATCTTCAGCCAGTACCTCCAGTACTGGAACGACGTGATTCACTTCAACCTCGGCGTCTCGACCAGTCAGTACCCGACCCACGTCTCGACCATAATCGGCCAGACGCTGCCCTGGACGCTCGCGCTGGTCGGCGTGGCGACCGTGCTCAGCTTCACTATCGGCACGTCTCTGGGCATCGTCGCCGGCTGGCGGCGCGGCGGCGTGCTTGACCGCGTGATGCCCGCGCTCACGCTGCTGCAGGCGATGCCCTACTTCTTCTTGGCGCTCTTGCTCATCTATCTGTTCGCAATCGTGCTCGGCTGGCTGCCTTACGGGCAGGGCTACGAGCTCGGCCTGACGCCGGGCTTGAACCTGCCCTTCATCGGCAGCGCGATCACCCACTCGATCCTGCCGGCGGTCACGATCATCGCCACCTCGATCGGCGGCTGGATGCTGCAGATGCGAAACGTCATGCTGACCACGATCTCCGAGGACTACATCCTCGTCGCCCAGGCGAAGGGCCTCTCGACCCGGCGCGTGATGTTCACCTACGGCGCCCGCAACGCGATCCTCCCCAACATCGCCGGCTTCGCGCTTTCGCTCGGCTTCGTGGTCGCCGGCGCGCTGGTGATGGAGATCGTCTTCTCCTACCCCGGCATCGGCCTGACGCTCTACAACGCCGTCACCTCCAGCGACTACCCGCTCACCCAGGGGATCTTCCTGGTGATCTCGCTGGCGGTGCTGACCGCCTCGCTACTGGCCGACATCGCCTACGCGCTGGCCGACCCTCGCGCCCGCTCGCGGAGCGCCTTCTGATGGGCCCCACTAGGTTCACCGCGCCCGCGCGTCTGGCCGCCAAGCCCGCGGCGGTCCTCGGCTCAGTCGCGTCCACCTGGCGCCGGCTGCCGTTGAAGGCCAAGGTCGGTGTCGTGATCCTCGCCGTCTTCATCGTGCTGGCGATCTTCGGACCGGCGCTGGCGCCATACAACGCGAGCGCCATCACCTCCCAGGCGACGCCCACGCCGCCGACCATCCACCACCTCTTCGGCACCGACAACTCCGGCGGCGATGTCCTCTCCGAGATGCTCGTCGGCATCCGCTCGACGGTGGAGGTCGGGCTGTTCACGGGCGTGATCGCGACCTTCCTCTCGGTGCTGATCGGCACCGCCGCCGGCTACCTGGGCGGCTACGCCGATGAGGGCCTCTCGCTGTTCTCAAACGTCGTGTTGGTGCTTCCGGCGCTGCCACTGTTGATCGTGATCCTCGCCTACGAGCCACACGCGAGCACCTTTGCGACGATCCTGGCGCTGAGTGCGGTCGGCTGGCCGTGGGGTGCGCGCGTGATCCGCGCGCAGACGCTGTCGCTGCGCAACCGCGACTTCGTGCTCGCCGCCCGCGAGGTGGGCGAGCCCGCCTGGCGGATCATCGTCTTTGAGCTGATCCCGAACCAGATCGGACTGATCGCCGCGAGCTTCGTCGGCACCGTCCTGTACGCGATCCTCACCTCGGTGGCGCTCGCCTTCCTCGGGCTCACGAACCTGTCGGACTGGAGCCTCGGTGTGGTTCTCTACTGGGCCCAGAGCGGCAGCGCCGTGGAACTCGGTGCCTGGTGGTGGTACGTGTTCCCGGGCATGGCGGTGGCGATCCTCGGGATGAGCCTGGTGTTGATCAACTTCGGCCTCGACGAGCTCTCAAACCCGCGCCTGCGCTCCTCCGCCACCCTGCTCAGGGTCGGCCGCCGCAGCTGGCGTCCCACCGACCCGACCCCCGTGGTCCGCGATTACGCATCTGCGGTGAAGCCGTGAGCACCGCCAGCCAACCGCAGTGGACGGCGCCCACGGACAGGCGGGATCGGCTGAGCACCGGTCCCGCTGGACCGGTGCTCGACATCCGCGGGTTGGACATCGCCTATCGCTCCGAGCTCGGCGATGTGCGGGCGGTGCGGGGCGTCGACCTGGCGCTGCATCCGGGGCAGATCGTCGGACTCTGCGGGGAGAGCGGCTGCGGCAAGTCGACGCTCGCCTACGGCGCCGTCCGCCTGCTGCGCCCGCCGGCAGTCGTCACCGGCGGCAGCGTCGTCTACCGCGGCCAGCGGCTGGCCGAGGGTCACCCGGACGGCTTTGACGTGCTCGCCGCCAGCGACAAGGGGCTCAAAGCGCTGCGCTGGCGTGAGATCGCGATCGTCTTCCAGAGCGCGATGAACTCCCTGAACCCGGTGCTGCGGGTCGAGGACCAGATCATGGACGGCATCCGCGCGCACATGCGCATGGGCAACGAGCAGGTCCACGACCGTGCCCGTCAGCTGATCGAGATGGTCGGCATCAAGCCCGAGCGTCTGCGCGCCTACCCGCACGAGCTCTCCGGCGGCATGCGTCAGCGCGTGATGATCGCCATGGCGCTAGCGGTCGACCCTGAGGTCGTGATCATGGACGAGCCGACCACCGGGCTCGACGTGATCGTCCAGAAGGAGATCCTGCGCGAGGTCCTGGACCTCAAGGTGGCGCTGGGCTTCTCGGTGTTGTTCATCACTCACGACCTGTCACTGCTGCTGGAGGTCGCAGACCAGGTGGTCGTGATGTACGCCGGGCAGGTGGTCGAGTCAGCGCCGACCACGGAGGTCCGGGATGGCGGCGTCCATCCCTACACCCGCGGACTGTTGGGCTCGTTCCCGCGCTTGCGCGGACCGCGGGTGCAGCTGACCGGCATCCCCGGCACGCCGCCGGACCTGCGCGCCACTTTTGCGGGCTGTCCCTTCCACTCCCGTTGCGCGTTTGCGGCAGGTGCGTGCCTTGAGATCGACATGGCGCTAGCGCAGGTGCCTGAGGCCGCGGCCGGCCATCTCAGCGCCTGTCCGTACGTCGCGCCGGGGGTGCCGCTGCCACCTTCGGCTGCCGCCATCGACCGCCGCATGGGCATCGACGCTGACCCGCGGCCGGCGCGGTCAGACCTGGTCCTGGCCGGCGTGGATCTGCGCAAGGATTACGGCGGCCGCGGCCGCGGCCGCGGTGGCGTGGTCGCCGCGGTCAAGGGCGTTTCGCTCGAGCTCCGCCGCGGCCGGGTGGTGGCGTTGGTCGGCGAGAGCGGCTCGGGCAAGAGCACCATCGCCAAACTCCTCTCCGGCCAGGAGCGCCGGACCGGCGGGCAGATCCTGCTCGACGGCAAGGAGATCGAGCCCTCTCGCCGCAGCGTCTTCCGCCGTTACAAGAGTGATGTGCAGATGGTCTTTCAGGACCCGTTCGCCTCGCTGAACCCGCTGCACACGGTCCGCTACCACCTGCAGCGGGCGCTGGCGGTGCACTCTGGGCGGACCGGCCGTGAGGCGTCGATCGAGGAGATCGACCGGCTTCTGGATCAGGTGAAGCTCAACCCGGTCGAGAAGTTCCGCGACGCCTACCCGCACGAGCTCTCCGGCGGCCAGCGCCAGCGCGTCTCGATCGCGCGCGCCCTGGCGGCCGAGCCGCGGGTGCTCTTGGCCGATGAGCCGGTGTCGATGCTGGACGTCTCGATCCGGCTCGAGATCCTTGACCTGATCGCCGAGCTGCGCTCGCGCTTTGAGCTCGCGATCCTCTACATCACCCATGACATCGCCTCGGCGCGGTACTTCGCCGACGAGATCCTGGTGATGAACCGGGGGGAGATAGTCGAGCGCGGCCCGGCCGAGCAGCTCGTGCGCAACCCCACCCATCCCTACACCCAGCTTCTGATCGCTTCCTCGCCGGACCCGGACACGTTCGCGCCGCCGGAACCGGCGCACGCAGCTGCGATCTCCACCAGCGGTCTGGGAAAGGAGGTCGCCTCGGAGTAGATGAGGAGAGAGGAGTTGGCGCCCCAGCTCTGCGAGCAAGGGCGCCCGACCCCGCCAGTGCAGCAATCCGCGACGGCCCAAGAGACCCATGCCGCGGAAGTTCTTTGACCAGCAACTAACTATGTATCAAAGGAGGGGGTGTCGCTTTCATGAGGCGAATCCTCACGACAAGATCCCTGCAGGTGGCTAGCAGCGCGCTCGCGCTTGCTGGCGCGTCGGTGGCGGTGGCCGCGGCCAGTGCCGCGCCCGCTGTTGCCGCGGTTCACGGCAAGGCGGCGGCCAGCTCGGTGCTGACCGTCGAGTCCAGCCCGGTCGGGCAGGCCAACGGCTTCAACCCGTTTGTCTCCACATCGGCCTCGTCGATCGTCGGCGCGACGTCGCTGATCTACGAGCCGCTGTTCCAGGCCGACATCCTCAAGCCCGGCAAGTACTACCCGTTCCTGGGCACGAGCTACAAGTGGGGTCCGGGCGGCAAGTCGATCACCTTCACGATCCGCAAGGGTGTGAAGTGGTCAAACGGCACCGCGTTCACGCCCGCTGACGTGGCGTTCACCTATAACCTGATCAAGAGCAACCCTGCCATCAACGGCAGCGGTCTGACGATCTCGGGCGTCTCGACCAGCGGTGACACGGTCACCCTGCACTTCCCGACGGCGCAGTACGCGAACTTCCAGAACATCGCGGGCGACGTCTACATCGTGCCGAAGTCGATCTGGCAGGGCGTCGGCAACCCCGCGACCTACACCGACACCAACCCGGTCGGCACGGGCCCCTACACGGTCCAGAGCGTGGGCGCGAGCGGTGTCGTGATGACGGCCAACCCCAACTACTGGGGTGGTCCCTTCGGTGGCCACGGAGCGCCGGCGGTCAAGACCGTCGAGTTCCCGACTCTGTCGAGCAACACCTCGGCACTCGCCGCGCTGGATACCGGCCAGGTCGACTGGGCTGGTAACTTCATCGCCGACCCCAAGCAGGCCTTCGCCGGCAAGCCGCTGACCTTCTGGTCACCGCCGCTGAACACCAACACGCTCGAGCCGAACCTGAGCGAGTGGCCGACCGATCAGTTGGCGGTCCGGCAGGCGATCAGCCTGGCGATCAGTCGCAAGGCGATCAGCTCGCAGGGTGAGTCCAACACCGAGCCCGTGGCGACGAACGCGAGCGGCCTGACGCTGCCCGAGTTCAACCAGTTCCTCGCGCCGAGCGTGAAGGGCCCCGCCTACCACCTCAGCCTCAACGCCAACGCCAGGGCCGCCGAGAAGGTGCTGGAGCAGGCCGGCTACAAGAAGGTCGGCAAGTGGTTCGCGCTGCACGGCAAGATCGTGAAGCTGAGCGTCACCGACCCGGCCGCCTACAGCGACTACGCGCACGACGACAGGGTCGTCGCCGCCGAGCTGCGAGCCGCGGGCATCGACGCCACCGCCGTGGGCCTGGCCGTCAACAGCTGGAACAGCGACATGGCCACTGGCAACTTCCAGCTGACCATGCACTGGTCGAACACCAGCGTCGCCCCCTACCAGCTGTATGACGGCTGGCTGAACAGCGCGCTTGCGACCAAGACCAACCGCGCGGGCAACTTCGAGGGCCTGCACAACGCCGCGATCGACGCCGACCTCAAGAAGCTCGCGGCTGCCGGCACGGTTGCCGCGCAGGTCAAGTACCTGACCCCGATAGAGCAGTTCGTCGCCAAGTACCTCCCGGTAATACCGACCGTCTACGGGGTCTCCTGGGGTGAGTACAACACCGGCGCCTTCACCGGCTGGCCGACTCCCTCAAACGAGTACGAGACCGCCCAGCCTGCGACGCCGACCAATGAGGTTGTGATCCTGCACCTCAGGCCCAAGAGCTAGCCGAGAGCTGGAAGACAAGCCCTCCTCTGGGTGAAATGGCCCGGTGCCCGCGCAAAGCGGGCACCGGGTGACCCTGAGCTGGCGTCGAGCAACCCAAACACTCTCAGGAGATGCAGATGAACAGCCTCAAGCACGGAGGCTCCGACGACGCGCGCCGGTTCCCGGAGGGCTTCGTCTGGGGGGTCGGCACGTCCTCGTATCAGATCGAGGGTGCTGCCGCCACGGATGGACGCGCCCCATCCATCTGGGACACCTTCGCCCACACGCCCGGCAAGGTGAATCGCGGTGACACCGGGGACATCGCGTGCAACTCATACCACCGGCTGGATGACGACGTCCAGCTGCTGACGGAACTTGGCGTTGGCGCCTACCGCTTCTCGGTTTCCTGGCCGCGGGTGCTGCCCAACGGCAGCGGCGCCGTCAACGTGCTTGGCCTCGATTACTATCGCCGGCTGATCGACCGGCTCTGCGAGCGGGACATCAAGCCGGTGCTCACGATCTACCACTGGGACCTGCCACAGACGCTCGAGGACCGCGGTGGCTGGGCCAATCGTGACGCTGCCCTTGCGCTTGGAGAACTCGCCGCCGTCCTCGCCGAGGCTCTCGGCGAGCAGGTCGCGATGTGGATCACGATCAACGAGCCACTGCAGACCGTCCAGCAGGGGTACCTCAACGGCAGCCATGCGCCCGGGCGCCGCGACCCAGCGCTGGCGGCAGCCGCCCTGCACCACATCCTCCTGGGTCACGGATACGCGCTTCAGGCGCTGCGCTCGCGCCTGCCCGACGCGGCCGCGGGCCCGTCCATGGACCCACAGCCGTTCCTCGCACTGGACCAAGGGTCGCGTGCGGCCGCCGAAGCTCTGGATGCCGAATACAACCGCGCCTACCTGGATCCGGTGTTGCGCGGCAGCTACCCGGCCGCCCTGCGCGCCGACCTGATGCCCCCAGGTGAGCTGATTCAGGACGGCGACCTGGCGCTGATCTCGGCGCCGATCGACTTCTTCGGCCTCAACTACTACCGGCCGCATTACCTCCGCCGTGGTGATCGCTTCGACCTGCGCGTGGGAGAGTCGGCCATCCCCGGCTGGCGGGGCACGGTCCGCTACATGGCCCCCGACCTGCCGCGGACCGTGATGGGCTGGCCGATAGTGCCCGCGGCGATGCGTGACCTCCTGATCCGCCTGCACGAAGAGACCGGCGGCCTGCCGCTCTACGTAACCGAGAACGGCTGCGCGGCGGATGACTACCTGACGCCGGAGGGCAGAGTCGACGACCACGAGCGGATCGCCTACATCCACGGTCACCTCGGGGCGGTGCTCGAGGCGATCGCCGCCGGGGTGAACGTCGCTGGCTACTTCCACTGGTCGCTGATGGACAACTTCGAGTGGGCGGAGGGTTACCGCCGGCGTTTCGGCCTGCACTACGTCGAGTTCGAGTCGGGGCGTCGCGTGCGCAAGCGCAGCGCCTACTTCTACCGGCAGGTGGCGATCAGCAACGAGCTGCCGCCGGCCCCCGAACCGGTTCTGGCGGACGCACCGCTACCGGCCGCCACCGGAGCACGGTCCCAGTAGGCGCGATAATCCGAGGATGGCCGACGCCGCAGCGGACCCTTACGCCGTGCTTGGGGTGCCGCCCGCAGCCTCCGACGAGGACCTTCGCCGCGCCTACCGAGAGCTGGTGAAGCGCCACCACCCAGACCACAACGGGGGCTCCCCCGAGTCCGCTTCCCGGTTTGAGCGCATTCAGAGCGCCTACGCGCTGATCACCCAGCGCCGCGCGCACGACGGCGGCGCCGCAGCCGATATCGACGACCGCCTGGCAGCGATCGAGCGCGAGCTAGCCGCCCAGCGCGCGGCTGCGTCGGCTGGTGTCGGGGCGGACCCGAAGCGAGGCCCGCAATCGGCCGCGCCCCGACGCCCCACACCCGAGGAGCTTGGTCACTACACGACCGATGACAGCCTCGCGAAGATCATCGACGACGCTGCCGATCAGCTGGCCGCCCGGCTGCGCGCCGGCGGGGCCAGCGGCCGGGCCGCGCGCCGGCTTTCAGACTTTCTCGGGCGCAGGGAGTAGAAGTCGGCCTGGAGGGCTAGCAGCCTCAGGCAGGTGAGCGCTTGGCGGCGGGGACCCGGATGTAGGGCGCGGTAGCTGCCCAGGTCACGAGCGCGAGCAGCGAGACGGCGGCCCCAAACACGCACACCGCGGACCAGCCGTCGGCGGCGTAGAGCGCCCCGGTTACGGCAGAGCAGATGATCCCGCCCATGAAGTAGGCAGACATGTAGGCGGTGGTGACACGGCTGCGTGCATCCGCGTCGAGCCGGTAGATCGCGCTCTGGTTGCCGATGTGGGTTCCCTGGACGCCCAGGTCGAGCACCATGATCCCCACGATCAGGACCACCAGTGATCTTGCCCCCACGGCGAGCAGCAGCCAGCTCGCGAACATCAACACCAGCGTCGTGGTCGTTGCCAGCCCGCCGCGCTCGCGGTCGGCGAGCCGGCCCACAACCTGGGCGGCGCTGGCTCCGGCGACCCCGGCGAGTCCGAACAGGCCGATCACCGCGTTGCTGTAGTGATAGTGGCTGCCGTGGACACCGGAGAGCAGGAACGCGAGCGATGTCCACAGGATGCTGAAAGCGCCAAAGGCGCAGGCGCCAAGCGCCATCCGCTGGCGGAGCAATGGCTCGGCCGTGACGAGTCCCACCACCGAACGCAGCGCCGCTCTGTACGGCAGCTCCGAGGTCGGCTCGACGCGCGGCAGCGCGCGGCGCAGCACCAGCGCGAGCAACACCATCGCCACGGCCGCAGCGCCGAACACCACGCGCCAGCCGAACAGCGCCGCGACGATGCCGCTCACCGTGCGCGAGACGAGGATGCCGATCAGCAGGCCGCTCATCACCGCGCCCACAACGCGACCGCGCTCGTGTTCGGCCGCCAGGTGCGATGACATCGGGACGATCACCTGGGCGACAAAGATCGCCACTCCGACCCAGAGGTCAGCGGCCGCAAAGACAGCCAGATCCGGGGCCGCGGCAGCCACACCCTGGCCGATTGCAAGCGCGATCACGCCGCTCACGATCAGCTGTCGCCGCTCCAACAGGTCGCCGAGCGGCACCAGAAGCGCCAGGCCGAGCACGAAGCCGACTTGGCTCAAGGTCACCAGCAGGCCGGTGGTGGCAGTTCCGACGCCAAATGCCTGGCCCAGCGTGTGCAGCAGCGGTTGGGCGTAGTAGATGTTGGCCACGACCGCCCCGGTGGTGAAGGCAAGCAGGAGCACCATGCCGCCGCCGAGGCCAGCATCGGCGCGGCTGCTGACCGGCGCTGACCGTACGCTGCCCGATGCAGCGCTCATGCCCCTGCGCTGGCCCGCTCGAGCTGTTCGTCGCGACGCACGAGCTTCACGCGTGGCCTGCCTGCGAGCTCACCGAGACCCCGCTCGTGGGCGTCGATCCGCTCCCAGCCCGCGTAGTCGATGATCTTCACGCCGGCCGCCCGGATCCGGTCAAGCAGCGCCTCCGGATTGCCGGGCGGCTCTGGCAACAGCCCTGCCCGGAAGTCATCGATCAGCCGGCTGGTGGTCTCCTGCGCGCAGCGCTTGTTGGTGCCGATCACTCCTGACGGGCCGCGCTTGATCCAGCCGGCGGCGTAGAGGCCCGGGATCGGCCGCCCGCTGAGCGGGTCGAGCACGCGGCCAGAGTCGTTGAGGACGGTGGTGCGGCACTCGTCGTAGGGGACGCCGGCGAGCGGCCGGCCAACGTAGCCTACGGCCCGCAGCACCAGGCCGGTCTCGAGTCGCTCGGTGACCCCAGTGGGCCGCGCCCGCAGCGATCCGTCATCGCCGATAACCAGCTCGTTGCGCGCAACCACTATCGCCTCCACGCGCCCGTTGCCCTCGATCGCCACCGGCGAGGCGAGAAAGCGCAGGATCACGCGGCGTGGCCGCCCGCGAGTGCTCGCCGTGGCGTAAGCCCTCAGGGTCTCAACGTTGCGCTGGACAGTCTGCTCAGCCATCTCGAGCGCCGCCGCGCTCGTGGCGTCGAGCTCGAGCTCGGCGGGGTCGACGATCACGTCGGCGAGTTCCAGCTCGGCCAGCTCGCGCAGCTCAGGGTTCGTGAACGCCGCCTGCACGGGGCCGCGCCGCCCAAGGATCACGATCTCCTCCACCTTCGAGTTGCGCAGCGCCTCGATCGCGTGGTCGGCCGTGTCGGTGACCTCCAGCTCCGCTTCCGAGAGCGTGAGCATCCGGGCGACGTCGAGTGCGACGTTGCCGTTGCCGACCACGACCGCGCGCCTGCTCGAGAGGTCAAAGCTGCGGTCGGCGTAGTCGGGGTGGCCGTTGTACCAGGCGACGAAGTCGGTCGCCGACTCGCTGCCCGCCAACTCCTCGCCGGGGATGCCGAGCCGCCTGTCGTGCGGCGTTCCGGTGGCGTACAGGACGGCGTGGTAGGCGCCGGCGAGCTCGCCGTGGCTGACGTCCACGCCGACCTCCACGTTGCCGTGGAAGCGGAAACCAGGCAGGCGCGCCGTGCGTTCGAAGACACGCGTGACCGACTTGATCTTGGGGTGGTCTGGAGCGACTCCGAATCGCACGAGTCCCCAAGGCGTCATCAGCCGGTCGTAAACATCGACGCGGCAGACCGGGTCCTCGCTCGCGAGCAGCTGCCCGGCAGCGTAAAGCCCGGCGGGGCCCGAGCCGACGATCGCGATGCGCAGTGGCGCGGCGGCGGTTCCAATTACGACATCCATAGAACCGAGGGTACAGACGTGTCTCGCCAGGTCCGCTCGCGGGGAGTCCCAGCGCTGCGGCTGTGTCACCCGCGCGCATCGCTCGCTAACGGCCGTCTGCGAGGCTCAACATATACTTCTGCGCGACCCCGAAGAGGAGCCCGGCGCGTGCAGGAGATGGTGATCTACGGCGTGAGCTTCGACATGGTCGGCAAACAGCCGATCGTGCTGCTGAAGACGGTCCAGAGCAACAAGTTCCTGCCGATCTGGATCGGCCACCCCGAGGCGGCGGCGATTCTGATGAAGCTGCAGGGTGCCTCGAGCCCGCGGCCGATGACCCACGACCTGCTCTCCGACCTGCTCGGCGAGCTGGACGTCGAGTGCACGCGCGTGTCGGTCACAGAGCTGCGGGACAACACGTTCTATGCCTCGATCAGCCTGCGCGCGAACGGGCGCGAGCTAGAGATCGACTCGCGCCCGAGTGACGCGCTCGCGCTGGCGGTCCGCTCCGGCGCCCCGATCTTCGCCGCCGACGAGGTGATCGCCGAGTCGGCGATCGAGTTCGAGCACGAGGTCGAGGACACCGAGGAGGTCGTGGAGAAGTTCAAAAGCTTCCTCGACACCGTCAAGCCCGACGACTTCCTGGGCGAGTAGGGTGAACTTTGTGCGTATAGAACGCAGGATGAACACTAAACGCACAAAGTTCGCGACGGCGGGTCCGCGCGAGGCCCGTGCGCACGCCGGCGGACCGTTGACGCTGCCTACCCCGCCGCCGCGAGGATCCGTCCGATCAGCTCGTCAAAGCTGATCCCGGCGGCATCGGCCGCCTGCGGTAACAGCGAGGTCTCTGTCAGCCCCGGAATCGGGTTCACCTCGAGCACATAGGGCTCGAGCGTGGCCGCGTCGAGCATCAAGTCCACGCGGGCAAAGACCGCGCAGCCAAGCAGTGCAAACGCGTCGATCGCCAGCTTCGCCACGCTGTCGGCGACCGCCGGATCGATCGCGGCCGGACAGATGAAGCGCGCCCGCCCGATCTCGTAACGCGACTCGAAGTCATAGAACGAGTCCGCCTCCGGTATTGCCTCCACGATCGGGAGTGCCCGTGGCGCGCCGCCGTCCGCCAGCACCGAGACGGCGAGCTCACGCCCCGCCACATAGCGCTCGAGCAGCACCTTTTGGTCGTAGGAGAAGGCGGCCACCAGCGCTGCCGGAAGCTCATCCTCGGTGCGGGCGAACTTGATCCCGAGCGCCGACCCCTGCCGGGCTGGCTTGACTACCAGCGGAAAGCCCAGACGGGCGCTGATCGCGGGCAGGGCCCGTGCGGCTCCCAGCGCCCGGAATGCCGTCTCCTGCAAGGTAAAGAAGTCGGGCGTGGGGATGCCGGCGTCGCGCAGCGCGAGCTTGGCGAGCACCTTGTCTGAGGCGCGAACACACGCCGCCACACGCGAGCCGGTGTATGGGATGCCGAGCGCCTCGAGCAGGCCCTGCACGGCACCGTCTTCGCCGTCGCGCCCGTGCAGGGCGATGAACGCCACCTCTGGCCGCTCGCGCGCGAGCCGCTCGACGAGGTCGGGACCGACATCGAGCTCGACCACCTCGTGCCCGAGACGGCGCAGCGCGCTCTCCACTCGCGCGCCTGAGTGCAGCGACACCTGACGCTCGAGCGACCGGCCTCCCTTCAGCACCGCGACGCGGGTCATCCGGCGCGCTTGCGCTTCAGGGGGCGCACGTTGTCAGGCTGCCCGCGAGCGGGGTCGGCCACCGGCGCTGTCGCCCCGGACTCCGTGCCCGTGGGCGCGTGCCGCTCGCGTCCGGTGAGCGTGCTGTAGAGCGCCACCTGCTCCCGGATCACATCCCCCAGCCGCCGCATCCCCTCACGGATGTCCTCCTCACCCACGCCGGAGAAGTTGAGCCGCATCGACGAGCCGCCACGGCCGTCCACATAGGCGGCCCGCCCAGGCACGAACGCGACCTGCTGGTCGATGGCGAGCGCCAGCAGGTCGGTCGTGTCGATGTAGTCGGGCAGCGTCGCCCACACAAACAGCCCGCCCTGCGGGTGCGTCCAGCTCGCCTCGCGCGGAAAGTGCTCGGCCATCGCGTCGAGCATCACGTCGCGACGCCGGCGGTAGAGCTCGGCCAGCGAGCGGACATAGTCAAGCCAGGGGCCGGAGCGGAAGTATTCGGCGATGAAGTACTGGGAGATCGACGAGGAGCAGAGGTCAGCCGAGCCCTTGCCGAGGATCAGCTGCTTGAGCACCGCGGGCGGCGCCGCCAGCCAGCCGATCCGCACCCCCGGCGACAGGATCTTCGAAAAGGTCCCTGCATAGATCACAAAGTCGCGGTCAAGCGAGTAGAGCGGTGCAAGCGGATCGCCCTCGTAGCGCAGCAGCCCGTAGGGGTTATCCTCCAGGACCAGCAGCTCGCGCTCGCCTGCGATCTCCAGCAGCTCGCGGCGCCGCCCGGCCGACATCGTGATCCCGGCAGGGTTGTGGAAGTTCGGGATCGTGTAGATGAACTTCGGCCGCCGGCCGCCGCGGTCCAGCTGGGCGAGCGCATCCCGCAACAGATCGATCCGCATCCCATCGCGGTCCATCGGGATCTGGATTACGTCGGCCTCGTAGGAGCAGAAGGTCGGCACCGCGCCCGGGTAGGTGGGGGCCTCGGCGATGATCACGTCGCCGGGGTCGATCAGCACCTTGCAGACCAGGTCGAGCGCCTGCTGCCCGCCGCTGGTCGGCAGGATCCCGTCCGGATCGACCCGCATGCCCTCGGCCTCCATCACCGAGGCAATCACCTCGCGCACGGCGAGCAGGCCCTCGGTCGGCCCGTACTGCAGCGCCCGCGCGGCCGAGCTGGCCGCGACCCGCCCCATCAGCTCGGTCATGAACCCGGGCGCGAAGGTGGAGGTGTCGGGCAGCCCGCCTGAGAACGAGATCACGTCCTCGCGCGCGGTCAGCGCCATCAGGTCGCGCATCGCCGAAGACTTCATGACGCGGGTGCGACGGGCGAACAGGGCGCCGTAGCGTTCGATCTCGTGGGCTGCCGTCCGGTGGCGCCGCGGCTCGTCGTTCATCTGCCCACACCCCCGGTTCGCGACGGCTCGTCTATCGTCACGCTCGACCACGGTAGCGCACGGTGCATCTAGCCTTCGACATATTCCAGGGCATCGGGATCGCGGCGGCGATTGGCATCCGGCCGTTTGTGCCGAGCGTCGCAGCCGGGCTGCTCGCGGCCGGCGGTGTGGAGCTGAACTTTGACCACACCGCCTACGGTTTCCTGCAGGCGGCTCCGTTCCTGCTGGCGATGGTGGTTGGTGCGGCGCTGCTGGTGGTGCTCGACCGGGGTGTGTGGGCGGATCGCCTGCACAGCGGCCCGCTGGCCGCTGTGCAGGGTGTGATCTCGCTCGGGCTCGGCGCTCTGTTCTTCGCCGGCGCGCTCGCCAGCAGCCACGACGCCGCATGGCCGGGCCTGATCGCTGGCGTGATCTGCGCTGCAGTCGGGATCGCCGCCGCAACACCGTTCCTCGCGCGCTTGCGCGCGCGACTCGACGAGGGCGCCGCGGCCGTTGGCGTCCCCCTGGTCGGTGACGGCGTCGCCCTCGTCACGTGCGTGCTAACGGTGCTCGCCCCGCCGGTCGGGCTGCTCGCGCTCGCCTGGCTGGTCTGGCTACTGATCGCCGGCCGCGGCCGCGCGCAGGCCAAGTACGCGGGCCTGCGGATCCTGCGTTGAAGCGAGTGCTCACGCGGGCGGGGCGGCGACGGGCATGAAGAAGCTCGTGCTCGTCGTGATCGACGCGATGAAGCCGGAGATGCTCGAGCGCACGATCGCGGCGGGCCGTGCCCCGGCGCTCCAACGGATCGCGCGCGAGGGCGTCTATGTCAACGACGTGGTCGCCGCCTTCCCGTCGGTCACGCCGGTGTGCGCCGCCACGATCACCACCGGCACGGGACCCGAGCAGCACCGGATTCCCAGTATGAACTGGTACCACCGCGAAGAGCAGCGCTACGTCGAATATGGCTCGAGCTTCTCCGCCACCCGGCAGTTCGGTCTGCTGCGCTCGCTGACCGACACCGTCTACCGCATGAACGCCGAACACCTGTCGGCCGACACGCCGACCGTGTTTGAGTCCCTGGACGACGCTGGCGTGCGGACTGCCGGCACGACCTACCTGATCTACCGTGGCCGCCACGAGCACGAGGTGGCGCAGGAGTCGGCGCTCGCGCGGTTGGCCACCGCAACCCTGTTTCGCCGCACGATCCTCGGCCCTCAGGAGCTGTTCTATGCGGACCTCTATGCCAGCCGCCGCACCGGCTGCCGCGGCCAGCTGGGGCTGCCGGGCGCGCGCGACCAGCACACAGGCTGCGTCGGCTCCTACCTGGTCGAGCGCGACCTGTTCGACTTCATGCTCTTCTCGCTGCCCGACAACGACTCCAACTCGCACCGCAACGGGCCGCACGCCCAGGTCGGGTCGATCGCCGCCGCCGACCGCCAGCTCGAACGGCTGATGCACGCCGGTGGTGGCCCTGACCGGTTTCTGGCCGACCACGCGGTGCTGGTCACCTCCGACCATTCGCAGGCACTGGTCGAGGCGCGTATCCGCCTCGACCTGGCGCTCTCGCAGTTCACCGTTGCACGGCCCAGCGCCGCCGCTTCCCCGGCCGAGCCTGAGCTGGCGCTTAGCCCGTCGCAGCGCGCGGCGATGGTCTACGTGCTGCACCGGGAGCGCCGCACGGAGCTCATCCAGGGAGTGCTGGCGGCGGTCGGCGAGCTGGAGGGTGTCGACCTCGCGATGTGGCTGCGCGAGGAGCGTGGCGGGAGCGAGGCGGTGATCCACGCCCCCGGCGGCGGCGAGCTGCGCTTTGCTCCTGGCTCTGCGGTCATTGATCTGCGCGGCGAGCGCTGGGACATCGACGGTGATCTCAGCGTGCTGGCGGCGCGGATCGAGGACGGGCGGCTGATCGCGCCAGACTATCCGGACGCGCTGGCGCGGGTCTGGTCGGCACTGCGCTGCGAAACTGCCGGTGACCTGTTGCTCTCGGCCGCGCCGGGCTATGAGTTCGTCGACTGGGGCGGCACCGATCACGTGGGCGGCGGCAGCCACGGATCGCTGCACCGCAGCGACTCTCTGGGGGCGCTAATGTGGTGCGGCACCGGCCCGGATTCGCGCGGCGCGCGCGAGCAGTGGTCGTTGCGAGACGTGACGCCGATGATCCTCACCCACTTCGGCGAATGGCAGAACCGCTGAGCGCTGAACCGCGGCCGGGTGGATCGGCGCCTGATCTGCACTTATCAAGAATTTCGCAAGCTCGCACACAATTACCTCCAGCCAAGCACGCACCCTGCCGATAGGATTGACAACAGTGGCCGATGAACTGATCCCCACGCTCGAGCTGCCCGCGTCCGCGCGCGCAGCCAGCAGGTTCCGCAGCGCCTACCGGCGCTTCTCCTATGAGGCTCGCCACCCCGAGAACCACAGGCAGCTCGTGCGCTTCCTCTGCGTGGGCGCTTCCGGCTACGTGGTCAACACACTGTCGTTCTGGATCTTCATCCACCCGATCGCCCTGGACTACAGGCTCTCATTTGTCGCCGCCTTCCTCTGCGGCAGCGCCAACAACTTCGTCTGGAACCGGCACTGGACCTTCAAGGCCAACCATGAGGGTGCCGCCCGCCAGGCGGTCCGGTTCATCCTCGTGCAGACAACCGTCGCGGCCTGCGCCTACGGGGTGATGCTCGGCCTGGTCGCGAGCACCAACATCTGGAAGGTCCCGGCTGATGCGCTCGCGTGGATAATCGTCACGCCCGTCTCCTTCCTGGTTCAGAAGCTCTGGAGCTTCAAGGCCTGAGTCCCGGCCGCCCGCGCGGCGTCCGGCTGACGGCCAGCACGGTCGCCAGCGGCCGGCGCGCTCTAGCCGCAGCCGGCCTCTGGCTCACGCTGGCGCTGGCCGGGCTGGCGGCGCTGGCCGGGCTGGCACCCGCGGCGGCACTGGCGGCCGGCAATCCGCCGGGCCAGCCCCCGCCGGTCTCCGCGCCGCCGGGGACGCCGGTGCTCGTGGCCGGGCCCTTTCACGGGCCCGGGCCCCACCAGCTGAGCGCGATGACAAGCCCGCCCGCGGGCTTTCACCTGGACGGCAACCAGGTCCTGGCGCTCGCCTACCGCAACAGCGTTGTGCAGCGCGAGCTGCGCCGCTATCCGCACCTGGCCGCCTACGTCTACACGCGCGGGTTTGGCTTCTGGCAGGTGAGCCTGTTCACGCCGCCACCGCCCGCCGGTCCCGCGCACCAGATCGAGATGCTCCAGCTCTACGTCTCCGACCCGGCCGCCGCGGTCACGCAGGTCTGGACGCAGTATCAGGTCGCCTGGACGATGGCGCGCGGCTACCCGGGCGCGTTTGGGCGCGTGATCAACAAGCCCTACATCTGGCTCGGGCTCTGCGCCGCCTTTCTGCTGCCGTTCATCCCCTGGCGTCGCCGGCCGACCCTGTGGCACCTGGACCTGCTGATGCTGCTCGGCTTTTCGATCTCGCTGGACGCGTTCAACAACGCCAGCCTGAGCCTGTCGGTGCCGCTGGTGTACCCGTTCCTGCTCTACCTGTTCGGCCGCATGCTGTTCTTGGCGGCCGGCCGCGGACGGCCCCGTGAGCCGCTGCGGAGCTGGCTGCCGACGCCCTGGCTGGCGGTCGCGCTGATCTTCCTGATCGGCTTCCGGATCGGCCTCGATGTGGTCGACTCCAACGTGATCGACGTCGGTTTTGCGGGCGTGATCGGCGCCGACAAGCTCGTCCACGGCGTGGCGCTGTACGGGCACTGGCCCGCCGACAACCCCGCCGGCGACACCTATGGCCCGATCAACTACCTCGCCTACGTGCCGTTCCGGCTGATCTTTGGCTGGAGCGGCCAGTGGGACAGCCTGCCCGCTGCGCACGCCGCCGCGATCGCCTTTGACCTGCTGACCATGGCGGGGCTGTTCGTGCTCGGCAAGAGCGCTCGCAGCGTGCGCACGGGCGTGATGCTCGCCTACCTCTGGGCGTCCTACCCGTTCACCGCCTACGTGCTGATGTCCAACTCCAACGACACGCTGGTGGCGCTGATGATCGTCGCCTCGCTGGTGATGGTCCGCCTGGCGACGATGCGCGGCCTGCTCGGCGCGATGGCCGGCCTGACGAAGTTTGCGCCGCTCGGGCTGGCGCCGCTACTGTGGCGCGGGGTCGGCCCGCGGCTGCCTTCGCGCCGGGCGACGTTCAGGTTCACGACCGTCTATCTGCTGACCGTGCTGGTGGCGATGATGCCCGTCTTCCTCACCCATGACTGGTACTGGTTCTGGCATGACACGGTCGTCTACCAGGCCACCCGGCCGGCGCCGTTCTCGATCTGGGGTCTCTGGGGTGGCTTCTACCAGACGCTGGCGCTGCCCGAGCACACGGTGCTCGGCCTGGCGGTGGTGCTCGGCCTGGCGGCGCCGTTCTGGCCCCGCGGTGATCGCACGCTCGTGGAGGTGGCCGCGCTGGGGGCGGCGATCATCATCTGCATGCAGATGGGGATTACATACTGGTTCTACCTCTACATCGCCTGGTTCTTCCCGCTGGTGATAATCGCGCTGGTGCTCGCGCACCCCGAGCCCGCGGGCCGTGCGCGTGATCAGATGGAGCTCCCCGGTCAGATCCGGGCCGGCCTCCTGCCCGCCGCCGTTACTCGACCGTGACGCTCTTGGCGAGGTTGCGGGGCTGGTCGATGTCGCGCCCGAGTGCGACCGCGGCGTGGTAGGCCAGCAGCTGCAGCGGCAGCCCCAGCAGGATCGGGTCGAGCTCCGGCTCGCTCTTTGGCACCAGCACCAGCTGGTCGGCCAGGGCGCCCAGGGGACGGTGCGCGACCGCCAGCACCTGCCCGCTGCGTGAGTGGATCTGCTCGAGCGAGGCGAGGTTCTTGTCGATCAGCTCGTCGTCGGGCACGATCGCGACGGTCGGCAGCTCCGGCGAGATCAGTGCCAGCGGGCCGTGCTTGAGCTCGGCTGCCGGGTAGGCTTCGGCGTGCACGTAGGAGACCTCCTTGAGCTTCTGGGCGCCCTCGAGCGCAACTGGGTAGCCGCGCACCCGGCCGATGAAGAAGGCGCTCTGCGCGGTGCTGATCCAGGCGGCCAGCCGCTCGATCTCGGCGCCGGCCTGGAGCAGCTCGGCTGCTTTATCGGGCAGTTTGGCGAGTGCGCTCAGCAGCCGCTGACCGTCCGCGGGGCCGAGGTCGCGCAACCGTCCGAGGTGGAGTGCGAGCAGCGCGAACGCGACCGCCATGGAGGTGAACGCCTTGGTCGAGGCGACCGACAGCTCGGGGCCCGCGTGCAGGTAGATACCGCCGTCCACGGCCCGCGAGATGCTCGAGCCGGGAACGTTGACAACGCCCAGCACGCGCCCGCCCTTACGCCGGATCTCCTCGACCGCGGCGAGCGTGTCGGCGGTCTCACCGGACTGGCTCACGGCCACATACAGCGTCTCGGGCTCGATCACCGCGTTGCGGTAACGGAACTCCGCGGCCGATTCGGCAGCGGCTGGCAGCCGGGCGAGCGATTCGAGCATCCCGGCGCCAACCATGCCGGCGTAGAGCGCCGACCCGCAGGCGATCACGTGCACACGCCGGAAGGCGCGCAGCTCGCGTGCCGAGAGGTTCAGGCCGCCGAGCCGCGCGGTTGCAAAGCGCCCGTCGAGCCGGCCGCGCAGGGTCGCGTCGATCGCCTGCGGCTGTTCCGAGATCTCTTTGAGCATGAAGTGCTCGAAGCCACCGCGCTCGTAGTCTGCGGCCGCTGACTCGAGGCTGGTGGCGGTCTTGACGGTGGGGCGGGCGTCGAGGGTCGTGGTCGAGAACGAGTCGGCGGTGACGGTCGCCATCTCACCGTCCTCGAGGTGCACCACCTGCTGGGCGTGGCGGACCAGCGCCGCCATGTCCGAGGCACACAGCATCTGCCGCTCGCCGACGCCGATCAGGACCGGGCTGCCGTTGCGCGCGAGCACGATCCGGTCTGGCTGACGCGCGTCCAGGACCGCGATGCCGTAGGCGCCGTGGACCCGGCGCAGCGCGCGCCGCACCGCCTCCTCCAGGTCGTCTGCGTCCTCGCGGGCGATCAGGTGGGCCAGCACCTCGGTGTCGGTCTCGCTCGAGAACTTCACCCCGTCCGCCTGCAGCCGCGTGCGCAGCAGCGCCGCGTCCTCGATCATGCCGTTGTGGACGACGGCGATGCGGCCCTCCATGTCGACGTGAGGGTGGGCGTTTGAGTCGCTGGGCGGACCGTGCGTGGCCCAGCGCGTGTGCGCGATCCCGACCTGCCCGCTGAGGCGCTTGGGCACGTTGGCAGCCAGGTCTCTCACCTTGCCGGCCTGCTTGTGCACGCGCAGCGAGCCGTTTCGCACGACCGCGATCCCGGCTGAGTCGTAGCCGCGGTATTCGAGCCGTGCGAGCCCTTCCAGCAGTACCGGCACCGCGTCCTGGCGGCCGACATAGCCGACGATTCCACACATCTGGACCTCTCCTATCCGTAGATCAAGCGCCTGACCTGGCGCTCTGACAGGGCTGGTCCCGCGACCCGCCGCTGCACCAGTTCCTGAGCGATCAGGGCCAGGCTGCGCGAGTTGGTGACGCCCGCCCGCTGCAGCTCCCGGTGGCGGCGGCGGACAAACTCCTCGGCCGTCTCTGAGAAGTAGGCCATGACCTCCTCAACGACCCTGGCAGCTACTCCGCGGGTGATCCCAGACTGTTCCAGGTGATCGAGCAGTGGGCTGAGCTCGTCGGCCAGCATCGGCCATATTGTGTCAGTTACAGCGCATTTGCCAACAAATCTGCCCGTTTTCGGGCAGATCAACGCAGTATGGCGGCGATACGAGCCGAGCTGGACCCTTACAGGGGCTCCTGAACTCCGTCGATCGACAGTGCCCGCATCGGCTCGTCCGAGCACTGGATCAGCACCCCCTGCAGCCAGGGGTCGTCATCTGAGGACTCGAAGCGGACCGGCATGCGGTTGCGCAGCGCGTCGAGTGCCTGCTCGCGCTTGACCCCGAGCACGCCGCCGCGGGCGCCGGTCATGCCGGCGTCGGTGATGTAGGCCGTGCCACCGGGAAGCACGCGCGCGTCGGCGGTCGGGACGTGCGTGTGGGTGCCGACCACGGCGCTGACGCGGCCGTCGAGGTACCAGCCGAGGCCGACCTTCTCGCTGGTGACCTCGGCGTGCATGTCGACGAGGATCTGGTCGGCGCGGCCGCGCAGGCTGTGCAGGGCCGCGTCGGCCTGCGCGAAGGCCGGCAGCGAGCTGTTCATGTAGAGGTTGCCCGAGAGCGAGACGACCCCCAGCCGCACGCCGCCGCCCGCACTCTCGACCACGCAGGTGCCGTGGCCTGGCTGGCTGGGCAGAAAGTTGACGGGACGCAGGATCCGCGGTTCGGTGTCGAGGTAGGCGTAGACCTCGGCCTGGCGGTAGGCATGGTTGCCGAGTGTGATCACGTCCACGCCGCAGGCGAACATCTCGCGCGCGATCTTCGAGGTGATCCCGTGTCCGCCGGCGGCGTTCTCGCCGTTGACGACCACAAAGTCGATCGGCGTGCGTGCGCGCAGCCGGGGCAGCACGGTTTGCAGGGTCCGCCGGCCGGCGCCGCCGACGACATCGCCGACAAAGAGGATTCTGGCTCCGTTGCTCACGGCTCCATACTCTCCCATGTAGATGAGCGACACAGAGGTCAGACACAGCGAGACCGAGCCGGAGCTTGAGGCACCCGGGGCCAGCGGCGGCTCGTCCGAGCCGGCCGGAGCGCCGCGCGCCGGGTCTGCGAGCGCCCCCCGCGAGCAGCTCGGGTCGCAGCTGACCGGGCCTGCGATCGTGCCGCGATGGGTGCAGCTGGTGCTGCTGCCGCTGGCGCTGATCGGGCTGTGGGAGCTCGGCCGGGCGCTCGGCACGCTGATGGTCGTCCTCGTGGGCGCCGGCGTGATCGCCCTGATCCTCAACCCGCTGGCGCGGCGGATCGAGCGCCTGCTGCCGCGCCCGATCGCGATCGTGCTCTCCTACCTCACGATCCTGCTGGTCTTCGCCGGCATCGGCGTGCTGCTGTCGGCGCCGGTCACCGACCAGCTCGGCCACTTCGCCAGCCATCTGCCGCGCTTCATCAGGCGTGCCAACGCCGACGTCCAGGCGTTCCAGACCTTTCTGGATCGCCGCGGACTGCAGGTGCACATCGCCCAGCAGGGCCAGACCGCGCTGCAGACGCTGCAGAAGCAGGTGCTCAAGAGCTCGGGCTCGATCCTGTCCTTCTCGCGTGACGTGCTGGGTCAGCTCGTGACCATCTCCATCGACCTGATCCTGACCTTCGTGCTGTCGGTCTACATGCTCGTGTACGCGCGCGAGATCGGCGCGCTGGTGCGGCGGCTGATGCCCGCCGGTGACGGCACGCCCAGCGACGACTACCCGCTGCTGATCCAGCAGGCTGTCTCTGGGTACGTCCGCGGGCAGCTGCTCTTCTGCCTGATCATGGGCGCCAGCTCGGGCCTGCTGATGGAGCTGATGGGCCTGCTCGGCGTGTTCCGCGACGGCGCTCATTACGCCGTCTTCTTCGGGCTCTTCTACGGCCTGATGGAGCTGATCCCCTACGTTGGCCCGATCATCGGAGCGGTCCCGCCAGTGGTGGTGGCCCTGGCGACCCAGCCGATCGCCGCCCTCTGGCTGTTGATCGTGTTCGTCGCGCTGCAACAGCTCGAGGGCCACCTGGTGGCCCCCCAGGTCTTCCGCATCTCGCTGCGCATCAACCCGATCCTCGTGATCGTGGCGCTCCTGCTGGGCTACCAGCTCTACGGCGTGCCGGGCGCGCTGCTGGCGCTGCCGGTGGCGACGATGGCGCGCGCGACCGTGCTCTACCTGCGCGGGCACCTGGTGTTCGAGCCATGGACGACCGGCCAGCCGCGGCTCTGAGCGCCCAGGGGCTCACGCACCGCTTCGGGGCGCGCATGGCGCTTGAGGACGTCAGCTTTGACGTCCACGCAGGTGAGCTGGTCGCGGTGATCGGGCCCAACGGAGCCGGGAAGACGACGCTGTTGTCCCTGCTGGCGGGCGTACTCTCGCCCAGCGGTGGCTCTGTGCGGCGGCCCGCTGGCCGCCGCAGCGTCGGCTGGGTGCCGCAGCAGCCTGCGCTCTACTCCAGGCTGACGGTCACCGAGAACCTCGAGCTGTTCGCCCGGCTCGAGCGCCGGCCCGACCCGCGGCGGTCAGCGGCGGCGATGCTCGAGCAGGCGGGGCTCGCCGAGCGCGCGGACGAGCTCGTCAGCCGCCTGTCCGGCGGTAACCAGCAGCGCGTCAACATCGCCATCGGACTGCTGGGCGAGCCCGCCGTACTGCTGCTCGACGAGCCATCCTCCTCGCTTGACCCCCGTCAGCGCGAACGGCTGTGGGAGTTCATCGTCGCGCTCGCCGGCCGGGGTACGGGTGTCGTGTACTCCACCCACGACCTGCTCGAGGCGCGCCGCCACGCGGACCGCGTGGCGGCGCTTGACGCTGGGCGGCTGGTGTATTCGGGCCCGCCGGCGGGGATGGAGTGGGAGCTCTGATGCGCTGGCTGCTGGCCAAGGACCTGCGGTTGCTCAGGCGCTCGCCGCTGCTGCTCGGAACGCTGGTCATCTACCCGCTCACGATCGCGCTGCTGATCGGCTTTGCCGTCTCGAGCCCGCCCGGCAAGCCGGCCGTTGCGGTCTACAGCGGCGTGCGCGCCGGGCAGGGGAAGATCGCCTTCGGCTCGCAGCGGATCAGCCTGGCGGGCTATGCCGATCAGCTGTTTAGCTCGATCGACCGGATCCCAGCGAGTTCGCCGCGGCAGGCGGTGGCCGACGTCCGTGACGGGCGGGCGCTGGCCGCGCTGATCATCCCTGCAGGCATCGACCACCAGATCCAGCAGCTGATCACCAATGGGCTCGGCAATCCAACCGTGCAGGTGGTGCTCAGCAGCCGCAACCCGCTCGAGCGCCAGCTCGCGCACGACGCGATTCAGACGCGCGTCGACGCCGTCCAGTATGCCGTCAGCAGGGAGCTGCTGAAGACGGTTGCGGCCGACCTGCGCAAGCTGCTGGACGGCGGCACGGTCAGCTTTCTCGGGCGCTCGATCCATTTGCTCGGACTGCGGGGGAGCGAGGCGATCGTGCGCCGCACGATCGCCTCGCTCCCCCGGGTGTCATCCCAGCGCCCAGCGCTCAAGCAGGTGATCAGCTTCGCTCAGGTGGCGATCGCCGGCCTCGCGATCGCCGGGCCGGGGATCGGCGGCGTGACGGCGCCGCTGACGGTCAGGCAGTCGGCGATCGACGCGAGCACGACCCCGACCGTCAACTATGCGGTGGCGATCGCCGCGGTGGTGCTGTTGATGTTCGTGGCGCTGCTGGTCGCGGCCGGCATGCTCGCGCTGGAGCGGGCCGAGCACGCCTACGAGCGGCTCGTGCGCGGACTGGTCAGCCGCGAGGCGCTGCTGGCCGAGAAGGTCGTCCTGGCGGCCGCCTGCGCACTGGTGATGACGCTCGCTGTGGTCGCCGCGATCGCGATCTTCGTCAGTCTCGACTGGGGCAGGTTCGAGCTCTGGGTGCTCGCCCTGGCGTTGGGGGCGGCGGCCTTTGCGGCCCTGGGCGTGGCCGTTGGGGCGATCGCACGCGATGTCAGCGTCGCCTCGCTGCTGGCGTTCCTGATCTCGCTGCCGGTGGCGTTCATCGCGCTGGTGCCGGCGCAGGCGGTCTCCTCGGGAGTGCGCACCGCCCTGGCGGTGATCTCGTTCCTGTTCCCCTTCCGGCCGGCGCTGACCGCCACCGCGGCCGCCTTCAGCCCGGGTCCGCTGGGCGTCGGCGGAGCGCTCCTGCACCTTGTCGCCCTGACCGCCGCCTACCTGCTGCTTGCGCGGGTCGCACTGACGCGCTTTGCTGAGCGCTGAGCGCGCTCGTCAGGCGCTCGGCCTGACCCACAGCCAGACGGCCAGCCCGAGTCCGAGCAGCGCCACGGCCCAGCGGGTGATGACTCGCGGCAGCGCGCGCGTAAGCGCCGGGCCGATGACCGAGCCCGCCAGCGCGCCCGCACCTAGTGCCGCCGCGGCCACCCAGTGCACGGGGGCGAAACAGGCGAGCAGGATCCCAGCCGGCAGCGTGACCGAGCCGTTGATCATGTTCTTGACGGCGTTGGCCACCGGCAGGTCGCGTTCGACCATCACCAAGAGCAGGGCCAGGATCATCACCCCGGAGCCGGCCCCGAAGTAGCCGCCGTACACGGCCAGCAGCGCCAGCACCCCCGCCAGAAACGGCCGGCGCCGGCCGCTGGCGCCCGCCGGGCCCGGGCGCTGCGCGCTCCCGCTGCGGGCCTGGCGCAGGCCGCTCAGCCACGGCTCGGCGATCAGTGCCAGCGCCGCCGTCGCGATCAGGAACGGAACCACCCGTGCAAACGCGCCGGGCGGCGTGACGAGCAGCAGCAGCGCGCCCGTCGCCCCGCCCGCTGCGGTCAGCGGCAGCCAGCGCGCCAGCCAGCTGCCCCAGCCGGCGAGCTCGCGACGGGAGCCGATCGCGGAGCCCGGCCAGCAGGCGTTCAGCGCCACGAGGTTGGTGGCGTTGGCCGCAAACGGTGCCAGGCCGACAGCCAGCAGCGCCGGGTAGGAGACCAGCGAGGTGATGCCGCCGGCGGTGCCGATGATCCCGGCGATCACGCCCGCTATGACCAGGAAGCCTAGGTGCAGGACGCTCAGCGCTGACCTGTGACCTTCATGAAGCGCCAGGCGCTCAGGAGGCTGAGCAGGAGCAGGACGATCGGCAGCCCCAGGCCGATCACGCCCGCGATCGCCAGGACCAGGGTGACGACCCCAGCTACGCCGGTGCCGGCGCCCGCCAGCACGAGCCGGTAGGCCTGCTGCTCGCGCTGGCGCCGGGGGAGGTGATCGCCTCGCTTCTGGATCCCTGCCATCACCCCAGAGCGTAGCGCCGCCCGGGGACCGCACGGAGTAGCGTCGTTGCGATGACAGCAAGCGAATCGACCCACATCCTGTTCTACACCTACGTCGAGGACATGCTCGACCGCCGCGCACCTCACCGGGAGGCGCACCTGCAGCGCATCCGGGCACAGCGGGCGGCCGGGCGGCTGATCGTCGCGGGCGCCTGGGGCGACCCGCCTCGCGGCGGCGTCATCGGCTTCACGGGCCTCACCAGGGAGGAGGTCGAGGACTGGGCGGCTGCCGACCCATACGTCGCGGCTGGCCTGGTGCTCGAGCACCGCGTCGAACCGTGGCAGCTCGTCTGAACCGGCGTATCCTCGGTTTCAGCATGGCGTTCCCCAAGACCCGCATGCGCAGGCTGCGCGCCACGCACCAGCTGCGCGGGCTGGTGCGCGAGACACAGCTGGCCGCGCAGGACCTGATCTACCCGCTGTTCGTCGCCGAGGGGATCTCAGGGCGCGAGCCGATCTGGACGATGCCGGGCATCGAGCGCCTGTCGATCACCGAGGCGGTCGCGGAGGCAGGCAGCGCGGTGGCTCTCGGGATCGGGGCGGTGATCCTGTTCGGGATCCCGGCCACGAAGGACCCCGAGGGCTCGGGTGCCTACGACGACGACGGCATCGTCCAGCTCGCGACGCGCGCGATCAAGGCGGCCCACCCCGACCTGATCGTCGTCACCGACGTGTGCCTGTGCGAGTACACCGACCACGGGCACTGCGGCGTGGTGCGCGGCTTAACCGTGGACAACGACGCCACGCTCGATCTGCTTGCCCGCACCGCGGTCTCACAGGCGCGCGCGGGCGCCGACATCGTCGCCCCCAGCGACATGATGGACGGGCGCATCGGCCACATCCGCGCGGCGCTCGACGAGGCTGACCTGACCCAGACACCGATCCTGGCCTACTCGTCCAAGTTCGCCTCCGCCTTCTACGGGCCGTTCCGGGCCGCTGCCGACTCGGCCCCCGCCTTCGGCGACCGCCGCGGCTACCAGCTCGACCCGGCCAACGGCACCGAGGCGGTGCGCGAATCGCTGCTCGACGTGGAGGAGGGCGCCGATCTGCTGATGGTCAAGCCTGCGCTGCCCTACCTCGACATCATCCGCCGTGTCAAGGAGCTCACCCAGCTGCCGCTGGTGGCATACAACACGGGCGGGGAGTACTCGATGCTCAAGGCCGCTGCGGCGGCGGGCTACATGGACGAGCGCCAGGCGGTGCTCGAGGCGCTGACCGGGATCAGGCGTGCAGGGGCCGACATCATCATCACCTACCACGCAAAGGATGCGGCGCTGTGGCTGACGTGACGGAGACCAATTTCGGGCCGAAGCTGCGCTCGCGCAAAGAGGGCGCCGCCGTTGCGCTCGATGACACCGACAAGCGCCTGCTGAACCTCATGCAGGGCAGCTTCCCGCTCGCGCCGCGCCCCTACCAGCACGTGGCCAGCGCTGCCGGCATCGGTGAGGACGAGGCGCTGGTGCGCGTGCGGCGCCTGCTGCGTGAGCGCATCATCCGGCAGGTGACGCCGATCTTTGACACGCGCGCGCTCGGCTACAGCTCGATGCTGGTGGCGGCCAAGGTCGACCCGGACAACCCCTGGAGGGCGGCCACGGTGATCAACGCGCACCCCGGCGTCTCCCACAACTACCTGCGCAACCACGAGTTCAACATCTGGTTCACGATCGCGACCGAGCCCGGTTCGAAGCTGGGCCTGGAGGGGACGCTCGAGCGCCTCGGCGAGCTCGCCGGCGCGCAGTCGATCCGGCAGCTGCCAACGCTGAAGCTGTTCAAGATCCGCATGGACCTCGAGATGGAGAAGGGCACCGAGGCGCTCGCCGGCCAGGTGGCTGAGGCGGTGGCGCCGGCCGAGACCGACCCACAGCCCTACGACGAGTTTGACCGTGCCGTGATCCGCGCGACCCAGGGTGATCTGCCGCTCGTGGCTGAGCCCTACGCGCCCGCCGCAGACGAGCTGGGCATCGCCCAGGCGCAGCTGTTAGATCACCTGCGGGGCATGCAGGAGCGCCGCCTGCTGCGCCGCGTCGCCGCGATCCTCTACCACCGCCGGGCCGGGTTCAGTGCCAACGGCATGGGTGTCTGGAAGGTGCCCGAGGAGCGCGTGCTCGAGGTCGGGATGGAGATGTCCAAGTTCCGCGGCATCTCGCACTGCTACCAGCGGCCGACCTACGCCGACTGGCCCTACTCCGTCTTCACCATGGCCCACGGCCGCTCCAAGCAGGAGTGCGACGCGATCCTCGACTCGATCGCGCAGCACACCGGCATCAGCGAGCGGGCGACGCTCTACTCCTCGACCGAGTTCAAGAAGATCCGGCTCCTGTACTTCACCGATGAGCACCGCGACTGGGAACGCCAGAACGCCGGCGTCTAGCGCCCTCTACGGGCGTGCGCGGCGGGCGATCCCGGGGGGTGTGAACTCGCCCGTACGGGCGATGGCGCAGATCGGGCGCGACCCGCTCTTCATCGCCTCGGGCTCGGGCGCCCGCGTCAAAGACGCCGACGGCAACGAATACATCGACTGGGTCTGCTCCTGGGGCCCGCTGATCCTCGGGCACGCCCACCCGGCGGTGCTGCAGGCGATCACCCGCGCCGCCGCGCGCGGCTCGAGCTTCGGCGCGCCGACCGAGGGCGAGGTGCTCCTGGCCGAGCGGGTTGCCGAGCGCATGCCGGCGGTGGAGATGCTGCGCATGACCTCATCCGGCACCGAGGCAGCCATGAGCGCGGTCCGCCTGGCCCGCGCGGTCACCGGGCGGGAGAAGCTGCTCAAGTTCGCGGGCGCCTACCACGGTCACTCCGACGGCCTGCTCGCGCAGGCCGGCTCGGGGCTCGCAACCCACGGCCTGCCCGGGAGCCCCGGTGTTCCCGCCGCCGTGGCCGCGGCCACGATCACGGTCCCGTGGAACGACCCGGAGGCGCTCGACGCCGCGCTGGCGGCGCACGAGTTTGCCGCGGTCCTGGTGGAGCTCGTGCCGGCCAACATGGGGGTGGTCCCCGCCAATCCTGGCTACCTGGCCAGGATTGGCGCCGCAGCGCGGCGCCACGGCGCCCTGCTCGTGGCCGACGAGGTGATCACGGGCTTCCGCGTCACCCGTGGTGGCGCCCAGCAGCTCTACGGTCTCCAGCCCGACCTGACGGTCCTCGGCAAGATCCTCGGCGGCGGGCTGCCGGCCGCCGCCTACGGCGGGCGCGCCGAGCTCATGGTGAGGATCGCCCCGGCCGGTGACGTCTACCAGGCCGGCACGCTCT
>JAJYHG010000066.1 GCA_021784895.1 Actinomycetes bacterium
GATCAGGTCCTGCGCGGAGACCAGCACCGCCATCCCCATCAGGCTGAAGAGCAGCAGCGCGTGGAATTCACCGTGCCCGGCCTCGCGCGGGGCCGGCACGCGCAGCGACAGGAGCACCGCGGCGACCGCGGCGGCGGCGCAGACCAGATCGGCTATCAGCGCCAGGTCGTCAATCCGCAGCGCGCCCGCGACGATCGTGACCGGCGCGTGCGGGAAGCGCCAGATCTCGGTGCCGATCGCACCCGCGAGGGTGAGCAGGGTGAGCGCCGGCACGATCCGCGAGCGCACCATCTGGCTGCCAGCCAGGCCCACCAGCAGCACGACCAGGCCGCCCACACCGATCACGAGCACCGGCGAGAACGCCGCCCAGGCGATGTGGGGGCCCTTGATGTGGATGGCCGCTAAGAGAAGTGCGCTCATTGCCTGCTCCCGCTGTGCGCAGAGGGCTTGCCGGGAAGATAGGTGACAGCGCCGAGCGGCGCGTAGGCGTACCAGCCGCTCGGCGAGTAGAGCGCCGCAAAGGCATCGGCCGGATAGGTGTAGATGCGCCGCGGCTTGGCTATCAGGCCGGCAGCCAGCAGCGGGCCCGGATACTGGCCAGCCGCGGCCGGCGCGATTGCCAGCGCGACCGAGCTCTGCGACCGGTTCAGCCCGAACTGCGGGTAGAAGGCGAGCGCCAGGATGATCGCGCAGAGCGGCACGATCGCGATCGCCTCAGAGCGCCTGACCTCGTACGAGCGCACCGGCCTGCCGAGGCGGTTGTGCATCGCACCGATGAACAGGCGCAGCGCGTAGAAGGCGGCACCGACCACACCGACGGAGGCGATCAGCGCGATCACCAGGTGCGACTGGAAGGTGCCAAGCAGGATCATGAACTCGCCGATGAAGTTTGAGGAGCCGGGCATCGCCAGGTTCGCGAAGGTCACGATCAAGAACAGGGTCGCCAGCACCGGCGCACGGAAGGCGACCCCGCCCATGTCCTCGAGGCGCTCGCTGCCGCCCGAGCGGGCCGCGACCGCCGCCACGATGAAAAAGGCGGCGGCCGTCACCAGGCCGTGGTTGAGCATCTGCAGCAGCGCCCCCTGGTCACCGGGCGCCTTCAGCGAGAAGATGCCCAGCAGGATGAAGCCCATCTGGGCGACGCTCGAGTAGGCGATCACCAGGCGGGCGTCGGGCGTGGTGAAGGCCATCGCCGTGGCCCACAGGATCGAGACCAGGGCGATGATCAGCATCAGCACCTGGAAGTGGTGCGAGGCCTGCGGGAAGAGCGGCAGCACGATCGCCAGGAAGCCGTAGCTGGCCACCTTGGCCACGACGCCGGAGAAGACGGCCACGGCCGGGATCGGCATCGACTTGTAGGCGTCGGCCAGCCAGCCGTGGAAGGGCGCGATCGGCATCTTCACCAGGAAGGCGAGCGCGAAGGCCAGAAACAGCCAGTCTCCGACGGTGCGTGAGACCGGGAGCCGCTCCAGCACGCCGAAGCCGAAGCTCAGGGCGGTGTGGTGGTCGCTCGCGGCGATCACGCCGGTCGCGACCGCCGCGGCCAGCATCAGGAACGAGCCGACCGCCGTGTAGATGACCATCTTGATCGTCGCCCGCACCCGGTCGCCGCTCCCCCAGGAGCCGACCAGGAAGTAGAACGGGATCAGCATCAGGTCAAAGAAGGCCACGAACAGGATCAGGTCCTGGGCGAGGAAGGCGCCGAGGACGGCGCTCTCGGCCAGCCCGAGCCAGAAGTAGTAGAGCCGTGGGCGCTCGAGATCACGCAGCGCCGACCAGGCCAGAGACACGGTGAAGAGCACCGTCGTCAGCAGCACCAGCGACACGTTGAGGCCGTTCATCGCGAGCGCATAGTGGATCCCGAGCGAGGCGATCCAGACGTGGTTGGTGACGAACTGCGGGAACGGATAGCTCGAGTTGAAGTCCGCCACGAAGGTGATCGCGACCGCCAGCGGGAGCAGGCTCGCCAGCGCCAGTGCCCTGCCGGTCAGGCGTTCTGGCAAGAGCGCCGTCAGCAGCGCCAGGCCGAGCGGCAGCCAGACAAGCAGCGACAGCGTGAACGGCGCGTGTGATGGGTCGGCGAGAGTCATGGCGCAGCTTCAGCTCTAGGTCAGGCCGCCGAGATCAGGAAGTACAGGACCACCGCCGAGAGGCCGAGCACCACGGCCGCGGCGTAGTAGCGCAAGAGGCCCGTCTGGGCGCGGCGCACGGCCGCCGAGCCGGAGCGCACAAAGCCACTGACCCCGCCGGTGACCCCGCCGGAGATCACGATCCGCTCCAGCACCGCCTCGGCGAAGCGGCCGAGCGTCAGTGCCGGGCGGACGATCACCACGTCGATCAGCTCGTCGAAGTACCACTTGTGCACCAGGAAGTTGTGCAGCGTCGCGAAGCGCGCCTGCAGCCGGGCGGCGGTTCCGGGCTGGCGGATGTAGACGACGTAGACGGTGCTGATGCCCGCGAGCCCGACGATCGTGCCGATGATCAGGCCGACCCAGGCCGCCCCGGTGGAGGGCTGGTGGCTGGCTGCGGCCAGCGGCGCTCCGGCAAGCGCCGGCGCGAGGAAGCTCGAGAGGATGTGGTCGACGCCGGGGACCTCGATGAAGCCGCCCACAACCGCGAGAACCGCCAGCAGGCCCATCGCGACCTTCATCGCCGGCTCGCGCTCGGCGATCGCGTGCTCCGGGCCGGGGAAGCCCACCTCGGTGTCCTCCTCCTCGCCGTTGGCGGGGTTGCGATGGACCTCGGCGTGAGCCAGGTGACCGTGCTCAAGCTCGCGCGCCTCAGGCGAGGGCTCGCCGAAGAAGGCCCGGAAGATCAGGCGGAAGGTGTAGGCGCCGGTGAGGAAGGCGCCGGCATAGCCGAGGATGCCGAGCACCTCGTAGATGCCGCCGCGGTTGTTCATGTAGGCGAGGATGTCGTCCTTTGAGAACCAGCCGGCGAACGGCGCGATTCCCGACAGGGCCAGGCCGCCGACGATGAAGCAGACGAACGTGAACGGCATCGCCTTGCGGAAGCCGCTCATCCGGTCGAGCGACTGCTCACCCGCCATGGCGCCGATGATCGAGCCGGCGCCCATGAACAGGAGCGCCTTGAAGAAGGCGTGCGTCATCAGGTGAAAGAGCGCGCCCGTGTAGGCGCCAGCCGAGGCGCCCATGATCATGTAGCCAATCTGCGACATCGTCGAGTAGGCGATCACGCGCTTGATGTCGGTGACCACCAGCGCGATCGAGCCCGCGATCAGGAGCGTCAGGCAGCCGACTATCGCCCCCACCTCGGCGGCCGTAGGCGCCAGCTGAAAGAGCGGGTGCAGCCTGACGATCAGGTAGACCCCGGCGGTGACCATGGTGGCGGCGTGGATCAGCGAGGAGACCGGGGTCGGGCCCTCCATCGCGTCCGGCAGCCAGGTGTGCAGCGGCACCTGCGCAGACTTGGCAAAGGCGCCCACCAGGAACAGCAGGCAGCCGGCCACCAGGTCCGGTGAGTCCGAGTGGAAGACGTGGGGCGCGGCGGCGAACGTGCCTAGGAACGAGACCGTGTGCGTGTGGCGGAAGATGAAGAAGGTGCCGAGCACCAGGCCGACGTCCCCGAGCACGTTGATCACAAAGGCCTTGAGACCGGCGCGCGTGGCCGTGCCGCGCCGGTACCAGAAGGAGATCAGCAGGTAGGACGCCGCGCCGACGAACGCCCAGCCGATGATCAGCACCACGAAGTTGCCGCCCAGCACCAGCACGAGCATCGATAGCACAAAGAAGTTCAGGTAGGCGAAGTAGCGCGAATAGCCCTCGTCGGAGCGCATGTAGGCCGTCGAGTAGAGGTGGATCAGCGCCGAGACGCCGGTCACCACGAGCATCATGAACACCGATATGGGGTCGACGAGGATCTGCAGCTTGGCGTCCACGCCGGCGCTCACGTCGTAGTTCCACAGGCTCGAGACGACCTCACGATGGGCAGCGCTTCGGCCCAGCAGTGCCACCAGCGCGCCCACCGCGCAGACGAACGCCAGGAAGATCGCGGCCGTCCCGATCACGCCTGCGGCCCGGCTGTAGCGCCGGAAGCCGAGGCCGATCGTGACCGTTCCGAGCAGCGGGAAGAGCAGGACGAGCCAGCCCCAGGTGGTCGGGCTCATCCGTTCAGCTCGCGCAGTTGGTCGACATCTATGGGCAGGTTGCGGCGGCTGATCGCGACCAGCAGGCCGAGACCGACGGTCACCTCGCAGGCCGCCACGACCATCACTATCAGCGCGAAGATCTGCCCGGCCTCACCGCCGTGCATGCGCGCGAAGGTGACCAGCGCCAGGTTGGCCGCGTTCAGCATCAGCTCCAGACAGAGCAGGACCACCAGCGGGTTGCGGCGCACCAGGACACCGCCTGCGCCGATGCAGAAGATCAGCGCCGAGACGGCCAGGTACCAGTCGAGTGCCATCAGCGCTCACCCTCCGGCTGGTCGACATGCGCGGAGCCTGTGGGCCCGCCCACCGCAGCGCCGGCCACCGCGGCGCCGACCACCTCGGTGACGCCGCCATGGCTCTGCTCGAGCGCCTCGCGCACGCGCCGCACGCCCGCCCCTTCGGCGATCGTCCCGGTGTAGGCGGGACGCGGCGCGGCCAGCAGATCCTTCAGCTCGAGCGCGCCTTCCTCGAGGCCGCGACGCCGGCGCGCCAGCACGATCGCGCCGACGGCCGCGACCAGCAGGAGCAGCGACGCCGCCTCGAACGGGAACAGGTAGTCAGTCAGAAACAGCCTGCCGATCTGCTCCGGCGTGCCGAAGCCGAGCTTGTAGGGTGCGCCGTAGCCCCTGATCCCGGCCAGCGCCGAGCCGAGCATGGCGATGAACAGCTCGACCGCGAGCGCGAGCGCGAACAGCGGCCCGAGGATCCGCAGCGCGCTGCGGCCCGCGAGCTCGTCGCCGCCACCGACGTAGGCGACCACGAACACGTAGAGCACCATCACCGCGCCCGCGTAGACCACCACCTGCGCGGCCGCGACGAACTCCGCCCGAAGCAGCAAAAACAGCGCCGCCAGCGCCACCAGGTGGCAGACCAACGCCAGCACCGCGTAGAGCGGGTTGCGCAGCGCGACCACGCCGATCGCGCCAGCGATGGCGACAGCCGCAGCGATGAAGAACATGACCACAGACATCAGGCCGCTCCGCTCACTCCCCCTGCGCGCGCAGCGGCGTGCGCTCGAGCGGCTCCGCCAGCAGCATCTCCTTGGTGAAGATGAGGTCGGAGCGGTGGTAGTCGGACATCTCGTAGTCGTGGCCCATGGTGATCGCGTCGAACGGGCAGGCGAGCTCACAGTAGCCGCAGAAGATGCAGCGGCTGAGGTTGATCTCATAGACGGCGGCGTAGCGCTCACCGGCCGACACGCGGTGCTCGGGCGTGTTCTCGGCCGCCACCACGCGGATGCAGTCGGCCGGGCAGGCGGCCGCACAGAGTGAGCAGCCGACACACTTCTCGAGCCCCGGGTTGTCAGGATCGCTGCTCTCGAAGCGGTGCAGCTTGTGGCGGCCGCGGAAGCGCGGGTAGACCGGCGTCTTCTCCTCCGGGTACTGGATCGTCAGCGGCCCCTCGACCACCCGCGCGAGCGTCGTCTTCATGCCGCGGAGGGTCTCGCCGAAGATCCGGTAGGCGCTCGCCGCGGGGCCGCGTGGTGGGTGGCGCACCACCTCGATCACGTCTTTGCCGGGGTCGTATGTCATCAGCGGGTCCAGATGGTCAGGCTCTAGGCGACCACGATGATCGCGGTGACGAGCAGGTTGAGGGTGGCAAGCGGCAACAGCACCTTCCAGCCGAACGACATCAGCTGGTCGTAGCGCAGCCGCGGCAGCGTGGCGCGGATCCAGATGAACAGGCTCATGAACAGCATCATCTTGGCGATCACCACGAACGGATCGACCCAGCCCGGAGGATGGATCCCGAACGGCAACAGCCAGCCGCCCAAGAACAGCGTCGCAGCCATGGCCGACACGACCATCATGTTCACGTACTCGGCGAACAGATAGGCGACGAAGCCGGTGCCGCCGTACTCGGTGAAGTAGCCGCCGACGAGCTCGGCGTCGGCCTCGACCAGGTCGAACGGCGCCCGGTTGGTCTCCGCAAACGACGCCACCAGGAAGATCAGGAAGCCGGCAATCTGCGGGATGAAGTACCACATGCCGCGCTGCGCGTTGACGATCCCGGTCAGTGAGAGCGTCTGCGCGGTGATCAGCACCCCCACCAGCGCGAGCCCCTGCGAGACCTCGTATGAGATCAGCTGCGCAGCCGCGCGCATCGAGCCGAGGAAGGAGTACTTGGAACCCGACGCCCAGCCCCCGAGCAGGATCCCGTAGAACGAGATGCCGCCGAGCGCGAACACGTACAGCGGCCCGATCGAGACGTCGATCCCGTAGAGCCCGACGCGCGTGCCGAAGATGTCCTGGACGTTGCCCCACGGGATCAGCGCCAGCCCCCCGACCGCCGTCATGATCGACAGCGCGGGTGCCAGGCGGAAGAGGAACCCGACTGAGGTGGTCGGACGGAAGGCCTCCTTGCGGGCGAACTTGACGATCTCGGCGAGCGGCTGCATGAGGCCGTACGGGCCCACCCGGTTGGGGCCGTAACGGTGCTGGAAACGACCGAGCAGCTTGCGCTCATAGACCGTCAGGATCGGCAGCATCCCGAAGATCACCGCAAAGATCACCAGCGCCTTGAGGATCTGTATCCACCACGGCTCAAAGTAGTTGACATCAGCGAATACGGTCATGCCCTGGTGACCTCCACCAGCGCCTCCGTCAGCGCGTTGGCCGAGTCCCTGGCGATCCCGGCCGCCAGAAACGCGGTCCCGGCGGGAACGCCTGAGCGGATCGCCGCGCGCCCGCGCAGCCGCGTGCCGTTCTGCGCCACCCGCACCGTGCCCCCGTCCTCGATCCCGAGCCGGCCGGCGTCATCGGGGGAGAGCTCGACGACCTGCTCGGCGACCGTGAAGTGCAGCGCCGGCGAGATCTCAACTTCGGGCGCGGCCCAGATCGGACGGTAGGTGCCCAGACGCAGATGACCATTGCTCTCCGCCTGCGGCCCGCTGGCCGCAGGCGTCGCCACAGCGCCGGCGCCGGCCGGCAGTGGCCCCGGCGGGGGCATCGCTGCGGCCGCTCCGGTCTCGGGCCAGCGCACGCCGCGTCCGCCGATCGCCTCCAGCGTGAGCCCCTCGTAGAAGGGCACGGCAGCGACCAGCTGCTTGAACGCCATCCCGGCGGTCAGCACGCCGGTGTCCAGGCCGACCGTCTTGGCGAGGTCGGCCAGCACCTGCCAGCCCGCGCGCACCTCCCCCGGTCGCCTGATCGCGCTGCGCAGGCGCTGCAGGCGGCCGTCTGGGTGCACCACGGTGCCGTCCTTCTCGGCGTGCGACTCGGCGGGGAAGATCACGTCGGCGTGGCGGGCGAGGCCGTCGGTGAGCGTGGCGGCGTGGGCCACCACGAGCTTCGCGCCCGCCAGTGCCCGCTCCCAGCCGCCGCGGTCCGGCAGCTCGCGCAGCGGGTCGAGCTGGAAGAGGTGCAGTGCGGCGATCTCCCCCGCGGCCGCGGCGGCGGCGATCTGTGCCGCGCTCCGGCCGGGCGCGGCTTCGCTGTAGCCGGGGCCGGCGCCCGGCAACGCGCCCGCCTCGCGGATCCCGCGTGCGTTGGCACCAAGCGGCACCTCCAGCAGTCCGGCGCCCGCACGGTTTGCGAGGCCAAGCCGGTCGGCGATGCGCAGCAGCGTCGCCCGCGCCGGCGCCGACAGACCCTCGCCCCAGAGGATCACGACGTCCTCGCCGCCGTCGCGCAGCAGCGCCGCGAGCTCGTGCGTCTCGCCCGAGCCGGGCGTCCCGAGCGCCCACTCGAGCGACGCGAGGAACTCGGCCTCGCCGCCCGGCGCGTAGCGGATCGCGAGCTTGGCGTTGGGGTCAAGTGCGCTCGGCCGCGCGCTGGCGACAGCGAGTTTGACGGCGTTGCGCCGCACGCCTTTGCGGATGCGCAAATCGAGGATCGGCGAGTCGTCGATCGGTTCGGCTCCGAGCACGAGCACGGTGTGCGCGAACTCCACGTCCGCCACACTCGCCTGCAGCGCCGGCGCGGCGAGCGCCCGCATGAGCTCGAGGTCGAGCTCGCCTGCGGCCCCCAGCCGTGAGTCGATGTCGTTTGAGTCGAGCCCCTCTCGGAGCAGCCGCGCGAGCAGGAACGCCTCTTCGTTGCTTGCCTGGCCGCCGACCACAGCGGCCACGCGGCCACGGTGCTCAGCGAGCGCTCCAGCCGCCTCGAG
>JAJYHG010000175.1 GCA_021784895.1 Actinomycetes bacterium
GCTGCTGCAGCCTGTACATGCGCATGCGGCCGGTCACGCGCGCTTGTTTTCCGCTGCGTACCGTCCACTCGCGCGCGAACGCCTCGGCTGTTGCGCTCGTACCGGTGACACCGGGTAGGTCGGCGTGAGCCCTGCCCTCGCCCTGCTCTGCTTTCAGCGCTGCTGCGAGTGTGGCTGCCGCGAAGCCGGGCATGTGCGAGAGAAACAGCGGCTGCGGGGGTGTGCGCATCGCGACGCCGATGACGCCCGGCTGCTCGCCGCGGTTGTTGCGCTCGAGGTCCTCCTCGAGCGTCACCCAGAGGTTGTCCTGCTCGCCGCCCTGCGAGCTGTCCCGGCCGGTGTTCGCGGGCTCGCCCGCGGCCATGCGCGCAGCTACCACGGCGATCACGTTCGCGCTGAGCGGCTCACTCAGCAGGAAGGTGTGTGCAGCCTGCAGGAACAGTGAGGCGGTCGGGTGGCGGACCACGCTGACCGCGACTGGCGTGTTCGGTCTGGATCTGTCGATGCTGTCGTTCACCGCTGTCCTTGTGTCGCTACCGACTGAACTCGGAGCCGCGAGCGGCATCTGGTCGTGGCGCCCGCAAGTGTTACAACGACCGCCCGCGCGCGCAACGACCGTTGCAGCCAGAACACAACGTGGTACGGGCGTTGCCGGGCCGGTGCTGATCGCGCTCGCGCTCCAGCGATCTCGGTGTTGTAGGGCGAGGCCAGGCTCTGCCGGCTGGAATGCCTCGCGTGGACGGTCGTTGAGCGTCACGGCGAGCCCGAGGACGTCTCGAGCCGTGTTGATGCTCGAGCAGCGTGTTCGTGGTCTCCTTGGGCCACGCTGCCAGGGCGGGGGTGCGTCGCAGAGGAACACCTGGTCCTGGTGTGAGCTTGGGTCGCGGTCCTCTGGTTCAGCTAACCCTCCTTGCCCTGATCCCATGTCAAGGGTCCGGCGCAGCTCTCACAACGGGGCCCCCGGCTCGCCTGTGATCGCGTTGCGGACGGTGTCGGGGTTCGGTGTCCGTCAGAGAACGCGAGGCGCGTCAGTCAGATATCGGTTCCGGGCCGACCGTCAGTGGGCGGTCCGCTCGCGTTGCATCGGTGGTAACGCTGCGATCTTCTGTAGCGGTCATCCGGCCGCCGTCTGTCAACAGCCGGGACGCTTGTCCTCCGCGCTTTCAGGTGTGTGGCACACTCAGATGGTGGCGTCATGGGTTGTGGTGGTACTTCCGGGAGGAGGCTACGGGGCGGTTGGCGCCGTGCTTCGCTTTCCGGTCCTGGTCCTTCAGGCTGCCGGAGCAGACGCCACGGTTGTCGTTGACTATCCGGCGCGGTGCAAACCCAGCGAGGAGCTTCTCTGGCCGGAACTGGTTGCCGCGGTTGACGCGCAGGTCCGTAGCGCGGTGTCGCGGGCTGAACGGGTGACGTTCGTTGCGAAGTCGCTTGGCACAGCGGCGCTCGCCCGGTTGGATGCGCAAACGGTCGTTGGCGCGCAGATTGATGCGGTGTGGCTGACTCCGTTGCTCCGGTCCCCGGAGGTGCAGGCGGGTGTGGTCGCCAAACGCGCATGGCGGTCGCTGCTGGTGGCCGGAGATGCCGACCCCTATCACGATCCTGTACAGCACGAGGCTACGCGGGTAACGCTCGGCTGCCAGTCGCTTGTGCTGCCTGGCGCCGACCACTCCCTGGAGGTTTCCGGCGACCCGGCCGCGTCCGTCGACCGTCTTCGCCAGCTCACCGAAGCGGTGACAGGGTTCGTCGCCTGACAATCGCTGTCTGAGAGCGCGTCCTGCTGCGGTGATGGGCTGAGCGCTCGCCCGGATGAGCGATGGGCCAGAAGCCGAGTAGCGCCTCACCCGGCCTGCTGTGCACCGCGGTGTTTCTGCCTGTGTGCTCGAGCGGCTGGACTTTCAGGGCCGAAGCTGCCGCTGATCACGATCGGGTCTTGTTCGGGCTCTGAGCCTGGCGCTCACGCCTGCCAAGCAGCCGCGGCGCATCCTGAACGTCACCGGCAGCCGAGGGCTGAGGCGACGAACGGGGTCATGGTCACGACTGGCCCGGCGGATTCCTATGGGCGCGGCCGACCCAGCCGTGTCTGCCGCGGACATCACGGGCCAAACGTGAAGACCGTGGAGTGGAGCTAGGCGGACTCGAACCGCCGACCTCCTGGGTGTGATCCAGCATCCGGGGGACGTGAGCGGCGTTGACGGGTCGCGGATCGCCCGTTACTACGGGGTTTCCGCCTCACGACCGGACCGTCAGAAGGCGCCTGCGCTGGAAGTCATGTACCCGTTTGGTACCCGCGCCTTCGCGGGGGATCGGCCGTCGGGCATTTCCAGATCTGGTTGTGTGGATGCTGCCCATGATGGGATCACCCACCCGATCAGAACAAGAAGAAATCGCCGAACGGCGACCCACTCGATGCTTTGACCCGACCCATCAACGAGCGACGTGCCGCCTCGGTCGCGTCCGGCCGCGCTCGACTTGTCTCGCATACCACCGCTCGATGTCGGGTCGTAGCCAGAGACTCGGACGACCACGGCCCAAGTCAAGGACCGGCCGGGGCATGTCTGGGTAGCGGTGCAGATATTGACTCACCGTGTTGCGGTGAGTGAGACCAAGGATCTTGGCGACGTCATGCGCGTCGATCAGGTCGTCGATGAGCACACGCCGCAGCATTGCAACAAGCCTACACCTGGTAGTGGACGTAGCGCACACGTGTGAGCTTTCCGTCCGAGATGTGGTGTAGCCTACTCGTGTGAGATAGATCAACAAAAGGCGACCCCGGCGGTGCTGGAACACCCCGGGGTCAGGCCGAGACCCGTAAAGGAGGTCCCGACAATGCAAGCGTACGCCAGTGCGCATCTGACTCCGCTGGAATCGGAGTTGCGGGTAGCTCCCGCCCCTTCAATCAACCTGGCTTCCGGCCCTGCCGGCATCGGTGCAAACGGAAGCCAACTCGACGCGTCGAGCCCGGTCGCGGCCCTCGTGTCAGTGATCCTCGACGGCCTCAGTGAGCGTGACCTTGGCCTGTTGGCTCGGCGCCTCTTGCCGCACCTTCGTCAGCCGGAAGAGCGGAACAACGTGAACGCCGCCTACACCGTGGCGTCGCTCGCCGCGAGCTGGCTGCGGTCAAGCGAGGAGCCCGGTGGCTCATCTCAGCAGATGCCGTCTGCGAGTGGGCGACACCGTCAGACGCGTCGCCGCGTCGCCGCGTCGCCACGTCGGCGCGAGCGTTGCGTTCCCGCGCCGAAGGCGGCAGGGCCGTCGCTGCGCTCGGTGCTGTCCGCCGCGTCCGCCAGCGGAGGTCGGCGATGAGCGTCGAGAAGATCCACCGGAACGGTGGCGAGGTCGTATGGCGGGTCCGTTGGTGTCAGCGCGGGCGGAACCGCGCCAGGACGTTCAGCACGCGGCGCGACGCATCGGACTTCGACGCTGACGTGCGTCGACAACGACGCGCTGTCAGCCTCGCAGCGCTGGACGCCGGCAAGGAATCGCTCGGTGAGTACGTGACGGGCGCGTGGGCGACAAGCCACGCGGTGACGCTCGCTCCGAAGACCCGGCTTCGCTACGCAAGCCTCTACGACCACCACATCCGCTCCTTTCTTGGCTCGATGCCGCTGCGGGAGATCGATGCTGACACCGTCGGTCGGTGGCAGTCGGGCCGTCTCGTTGCCGGCGCTGGCGTGGTCGCTGTTCGCCATGCGATGGATCTGCTCGGCTCGATTCTGGAGCAGGCATTCGTGTCCGGCCGGATCTCGGAGAACCCCGTTCGACGCGTGAAGAAGGCGAGGCTCCCGCGTCGCGAGGAGGTCCGACCGCTCTCGCCAGCAACGATCGAGAGGATGCGTACGACGCTCAGCGCTCGGGACGCCACGCTGCTCTCGGTGCTCGCGTACGCCGGTCTTCGTCCGGGCGAAGCGCTCGGTCTGCGCTGGGGCGACGTTCGGGAGCGGACCATCCTGATTCAGCGCTCGATTTCGCTTGGCGAAGTCGCTGATACGAAGACACGCCAGCACCGGACCGTGCGGCTGCTTGCGCCGCTCGCGTCGGATCTACGCGCCTGGCGCATGGCCGCAGGTCGTCCCGACGATGATCAACTCGTCTTTCCGAGCAAGGATGGTCTGCCATGGACCCAGGCGGCCTACCAGTCCTGGCGACGCCGCTCATTCCGTTGTGCGACACAGGCAGCTGGTCTCGCACATGCTCGGCCGTACGACCTGCGGCATAGCTTCGCCTCGTTGCTGCTGCACGAAGGCCGGAGCGTCATCTATGTGGCTCGTCAGCTCGGACACGACGCACGGCTGACGCTGACGCGGTACGGACACGTAATGGACGAACTCGAGGACACGCCCAGGATCGAAGCGGAGGTGGCAATCGCCGACGCGCGACGGAAAGTCGGGCCGAGCGAGCCGGGCACTGTGTCAGAATCTGGGTCGTGACTAAGGCTGAGCTTCACAAGCTGGTCGACGAACTGCCGGACACCGCAGTCGAAGGCGCCGGGGTGCTGCTCCGCGGGATCATCGGGGGGCCGATCGATCCCGACCAGGCTTGGTTCTGGACGCCCGAGTGGCAGGCTAGGGAGCGAGAGGCGGACGCTGACAAAGCCGCCGGAAGGGTGGAGCGCTTCGAGAGTGACGAGGCGTTCATGGCGGCGCTCGAGGAGCGGCGCGGCTCGCTGGATGCCGACCTATGACGTCTTCGCGTCGTTCTGGCGCGACTGGCGAAGCCTGACTCCCCAGCAGCAGCTCGCCTTCATGCAGACCCTGGAACAGTTCAAAGCCGATCTGCGGAGCGGCACATTTCGCCCTGGCCTCCGCATCAAGCGCGTCCAGAGGCATCCGGGTGTGTGGGAAATGACCTGGGCAGCCGACGGACGCGCCACGTTCGAATACGGCGACGAGATCCGTGGCGAACCGCACATCAGCTGGCGCGAATCGGGACTCACGACATCTTCCGGCACCCGTGATCAGCGGACTGCGCCGAAAGCTCATGTACCCGTTTGGTACCCGCGCTCTGGGCCAAGTGATTCGGCGGCCGACCCAGGCGACGCGGCGAGTCCCGTATTCACTGGGGATCCTGAGAGTGGAGCTAGGCGGACTCGAACCGCCGACCTCCTGGGTGCGATCCAGGCGCTCTTCCAGCTGAGCTATAGCCCCTAGTAATCAGCAGGCCTACCGAGTTTAGCCCGGACGCAATGCGACCACCACCGGGTGCGACAGCCGTCCCATTAGGTTCGTGCAGCCGGTGGGCCCTAGCGCATACCGGGGTCGCATCAGGCTCAGCACGGGGCCTGGTCCACGTTGGTGGGGCATGAGCCTGCTGGCGGTCTCATGCCTGCGGACGCGAGGTCCACCGGTGCGTACTTTGCAGTGGGGCGTGGCTCAAGTCGGTAGGCTTACGCTTATGGGTCTGCTGGACGACGCGATCCGCGAGCATCTCGACCTCAAACGCGCACGAGGCGCCGATCCTGCTGAGATCGAGCGCTTGGAACGCGAGGCACTTGGGCCGCTGCGCCGCGGCCCTGCGCTAGGCGTCGCCCCTTTCGAAGATGATCAGGCAGTCGCGCGCCAGCCGTTCGACCACGCCGACTATGACGACCAGTACTTCACTGATCTGGAAGAACTTCAGGAACTCGGCTACCACGACAGCACGGCACCTCATCTTCAGCATTGGCATCAGCATGATCAGCAGTTTCCCCCGCATGGCGGGCACCCCAGCCTGGGCGATGGGGAGGAAGACCGGTACGTCGGGGACCAGGAGGCTGGATTCGAGGCCGAACAGCCGAGGCGCCGCTTTCTCAGACGAACACGTGTGCGCCAGGAAGCTGACGCTGCTGGCCCGATGGGCTACGACGAAGCGGCTCACCATCACGATTCGCGCGAGGATTTCGGATCGGCTGGCGCTTACCGGTTGCCTGGGTCTCAAGAGCCGGGCGACGAACCTGACGACTCGGGCTTGACACCACCGCACCTGCGATTCGAACACCCTCCCAAGCGCCCGAGCTTCTCGGCTGAGCCCACTTGGCCGTTGAACGAGCCGCCGGATGACCGTCCGGTTCCACCGGCAACCGGTAACCCGGAATCCGAATCGTCCTTACCACCCCATGACTCACAGCTGGGCAGCGCATATGACGCCGCCCAAGAGATGCAGGGAGCCGGTTCTGATACCCAGGAGACGACCGAGTTCGACGTGCCGGGACATCTCTCAGAGCCGCAACCCACAGAGCCGGAGGACGTGCTCGAAGAGACGCCTGACTTCCTGCAAGATACGCCCGAGCACGACCGGCTGTGGTTTGAGCAGCGCCCACCGAGGGACTTCGACTTCAACGGCTGAAGCATCGCATGGGACCGTGGCGAGCGAGCTGCCTCGGAGCACATCGGCTCGCGGTCGTGCGCGTCGGCATCTACACTCGCCCGCGAAGGGGCCATAGCTCAGCTGGGAGAGCGCCTGCTTTGCAAGCAGGAGGTCACCGGTTCGATCCCGGTTGGCTCCACTCGCAAAAGACCTGCAAGCCATCATCAAACTCGATGATTGTAGATCACAAATGCGAGTGATTCTCATGTTGTACAACACGCCTGTACAACATTTGCACTCGCGAAATGACGACTCGGGCCAGCTTCACCTGCGCGGCAAGCAGGAGGTCACCGGGGCGCCGCTGTCCTGGCGTCGCAACCATCTGCCGCCGCACTCGCAGGCCGGCCGGTGGTTTGACCCCGTCGCCGAGCCCATTTGGCAAAGACCTGGCAAGCAGCTGCTTGGAGTACTGTTGAGCGGCGTGTTGCCTGTAGTTTCCGGGGGTGCGGGTACCGATCGTGGGTGCCAAACGCGACACGAACCTCAAGGCAGACGCCCTTATCCGCGGACGAACGGCCGCAGGCCTCGGGCGGCGGGCACTCGCGGACGGGCTGGTCGGCCTGGAGCCTCTGGTCGCGTCTCCACAACCGTGCCGCTGTCGGTGCTTCTCGTCGCCCTGGACGCGCCGACGCCGAGGCATTTCATCGCAAAGAGCAGACACGCGCGCGATCCAGTTGTCGCCATTGCAGTCGCGTTGATGCTCCGCCTCGAACTGTCAAAGGAATAGTCGGCTGGCTGCCCGCGTGCCGCGCTCACCGCGAACGATGTCAGTGGCGTCGTGCTGCTCGTGGGGGCTTGAGAGCAGGTCTGTGCTCTTGAGTTGGTGCGGTTGGATTGTGGTGTGGGTTGCGGCGCTGGATAGCCAGCGGTCCATGCACTGGTCGTAGTCTGGCGCTACGTGCAGGGTGCGGTCTTTGGTGCGTGCTAGCCACCCGAGTTCGATCAGGCGGCTGGTGATGGCGGCTGGGAGCGCTCCGGCGAGGTGTGGGCGGCGGGAGCTCCAGTCGATGCAGCATCGGGCGAACACGCGTCGGCTGGCGTTAAGGGCAGCGAGGTCGACGCCGATCTCGCTCAGCAGCTGGCGGCCCGTGTCGGTCAGCGTGTGGTCGGGGTCGTTGGTCAGCTCGAGCGCGCCGAGCTTCATCAGCCGGTCGCGGAGCTCGACGCCGCGTCGACCGGCCAGATGGTCATAACAGGTCCTTGCCTCGGCAAGGGCGTGGGCGTGACGGTCGTCGCGCAGCGAGCGCACTGGGACGGGCGGTGCGATCTGGGCGAGCGCTTCTAGTACGAGCGCTACGTGGGGCCCGGTGAGCTCGTGGTAGCGGTGTCGTCCCTGGACTCGTACCCTGACCAATCCACCCTCGACGAGTTGGCGCAGGTGGCCAGTAGCCGTGGACGGGTGGATTTTCGCCAGCCTGGCCAATTGGCCCGCTGGTAGGGCCTGGCCGCCGGCCAAGGCGGCTAGCATCGCCGCCCGGGCCGGGTCGGCGAACAGCGCGGCCATCGACGCCAGGTCGCGCTCGCGACCGTCTGGGCCGTTCTCGTCGTTGCTCATCGCCCCACTCTCGCACATCCACACTTTGCTTCACGCCAAAGCGTTGCATGCCTACCGTTGCGCGTCGTGCCGTGATCAACGACCCGGAGAGGACTCGACCCTATGACTAACAGCAACACCGGTCGCGAGCAGGCGCAGTTCGTGTTCGACGAATGGGATCGGCGAGCACGCGCCTTGGATGTCGCCGGGCTCCTTGATTGAGCCAGGCCGGGTTTGACGGAGACTTCGATGCGAGGGTTTTGGCCCTCAGAGAGGAAGTCACTGCTCATGCCTACTACGAAATATCCGAAGGAGCTTGTGGACCGGGGTGTGCGCCTGGCGATCG
>JAJYHG010000077.1 GCA_021784895.1 Actinomycetes bacterium
TTCCGATCTTCTGGTCGAGCAGTTCGGCCAGCATCTCCTGGTCGAACTCGGTGTCCACCTCGCCGCGCCGCAGCGGCACCTTCGCGATCGTGCGCACGCCTGGGCCCGGAGGAATCCGGATGCAGCGCAGCGGCGCGATCACGCCGCGGCGGGCCGCCTGGGCCAGGTCGAAGCGCGAGGTTTGCGTCGGGAAGAGGTCGGTGACGTGGCGGGCGATCAGCGCGCCGGTGGCCGTCATCCCGATCCAGATCGGCTGGTGCCAGCGGCGGATGGCCGCTGATGTCTTCTCGCCCAGCGCCGTGTGCGCCTCATCGCAGATGACGATCGTGTAGGCGCCAGAGATCCGGCCGGCATTGCGCACGAACCACTGGTAGGTCTCGACCGTCACCGGGCCGTTGGCTGCATCCTCGCCGACGAGCAGCGGCTTGCAGAGGCGGTCGCGGTAGCCACGGTCCTTGAGCTCGCCGATGAACTGGTCAACGAGGTTGCGGCGGTGGGTGAGGATCAGCACCCCGCCGGTCCGCGAGGCCTCCACGAAACCCACCGCCGCCACAGTCTTGCCTGCGCCGGTGGCGTGCTCAAACCAGAACCGTCTCGCCGCCCCGGCATCGTCGTCGACGCCATCGGGTGAGATGTCCTCGTCCAGCGCCGCGTCGTCGTGCTGCCAATCGCGGGGCTCATCGTCGACGTCGCCTTCGTCGTCGACCTCATCGTCCTCGTCGTCCTCGTCGCGGCCAGACCGGTCATCCCTGTCATCTTCCGTCTCGCCCGCTTCTTCCCGGGCCTCCTCGGCGTCGCTCGCACCGGCACCATCCGGCTGCTCTGGGCCCGTGTTCAAGGCACTCTGAGCGCCGGCCAGCAGCGCTGTGAGCGTTCCCGAAAGCGCGTCCACCTGGTGGGCTGAGAGCACGGTGCCGTCGACGAGCTTGGGCTCGTCCTCTGATAGCAGCCGCTCGAGCCCGAGCAGCAGCGAGTACTGCTGGCGCCATTCGAGTGAGGGCACCTTCAGTCCCGCGGCGACGTCGGTGAGGGCGCTGTCGAGCGCGCGTCTGCGCGCGCTGCCGGGGGCGAGCGCTTCTTCGAGCGTCTCACCGTCGAAGACGAAACGCTCGCGCGTCAGTTTTTCCGCACGCTTGATCGCGGCAGGACTCGGAAAAGGGGTGAGATCACCCATCGGCGAGAATTTGGGAAGGGTAGTTGGGACGCGAGCCGCAGGCTGAATCTGCACGACTCAGAATGAACTCCCGGATCTGACGGGAGCTTGAGGTCTCCGCAGAGCAGTTGCACTCCTCGCCTTGGAGACAGGCGAGAAGAATAACGGACATTTAAGCAGACGCCGAGGCGGATCGCGGTTCAGACCACACCGGGGCGCGATTTGGCGCTGGGCCGCGCCGCGCCGCGGGCCGTGTGTCAAGCTTGAGTGCGTGGAGGACAGTCGCGTCGAGACCGCCGTGGGCTATGAGATCCGCCAGCCCCGATCGGAGCGCGAGTTCGCGCAAGCGCTGGCGCTTCGCCATGAGGTCTTCTGCGTGGAACAGGGCGTGCCGTCAAACGAGGAGCGCGACGGCCGTGACCGCAGTGGACTGCACCTGATCGCCGTCCAGGGTGACGAGATCGTGGCGACCTGCCGGCTGGTGTTCGTCGGCGCCACCGTGCAGTTCAGCCGCCTGGCCGTCAAGCGCAGCGCTCGCCGCCGCGGCATCGCGAGCGCGCTGTTGCGTGCCACCGACGCCCAGTCGCGCGCCCGTGGGGCCAGGCGCATCGTGCTCCACGCCCAGACCTATGCGCGGGCGCTGTATGACCAGGCGGGCTACACGCCGGCGGGGTATGAGTTTGTCGAGGCCGGGATCGAGCACATTGCCATGGAGAAGCGGCTCTGAGGGCACTCGTCCAGCGTGTGCTGCGGGCGTCAGTCGCGGCTGACGGTGCGGTCGTGGCACAGATCGGCCCGGGTTTGCTGGTCCTGCTGGGCGTCAGTCGCGACGACACCGAGACTGACGCCCTCCGACTGGCCCAGCGGGTCGCCGCGCTGCGAGTTTTCGCCGACTCCTCGGGCCCGATCAACGCCCCGCTCGGCGACCGTGAGGTGCTCTGCGTGAGCCAGTTCACGCTCTACGGCGACACGCGCAGAGGTAACCGCCCGAGCTACAGCCAGGCAGCCAGCGGCCAGCAGGCGCAGCCGCTCTACGACGCGTTCTGCGCCGCCCTGGGCGCCAAACAGGGTGTCTTCGGCGCTCAGATGACGGTCGAGCTTGTAAACGACGGGCCCGTGACACTGATGCTCGAACAGCCGCGTCCGAGCTGAGCCCAGGCTACCGGCGTGCCGCGCGTGGCCTCTCTAATATCGCCGCAGATGTGGCACCGGTACTGGCGTGTCGCCCGGAGGGCGGCCCTGCTCGCAGGCTTGGTGGCGGCGCTCGCGCCCGCTGGCGCAAGCGCCTTTCAGAAGGGGATCTGGGGGCCGCCGACACCCGGCGCCGTGAACGAGTTCCCGCTCTACCGTGCGCTCGGCGTCAAGATCTATGAGACCACGCTGAGCTGGAACCAGGTCGCGCTGACCAAGCCGGCCGACCCCACCTCGCCATCGGATCCGGCCTACACGTGGCCAGACGGGCTGTCGCAGCAGATCTCGCAGGCGGCGCGCTACGGCATGCGCGTGCTGTTGGAGGTCGGTAACGCTCCCGCCTGGGCTGACGGCGGCCACAGCGGCATGGGCTGGGCGCCGCGCGACCCGCGGGCCTACGCGCAGTTCATCGAGGCGGCGGCGCGTGAATACCCACGGGTGCACCTGTGGATGATCTGGGGCGAGCCCAACCGCAAGGGCGACTTCCGCCCGGAGGTCCCCGCCAGGTACAGCGAGACCACGCTGACCAGCGCACAGAAGCGGGCTCCGCACCTCTACGCGCAGATACTCAACGATGCCTACGGAGCCCTGAAACATCTGAGCGCCCGTAACGTCGTGATCGGCGGCGACACCTACACGGCGGGTCTCCTGGACCCGCAGCAGTGGCTCTCAAACCTTGTCTTGCCGGACGGGCGCCCGCCGCGCATGTCCATGTACGGCCACGACCCGTTCAGCTACACGGTGCCGCTGTTCGGTGCCCCGCCGTCCTCCTACGGGGAGGTCCAGTTCTCCGATCTGCCCCGCTTAGAAGCCTGGACCAAGGAGTACCTCGGCCATGCCGTACCGCTGTTCCTCTCCTCGTTCTGTGTGCCGACGGCCCCCAACAGGACCTTCAACTTCTACATTTCGCCGCCGTCGGTGGCGGCCCGCTGGGTCAAGGATGCGCTGCTCACGGCGCGTCGCGCCGGCTACATCTACGCGCTCGGCTGGGCCACTCTCCGCGACTCGCTGCCGCTGAGCTCCTGCGGGCTGATCCAGCAGGACGGCCGGCGCAAGCCCGACTTCTACGCCTTCGGCCACAACTGAGGGCGCCGGTGATCAGGGAGGCCACATGGACTGTGTTGTGACCGGCGGGGCCGGTTTCATCGGGTCGAACCTGGTCGACGCCCTGATCGCGCGGGGCGATCGTGTGACGGTGATCGACGACCTCTCGAGCGGCAAGCTGGAGAACCTCGAGCGAGCGCTCGCCGCGGGCGCACATCTGCACCGCGCCGATGTGCGCGATGCGGGCGCGGTGACTGCCATCTTCGAGGCTGCCCGGCCGCAGGCAGTCTTCCATCTGGCCGCGCAGATCGACGTGCGCCGCTCGGTCGAAGATCCGGCCCACGACGCGGCCGTCAACGTGCTCGGGGCGATCAACGTCCTCGCGGCGGCGCAAGGCTGCGGCGTGCGGCGGGTGGTCAACAGCTCGACCGGCGGCGGCCTCTACGGGGACGCCGAGCTGCTGCCCACGCCGGAAGCGCATCCGATCCGCTCCCTGGCCCCCTACGGGCAGAGCAAGCTCGCCGCCGAAGGCTACTTCGAGCTCTACACCAGGCTGCACGGGCTGTCGACGGTGTCGCTGCGCTACGGGAACGTGTACGGACCCCGGCAGGACGTGCACGGCGAGGCGGGCGTGGTGGCGATCTTCTGCGGCTGCCTGATCAGCGGGGCAACGCCGCAGGTCTATGGCGACGGGCGCCAGACGCGCGACTGGGTCGACGTGGCCGACGTCGTGGCGGCCAACCTGCTGGCCGCCGGCTCCGCGGTCAGCGGCCCCCTGAACATCGCTGGCGGCGAGGAGACGTCGGTGCTCGAGCTGATCGACGCACTCGGCGAGGCTGGCGCTGAGCACGGCCTGACGCTCGCCGCCCCCCGCTTCCTGCCCGCCCGCGCCGGTGAGGTCAACCGCAGCCGGCTGGACGTCGCCCGCGCGGCCTCAGCGCTCGGGTGGCGGCCGACGGTGGGCTTGCGCGAGGGGCTCGAGCGCATCCTCGCCGGCCTGCTCTAGATTCTCTAAACCGTGGAGATCATCGACACGCGCCTTGCAGGGGTAAAGGTGCTGACGCCGCACGTGTTCGCGGACGACCGCGGCTTCTTTCTCGAAAGCTTCCGTGGCGATCTGGCTGACCGACTCGAGCCGGGCCTGAGCTTCGTCCAGGACAACCACTCGCGTTCCCGGCGTGCCGTCGTCCGTGGAATGCACTTCCAGCCCGGGCAGGCGAAGCTCGTGCGCTGCGCGCGGGGGACCATCTTTGACGTGGTCGTCGACATCCGCCAGGGCTCGGGTACATACGGGCAGTGGGAGGGCTTCGAGCTCGATGATCAAGCGCACCGCCAGCTGTTCATCCCCTCGGGCTTTGCGCACGGCTTCTGCGTGCTCAGCGAGCTGGCGGACGTAGCCTACAAGGTCTCGGCCTACTATGACCCGGCCGCCGAGCGCGGCTTCCGCTACGACGACCCGGCGGTGGGGATTGGCTGGCCGCTTGCGCCCGAGGTCCTTGCCGCCTCGCCACGCGATCGCGAGGCGCCGTCCCTGAACGCGCTTGCGACTGCATCCGCGCTGCGCGGCATCGCTTAGCATCCTGGCTGGCATGCGATCCCGCCTGGCCGTCAACGAGGACCAGTTCCGCAAGGCGACCTACGTCGCGCTGGTTTCGCTGACTCTGATCGTCTTCACCGGTGCGGCCGTCAGGCTCACGGACTCCGGCCTGGGCTGCCCGACCTGGCCGCGCTGCTACGGGCACATCTACCCGCCGCTCGGCATCCATCCACTGATCGAGTTCTCAAACCGGATGGTCGCCGGCCTGGTGGGCATCATCACCGGCGTCGTGTTTTTGATGTCGCTGGCACGGCGCCCGTTCCGGCGCGAGCTGGCGTGGCTGTCGGCGGCACTACCGCTCGGAGTTCTCGCCCAGGCGGTGCTGGGCGGCTTCACGGTGCTCGAGAAGCTCGCTCCGGGCTTCGTGATGGCGCATTTCCTGCTCTCGATGGTGCTCCTGATCTTCGCCTTCTGGCTGGCGTGGCGGGCGACCTTCCCGCGGGGAGCGCGACCGCGCAGCAGCGACCGGCTGCTCGTCCGGTCGGTCAGAGGGCTCGGGGTGCTGGCCGGCATCACGCTGTTTGCCGGCACCGCGGCAACGGCCGCCGGGCCACACTCGGGCGGGCACGTGGGCCAGGTGATCAAGCGGCTGACGATCGAGGGGCCGAACACGCTCGAATGGGCAGTCAATCTGCACGCCACGGCGGCTGTGATCTTCGGCGTCTGCACGATCTTCGTCTGGCTGCTCAAGCGCAGCCGCACCGGCGGCCGCCTGGACCCGCTCGAACCCCTGACCGTGCTCGGCATCCTGATCGCCGCCCAGGGGCTGATCGGAGCGGTTCAGTACGAACTCAAGCTGCCGGCCGAGATGGTCTGGGTGCACGTCTGCATGGCGACCATGACCTGGCTGGTGACGCTGTGGGCGGTTGCCACGGAGGGGCGCATTGGCGAGCCGCAGACGTTGGCGGACGAGCAGGCGATCGCTACGATCGTGGCCGAATGGTCACAGAGCGTGCCAGCCAGCTGACCGGCGACGGGACGGCGGCGACCGATGCGTCGCTGAACATCCTCGTCGTGGACGACGAGGCGGATCTGCGTGAGATGCTGACCCGCTCGTTCTCGCGCGAGGGCCACAACGTGGCCGCCGTGTCCGGTGGCCGTGAGGCGATCGAACGTGCCGGCAGCGAGCACTTTGACATCGTCCTGCTCGATGTGGCGCTGGGGCCGGGCCCGGACGGTTACGAGGTGTGCCGTACGCTGCGCTCGCGGCGCAACATGGTCCCGATCATCATGCTGACTGCGCTCGACTCGGAGGCCGACGCGGTGCTGGGGCTCGAGGCGGGCGGAGATGACTACGTGACCAAGCCGTTTGGCCTGGCGGAGCTGCGCAGCCGCATCCGCGCGGTCCTGCGCCGGACCGGGACGCGCGGCGGCGCGATCGGCTCTGACGTGCTCACGGTCGGGCAGCTGACGCTCGATCGCTCGCGTCGCGACGTGACGGTCGGCGATCGCCCGGTGCGACTGACCTTCAGCGAGTTCGAGCTGCTCGACGCGCTCATGGCTGATCCGGGACGGCTGCTGAACCGCCAGGAGCTGCTGCGCGCGATCTGGGGTGACAGCGCCTACCGCGACCCACGCGCGATCGACGTCCACATCCGTCATCTGCGCGAGAAGCTCGAGCTCGAGCCGGATAAGCCCCGCTACATCGTCACGGTGCGCGGCGCCGGCTACCGGCTCGGCACAGGGTAGGCGGCCATGTTGCTGGCGCGGCTGCGCTGGAGCGCGTTCGGGCTCCGTGGCCGGATCGTCGGCGCCGTGCTCGCGACCACCGCGATCAGCCTTGGCGTGGCTGCGCTCGTGCTGCTGCCACGCCTGGAGACCTCGCTCAAGAACGCCTCCAAGAAGACGCTGTTCACGGCGGTGGAGGGGGCGGGGTCGATGCTCAGCCAGATCGACCACATTCAGTATCAGCTGATCCCCGTGGGCTCGATCGCCAAGCGCCACAGCAAGGTGGCCAATGAGGCCGCTGCGGCGGCCAACGAGCTCGTCGCCTGGGAGTCACACCTCAAGAGCCGCTTCGGTCCCGCGGCTGACGTCACGCTCTGCGGTCCGCTTGATCAGCAGGGCAACTGCAACGCGGTGATCCCCTCGATCGACCAGTCTGACCCAAACGCCCTGGCCCAGATTGCGGCCGCGCGTCCGTTGGCGAACGTCAAGCGGGCGATCGGGCATCGCCATGCCTACGTCTCGCTTGGCGCCGGTGGCACCACCGTTCGCGCGGCCGTGTGGCTTCCCGGGGCCGACGCGGTGCTGCTCGTGATCAGCCCCACAAACGAGATCGGGGATGCTGTCGCGGCTGTGCGGCGCGCGTTCGAGATCGGCGCCGGGGTTGCGATCCTGCTCACGATCCTGATCGCGATCCCGCTGGCCGGCACGCTCGTCAGCCGCCTGCAGCGCCTGCGCCAGGCGGCGCTGCAGATCGCGATCGGTTCAAGTGTCTCCGGCCTGCCGGCCGAGCGCGCGCGGGACGAGGTCGGTGACCTGTCCCGCTCGTTCTCGATCATGCAGGGGCGGCTGCGCCAGCAGGAGGAGGCACGCCGCGCCTTTGTCGCCACCGCCTCCCACGAGCTGCGCACGCCGCTGGCCTCGCTGGAGGGGATGCTCGAGCTGCTGGAGGAGGACCTGCAGGCCGATGTCCCTGACCTGCAGGACGCTTCGGCGCTGCTCGAGCGCGCTCGCGTTCAGTCACGCCGGCTCGCGCGGCTGGCGGGTGATCTGCTAGATCTCAGCCGCATTGACGCCCAGGTGAGCCTGCGCTCGGAGCCGGTTGAGCTCGGCGAACTGGTGCGCGCGGTGGCGGCGGAGTTCGAGCTCGCGAGCGCCGGGCGCGAGGTGCGGATCGCGCTGGTCGACGACGGCAGCCAGGCCTGGGCGCTCGCCGACCCCGGCAGCGTCGCCCGGATCCTGCGCATCCTGCTCGACAACGGGCTTCGGGTGGCGCCGGCCGGCAGCGCCATCACGGTCACGGTCAGCTCGCGTCCCGAGCCGTCGCTGAGCGTCTCTGACGCCGGGCCGGGCGTGGCCCCCGAGGAGCGCTCGCTGATCTTCGAGCGCTTCAAGCGCGGGCGTGAGACCGGCGGCGAGGCGGGGTTCGGCCTGGGCCTCGCGATTGGCAGCGAGCTGGCGCAGCGGATGGGCGGGACGCTGACGCTGGCGGACAGCATGGCGCCTGGAGCGACCTTCGTGCTGTGCTTGCGCCCCGCCGAGGCGCCG